>NZ_JBFAIR010000005.1:0-344501 GCF_040654815.1 Streptomyces sp. NPDC050619 | reverse complement strand
CCAGCTGCTGCGGCAGGGTGTTCACCGCGTGGCCTCCATGTCGCTGGTGGTCGTGTGCACTGGTGGCGTGCAGGGGTCAGATGCGCGCTGATCGCGTGCTGGGGTGGGGATGTGGAAACGGGCCGCGCGGTCGGGTTCCTCCTTCCGCGCGGCCCGTGTGAGGTGCTGGAGGCTTGGGCTAGCCGAGTTCGGGGGTGCCGGTGTGGACAGCCTTCCAGACGCCCTTTTCAACCTGGTAAACCGTCAGCTGCTTGTTGTTGGTGTCGCCGTACTGGTCGAAGGAGACCTTGCCGCTGATGCCTTCGAAGTCGGACTTCTGGACCTCGTCGACGACCGAGGAGCGCAGGGCGTTGATGTCGGAGGGCACTTCGCCGTTGTTGGCGTCGACGGCGGCCTTCACGGCCTTGATGATGGCGGTGGTGGCGTCGTAGGCGTAGGCGCCGTAGGCGCCGTAGTCACCCTTGTAGCCCTTGGACTTGTAGGTCTCGATGAAGGTCTTGGCGGCGGGGAGGGTGTCGGCGGGGACGCCGATGGCGGTGGCGAGGTCGCCTTCGGCGGATGCGCCGGCGGTCTCGATGTAGGTGGAGGCGTACATGCCGTCGCCGCCGAAGAGCGGGATCTTGACGCCTGCGCCCTTGAGCTGCTTGGTGATCAGCGAGGACTCGTCGTACTGGCCGCCGTAGTAGAGCAGGTCGGCACCGGAGTTCTTGATCTTGGTGACGAGGGAGCCGAAGTCCTTGTCGCCGGTGTTGACGTGGTCGGTCTGGACGACCTGGCCGCCGAGCTTCTTGAACTGCTCGCCGAAGATCTTCGCGAGGCCGGCACCGTAGGTCTGCTTGTCGTCGACTACGAAGACCTTCTTCTTCTTGAGGTCGTTGTAGGCGTACTGGGCGGCGAAGGTGCCCTGCAGTTCGTCGGTGGTGGCGGTGCGGAAGTAGGTCTTGTACGGCCGCTTCTTGTCCGTCTGCCAGTTCTTGCCCTGGGTCAGTTCGGGGTTGGTGTTCGAGGGCGAGATCTGGACCATGTTGGCCGAGGCGAAGACCTGCTGCATCGACTGGGCGACGCCGGAGTTCAGCGGGCCGACGGAGCCGACGGCGGTCTTGTCGCCGGTGATGGACGTGGCGTTCTGCTGGCCGGTGGCGGGCAGTGCCTTGTCGTCGTAGGCCTTCAGCTTGAAGGTCACGCCGGGGACGAGCTTGTTCTTGTTGGCGTCGTCGACGGCGATCTGGGAGCCGTACTGGATGCCGAGGCCGGTGGTGGAGTTCTCACCGGACAGGGGGGCGTCGACCCCGATGGTCAGGGTCTTTCCGTCCCCGTTGTCGCCACTGTCGCCGCTTTCGTCACGGGAGCCGCAGGCGGTGAGCGTCAGAGCTCCAGTCGCGAGGACGGAGGTAAGTATCACCATGGAACGTCGCACAATCAGTCCTTTCCGCAGGCACTGCCACCTCGGTGGGGGCGGCTGGTGCCGCGCTGGTACCGAACTCCCGATGGAGCGGTGACTGGCCGTGACTCTAAGCCCGGTTTGCAGGCAGGAGCATCGTCGTGCGCTGGCTTGTGACTTTCTTGTTATGACGGGGTGGAGGGCGGAGATCGCCGAAGGGGGCTCTGGGCCGGTTTGGTGGAGTTTCTCCTCGGTCCGCATTTTGAGAACCTGCACTTCCGGTTGCCCCTTGGGGCAACTGAGCCGGTGCGGGTCGCGGGCGCCGTGGAGGGGCTCGGAAGGGTCGTGAAAGTGGGTGCCGCTGACGATGAGGCAAGGGTGTTGTATTGCGCGCGTGTTACACAGCGTTACGTCGAGAAGGGAAAGGCCTGCATTCAGGGGAGATCGGAACAGTCGGACAGGTCGTGACGGTTCGGTCCCGATGTCACCCGGTGGTGCGCAGGTGGGCCTCGTCCGGGGCGGTCACATCGCGCAGCAGGCAGGTGAGCCGCGCGCTGCACACCCGCCGTCCGTCCTCGTCGCTGATCGCGATCTCGTACGTCGCCGTGGACCGCCCGCGGTGCAGCGGCGTGGCGACGCCGGTGACCAGGCCGGAGCGCGCGCCGCGGTGATGTGTGCAGTTGAGGTCGACTCCCACGGCTATCTTCGAGCTGCCCGCGTGGAGCATCGATCCCACTGATCCGAGGGTCTCGGCGAGCACGGCCGAGGCGCCTCCGTGCAGCAGTCCGTAGGGCTGTGTGTTGCCCTCCACGGGCATGGTTCCGACGACCCGCTCCGCCGAGGCCTCCACGATCTGCACGCCCATCCGGGTTCCGAGGTGTCCCGCGGAGAACAGCGCCGGCAGGTCCACGCCGAGTGCGGCGTACTCGTCGATGACCTCTTGTGGGAACTGCACGTGCTGCTGTTCGCCCATGGGGCCGAGCTCCGTTTCGTCGTGTTTGTCGCGTTCGGTACGGCTGTCTGCTGGCTGAGCAAACGCTCAGTCGGTCGCCGATTGTTCCAGACGTACGACGACGGACTTGCTGGCCGGGGTGTTACTGGTGTCGGCGGTCGCGTCCAGCGGGACGAGGACATTGGTCTCGGGGTAGTACGCGGCGGCGCATCCCCGAGCCGTCGGGTAGTGCACGACCCTGAAGCCGGACGCGCGCCGCTCCA
This sequence comes from Streptomyces sp. NPDC050619, assembly GCF_040654815.1. Classification (NCBI taxonomy): domain Bacteria; kingdom Bacillati; phylum Actinomycetota; class Actinomycetes; order Kitasatosporales; family Streptomycetaceae; genus Streptomyces; species Streptomyces sp. NPDC050619. Next base: position 341,905 of record NZ_JBFAIR010000005.1, on the reverse strand, counting down.
CCCCGTCCCTCCACTCGCTGACCAGGTCGACGTACGAGCCGTCGGCGAGCCCCAGGGCCTGTGCGTCCTGCGGGTTGACGAGGACGACCCGGCGGCCGTTCTTGATGCCCCGGTAGCGGTCGTCCAGGCCGTAGATCGTGGTGTTGTACTGGTCGTGCGAGCGCAGCGTCTGCAACAGCAGCCTGCCCTCGGGCAGTTGAGGGTACTCGACGGGCGCGGCGGTGAAGTTGGCCTTGCCGGTGGCCGTCGGGAAGCGGCGCTCGTCGCGGGGGGCGTGGGGGAGGGCGAAGCCGTCGGGATGCGCCACGCGCGCGTTGAAGTCCTCGAAGCCGGGGATCACGCGGGCGATGCGGTCGCGGATGGTGGCGTAGTCCTTCTCGAACTCCTCCCACGGCACCCCGCTGTTCTCGCTCAGCACGCGGCGTGCGAGACGGCAGACGATGGCCGGTTCGGACAGCAGGTGGGCGCTCGCGGGCTCCAGTCGGCCGCGGGAGGCGTGCACCATGCCCATGGAGTCCTCGACGGTCACGAACTGTTCGCCACTGCCCTGGAGGTCGCGTTCGGTGCGGCCGAGCGTCGGCAGGATCAGGGCACGCGCGCCCGTGACGGTGTGGGAACGGTTGAGCTTGGTCGACACATGCACGGTGAGGCGGGCGCGCCGCATGGCGGCCTCGGTGACGTCGGTGTCGGGGGAGGCGGAGACGAAGTTGCCGCCCATGGCGAAGAAGACCTTCGCCTCGCCGTCGCGCAGGGCGCGGATGGCCCGTACGACGTCGTAGCCGTGCTCGCGCGGCGGCGCGAAGCCGAATTCCTTCTCCAGTGCGTCCAGGAAGGCGGGGGCGGGGCGCTCGAAGATGCCCATGGTGCGGTCGCCCTGCACGTTCGAGTGGCCGCGCACCGGGCACACGCCCGCGCCCGGGCGGCCGATGTTGCCGCGCAGGAGGAGGAAGTTGACCACCTCGCGGATGGTGGGCACGGAGTGCTTGTGCTGGGTGAGGCCCATCGCCCAGCACACGATGGTGCGCTGGGAGGCGAGGACCATGCGCAGGGCTGCCTCGATGTCCTGCTGGGACAGGCCGGTGGCGGTGAGCGTCTCGTCCCAGTCGGCGGCGCGGGCGGCTGTCGTGAACTCCTCGTAGCCGTGGGTGTGTTCGCGGACGAAGTCCTCGTCGACGGCGCCTTCCGTCTCCAGGATCAGTTTGTTGAGGAGGCGGAAGAGGGCCTGGTCGCCGCCGAGGCGGATCTGGAGGAACAGGTCGGTGAGGGCGGCGCCGGTGGTGAGGCCCTTGGGGGTCTGCGGGTTCTTGAAGCGCTCCAGGCCTGCCTCGGGCAGCGGGTTGACGCTGATGATCTTCGCCCCGCCCGCTTTGGCCTTCTCCAGGGCGGAGAGCATGCGCGGGTGGTTGGTGCCGGGGTTCTGGCCGGCGACGATGATCAGGTCGGCCTTGTAGAGGTCTTCGAGCAGGACGCTGCCCTTGCCGATGCCGATCGTCTCGGACAGGGCCGAGCCGGACGACTCGTGGCACATGTTGGAGCAGTCCGGCAGGTTGTTCGTGCCGAGCTCGCGGGCGAACAGCTGGTAGAGGAAGGCGGCCTCGTTGCTGGTGCGTCCGGAGGTGTAGAAGAGGGCCTCGTCGGGGGAGGAGAGGGCGGTGATCTCCTCGGCGACGATGTCGAAGGCGCGCTCCCAGCTCACCGGCTCGTAGCGCTCCGCGCCTTCGGGGAGATACATGGGGTGGGTGAGGCGTCCCTGCTGGCCGAGCCAGTAGCCGCTCCTGGTGGCGAGGTCGGCGACGGGGTGCGCGGCGAAGAACTCCGGGGTGACCCGGCGCAGGGTGGCCTCCTCGGCGACCGCCTTCGCGCCGTTCTCGCAGAATTCCGCCGCGTGCCGGTGCTCCGGCTCCGGCCAGGCGCAGCCCGGGCAGTCGAAGCCGTCCTTCTGGTTGACGCGCAGGAGGGTCAGCGCGGTGCGCTTCACGCCCATCTGCTGCTGCGCCATGCGCAGGCTGTGCCCGATGGCCGGGATGCCCGCCGCGGCGTGCTTCGGCTCGGCGACCTGGGGCGCGTCCTGAACCGGATCTCCTGTGGGTGGCTTGGTGGCCATCGCGCACTCTCCTTCGCGCACCGTATGAAGTACGTCTTCGCGCCTTGTACGAAGTACGTCTCCGATCCTCGCACGCGCCGGTGACAACGCCCGCGCCCGGAGGTGCGGGGGGCGTGAGTATTGCTTGCGCCGAACTGACCGGGACCCCCGACTGTCAGTGCGGCGTGGCAGGATCGGGGTCGTGGCAAAGACAGCATCGAAGAAGACCGAGAAGACCGCCGGCGGCGACCGGCCCCGCCTGATGCTCATGGACGGGCACTCGCTGGCCTACCGCGCGTTCTTCGCGCTGCCCGCGGAGAACTTCACCACCGCGACGGGCCAGCCGACGAACGCGATCTACGGCTTCGCGTCGATGCTGGCCAACACGCTGCGCGACGAGGCGCCCACGCACTTCGCGGTGGCCTTCGACGTCTCCCGCAAGACCTGGCGCTCCGCGGAGTTCACGGAGTACAAGGCCAACCGCTCCAAGACCCCGGACGAGTTCAAGGGCCAGGTCGAGCTGATCGGCGAGCTGCTCGACGCGATGCACGCGCACCGCTTCGCCGTCGACGGTTTCGAGGCGGACGACGTCATCGCCACGCTCGCCACGCAGGCCGAGGCCGAGGGCTTCGACGTGCTGATCGTCACCGGCGACCGCGACTCCTTCCAGCTGGTCAGCGAGCACACCACGGTGCTGTATCCGACGAAGGGCGTCTCCGAGCTGACCCGGTTCACCCCGGAGAAGGTCTTCGAGAAGTACGGGTTGACGCCGGCGCAGTACCCCGACTTCGCGGCCCTGCGCGGCGACCCGTCCGACAACCTGCCGGGCATCCCGGGCGTCGGCGAGAAGACGGCCGCGAAGTGGATCAACCAGTTCGGTTCGTTCGCGGAGCTGGTCGAGCGCGTCGAGGAGGTCAAGGGCAAGGCCGGGCAGAACCTGCGCGACCACCTGGAGGCGGTCAAGCTCAACCGGCGCCTGACCGAGCTGGAGCGCCAGGTGGAGCTGCCCAGGACGGTCACCGACCTGGAGCGGGCCGCGTACGACCGCAAGGCCGTCGCGATGATCCTGGACACCCTGGAGATCCGCAATCCTTCGCTGCGTGAGCGGCTCTACGCCGTCGACCCGGGCGCCGAGGAGGCCGAGACGACCCCGGTCGTCACGGACGGCGTGGAGCTGGACGGCAGTGTCCTCGGCACGGGTGAGCTGGCCCCCTGGCTCACCGAGCACGGCACCCAGGTCCTCGGCGTGTCCACGGTCGACACCTGGGCGCTGGGCACCGGCTCGGTCACCGAGGTCGCGCTCGCCGCGGCCCAGGGAGCGGCCGCCTGGTTCGACCCGTCCGAGCTGGACGAGGCCGACGAGCGGGCATGGACGGCCTGGCTGGCCGACGCGGAGCGGCCCAAGATCTTCCACAACGCCAAGGGCGCGATGCGGGTCTTCGCCGAGCACGGCTGGACCATAAGGGGCGTCGCCATGGACACGGCACTGGCCGCCTACCTGGTCAAGCCGGGCCGCCGCTCCTTCGATCTGGACGCGCTGTCCATGGAGTACCTGCACCGCGAGCTGGCGCCCGCCGCCGCGGCCGACGGCCAGCTGGCCTTCGGCACGGACGAGGGCGCCGAGGCCGAGGCCCTGATGATCCAGGCCCGCGCGATCCTCGACCTGGGCGAGGCCTTCGAGGGCCGGCTGGCGGAGGTCGGCGCCGCGGACCTCCTGCGCGACATCGAGCTGCCGACGTCGATCCTCCTGTCGCGTATGGAGCGGCATGGCATCGCGGCCGACCAGGCCCACCTGGAGGCCATGGAGCAGATGTTCGCGGGCGCCGTGCAGCAGGCCGTGAAGGAGGCGCACGCCGCGGCCGGGCACGAGTTCAACCTCGGCTCGCCCAAGCAGCTCCAGGAGGTCCTCTTCGGCGAACTGGCCCTGCCGAAGACCAAGCGCACCAAGACCGGATACACCACGGACGCGGACGCCCTGGCCTGGCTCGCCGCCCAGACGGAGAACGAACTGCCGGTGATCATGCTCCGGCACCGCGAGCAGGCGAAGCTGCGCGTCACCGTCGAGGGCCTGATCAAGGCGATCGCGACGGACGGCCGCATCCACACGACCTTCAACCAGACGGTCGCCGCCACCGGCCGCCTGTCGTCGACGGACCCGAACCTGCAGAACATTCCCGTCCGTACCGACGAGGGCCGGGCCATCCGCCGCGGCTTCGTGGTCGGCGAGGGCTTCGAATCGCTCATGACGGCGGACTACAGCCAGATCGAACTGCGCGTGATGGCCCACCTGTCCGAGGATGAGGGCCTGCTCGAGGCGTTCACCTCGGGCGAGGACCTGCACACGACGGCCGCCGCGCAGGTGTTCTCGGTCGAGCCCGCCGCTGTGGACGCGGAGATGCGCCGCAAGATCAAGGCGATGTCGTACGGCCTGGCATACGGACTGTCGGCCTTCGGCCTGTCCCAGCAGTTGAATGTCGAAGCGGCCGAGGCCCGTGCGCTGATGGAGGCGTACTTCGAGCGCTTCGGCGGCGTGCGGGACTATCTGCGCCGGGCGGTCGACGAGGCGCGGGCGACGGGCTACACGGCGACGCTCTTCGGGCGTCGCCGCTACCTCCCCGACCTCAACAGCGACAACCGTCAGCGGCGTGAGGCGGCCGAGCGCATGGCCCTCAACGCGCCGATCCAGGGCACGGCCGCGGACATCGTCAAGATCGCCATGCTGAAGGTGGACCACGCTCTGCGCGCGGTGGACCTCAAGTCCCGGATGCTCCTCCAGGTCCACGACGAAATCGTCCTGGAGATCGCCCCCGGCGAGCGAGCGGCCACAGAGGAACTGGTCCGCGCGGAGATGGCGAACGCCGTCCAACTGCGCGCCCCTCTGGACGTCTCGGTGGGCTCCGGCGCGGACTGGGAATCGGCGGCGCACTAGCTTCCGGGGAGGCCTTCGGCGGGGTGCGGGAGGGGTTGGTTGGGGTGCGGGAGGTTTCGGTGGGGTTGTGGGAGGTGTTGTCGGGGGTGCGGGAGCCTTTGGTGGGGTTGTGGGAGGTGTAGGCGGGGGTGCGGAAGCCTTTGGTGGGGCTGCGAGAGGTGTAGGCGGGGATGCGGAAGCCTTCCGGCGGGGCTGCGCGGATTCGGTCTCGGGTCAGTGACCAGGGGCTTCGGCACATTGAGGCGCCGAGAGCCTGTCGCTCGTGCGCCGCTGTGCACGCGCCCCGCACTGCGGGGCCCGGGCGCTGCCGAAGCGGCCGGAACTCCTGCGCACGCACGGGGCCCGGCGTTGGTGAAGCGGCCGGAACTCCTGCGCACGCACGGGCCCCGGCGTTGCCGAAGCGACCCGAACCCGTACGCATGGGCCCGCCCACCCCGCGCCACCTCGCTCCCGCCCAGGAGGGCCCCGTCACTCGCGTGGCCCCGGCGAAGACGCCCCTCGCCGCCTCCGCCCGTAAGGATGCGGGCATGGGTATACGCATGCTCCATCGCCGGACGGCCCACGCGCGGGCCCAGGCCCAGGCGCGCGCCGACGCGGCCCCGCCTGCACCGCCCCCGCCGCCGGTCCCGGCCTTCGCGGCCACCGCAAGCACGGCCCGGATTCCCACCGGCCCGGCGACAGCCCTGCGCCGTCGTGTCACTACCGCAAGCATCGCTCGCATTCCCGTCGGCCTGGGGATGGTTTCTGCGGCGCGGCACCGCCGCAGGCGCCGCCCGCGTCCCCGCTGATCTGGCGGCGGTTTTCGGCCGTGTCACGGCAAGCGCTGCCTGCACCCGCACCGGTTCGGCGGCAGCCCTGCGCCGTCGTGTCACTGCCGCGAGTAGGGCCCGCATTCCCGTCGGCCTGGGGACGGTTTTGCGCCGTGTCACTGCCGCAAGCAGGGCGCGGATCCCCGCCGATCTGGCGGCAGCCCTGCGCCGTCGTGTCACTACCGCAAGCATCGCCCGCACTCCCGTTGGCCTGGAGACGGTTTTGCGCCGTGTCACTGCCGCAAGCAGGGCGCGGATCCCTGCCGATCTGGCGGCGGTCTTGCGCCGCGTCACCATCGCGAGCGTCGCCCGCGTCCCCGCTGATCCGGCGGCAGCCCTGCGCCGTCGTGTCACTGCCGCGAGTAGGGCCCGCATTCCCGTCGGCCTGGGGACGGTTTTGCGCCGTGTCACTGCCGCAAGCAGGGCGCGGATCCCCGCCGATCTGGCGGCGGTCTTGCGCCGCGTCACCATCGCGAGCGCTGCCCGTGTCCCTCTGATCTGGCGGCGGTTGTGCGCCGTGTCATCGCAAGCGCCGCCCGCACCCGCACTGGTTCGGCGGCAGCCCTCCGCCGCCTTACAGCGCCCGGCGCCGCCCGCGTCCCCACCGGTCAGGCGATGATTCTGCGCCGGGCCAGCACTGCCCGCGTCCCCACCGGTCAGGTGATGATTCTGCGCCGGGCCAGCACGGCGAGCACTGCCCGCATCCCCACCGGTCCGGCGGCAGCCCTGTGCCGCCGACTCACCAGGCCAGGCGCAGCCCGCATCCCCACCAGCCTCGCGGCGATCCCGCGCCACGCGACCGCAGGTCTCCGGCTCCGGTTTCGGCTCGGCCGCCGTGGCCGGGCGGGGCGCCGTACGACAGCGCGAGGCGGCCGTCTTGCGGCGGTGCGGTGATCTCCGGCGCGGTTACCTGGCCCTTGCCCGCACCCAGCTGCCGCCGCACCCCGCTGCCGCTACTGCCGTCCCGGCCGCTCCCCACCATCACGGTGTTCACGGCGGCACTCGGCACCGTCAGCGAGCGGCCCCGCTGCGCTCCCGGCCGTCCGCTCCCGAACCGTTCGGGGGCAGAGGCGCCGGACGCCACCTCCTGACCGCCACGGCGTACGGCACCACTGCCAGGACCAGCCCCGCGCCCGCCCCGAAGCACAGTGCCGGAATCAGCTCCCAGGGCTTCACGGTGGTCACCTGGTCCTGGGACGACCACCAGCGCGTCGCCTGCCCCACCGCCGCGACCAGCGCGCAGCCGCCGATCACGGCACCGGCCCACCACCGGTCCCGCAGCGACAGCACGGGAACCCCGACCGGCTCGGCGGTGCCGGGCATCCGCCGTAGCGCGTAGGCCACGAACACGGCGATCACGACCGCGCCCACCGCCGAACCGCCGTACTGCAGGTACCACCACAAAGGGGAGCCCCCGACCTCCCGGCCCAGGGCGGGAAGCAGCCGCACCCCCCACCGGTCGAGATGCGTGAACGCGTCCCACACGACGTGGGTCAGCGCACCGAGCGCGGCGGACACGTACCACCACAGCACCGAAAACGGCCGTACGCGCGCGCGTGGCGCCCCGCAGCGCAGGAGCGCTGCCACCCGGCCCCGCCGCGCAGACGGAAGCAGCGCCACCAGGGGCTCGCGCACCAGCACCCACAGCCCGACCAGCGCCCAGGCGACGAGCACGTCGACCGTGAAGACGCCCGGGAAGGAGTGGGTCACCACACCGAACTCCATCGCGCCGGACAGGACACTCCCCGCGAAATAGGTCATGTCGGGAGAGAAGGATCCCGCGACGAGTACGGCCGGAACCAGCGGTCCCCGGCCGGTTCCGTCGGTGCGCACGGCGGGCAGCACCGCCGCCGCATGGCTCAGGGTGAACGGCAACAGGGCTCCTCGCGACGGACGTTGGCGGACATGTGCGAAAGGTCGGACCAGGTGATCGCTTCCGCTCGGTATCAGTGACCAACCATGCCCCAACCGGATATGGCCAAGGGGTGAAAATCGGGCAGGAATGGGTGCCTCAGGAAAGGAAGTTGTCGTAGGGTCACCTGGGTCACGGCGCTGGGGAGCGTCGGTCGAACAGACGAACAGAAACGTCGAGTACGGTCCGACCAACAGACACGGGCGCTCGGGCGTCCACGGGAGGGGTTCACTCTATGGCGGCGCAATTCGGCAGGAGGCTGCGCAAGGGGGCGGCAACCACCGCCGTGGCCGCGGTCGCGGTCGCGGCTCTGGCCGCCTCCCAGGCCCCGGGGGTGACGGACGACGACCAGAACAGGCCGACCGCCGCCGGAGCCGACACCGCACCCGACGCGACCGCCGACGACGGTGGCGGCGGCGCGACCGGCAACTCGCCGTACTACACGGACCTGCCGCCGCTCAACAGCCCCAATCCGAGCCCCTCGCCGACGGCCGGCGCCACCACCGCACCGCAGGGATCCGCCGAGGCCGGCATCCCCGCGACCGTCCTCGACGCGTACAAGAAGGCCGCGGCCGAACTGCGGACGGCCAAGCCCGGCTGCAACCTGCCCTGGGAACTCCTCGCCGCGATCGGCAAGGTCGAGTCGGGCCAGGCGAGCGGCGGCCGCGTCGACGCGAACGGCAACACGACCACCGCGATCCTCGGCCCGCAGCTCGACGGCAACGGCTTCGCGCTCATCAGGGACACCGACGGCGGGCGGTACGACGGCAACAGCGCGTACGACCAGGCCGTCGGCCCCATGCAGTTCATCCCGTCCACCTGGGCGTGGGCGGGCCGCGACGGCAACGGCGACGGCACGAAGGACCCCAACAACGTCTACGACGCCGCGCTCTCGGCCGGCCACTACCTGTGCCGCTACGGCTGGGACCTGTCCTCGCAGAGCGACCTCGACAGCGCGATCCTCAGCTACAACAACTCGCAGGACTACCTGAACACCGTCCTGTCGTGGCTGGAGTACTACCGCAAGGGCACCCACGAGATCCCGGACGGCACCGGCACCCTGCCCGGAGGCCGCAGCGACGACAGCGACGGGGCGAGCCCCAAGCCGTCGCCCCCGGCCTCGGACACACCCAAGCCCCCCAAGCCCGGCGGCGGCTCCCAGAGCCCGACCATCCCGCCCGGATCGACCCCGCCGACCACCCCTCCGAGCACGAGCCCGCCCACCGCTCCGCAGACCCCCACCGACACGGTGGACCGCCTGAAGGACGCGTTCACGGCGAAGCTCACCGCGACGGCGGGCGACGCGTTCACGGAGAAGATCCGCACCCGTGCGGAGACCGAGACCGGCAAGGCCGTCGCCAGGGTCCGGATCCGCTTCACGATCGCCGGCGACACCGACACCACGTTCAGCGGCGGCGAGAGCGTCGCCACGGTCGTCACCAACAGCACCGGCGTGGCCGTCGCACCGACGCTCAAGGCGGGCGAGAAGACGGGCGGCTTCACTGTCCGCGCCACGGTCGTCGGCCGCTCGATCCCCGGCCTCGACTACGCGGCCACCGTCACCCAGCGCGCCGCCGACACGCTCACCCGCACCAGCGCCACCGCGCTGACCTGCCCGGCGGGCGGGGCGTTCGCCGACCAGGTCGAGGTGAAGGCCACCTACAAGGGTGCGGTCGCGGACAACGTGGCGGCCACCGCCACGCTGATCAAGTCGGTGCTCGACCCGACCGAGAACGACGAGGGTCCCTACTTCAAGGACGCGGACGGCAAGGCCGTACGCACTCTGAAGGGCCTGGAGACGGACGCGAACGGCCTGCTGAAACTGCCGAAGCTGTACGCGGACGACACCACCGGCACGTTCATGCTCCGCATCAACACGGCGGGCGGCGCGACGCTCAACGTCATGCTGACCGTGACGGCGGCCGCGACGTCGTCGTCGCCCAGCCCGTCGGAGAGCCCCTCGGCGAGCCCGTCGGAGAGCCCGTCACCGAGCCCCACCGCGTAACCCTCCGTACGAGTACGGCCACGGCGGCGCTCCTCCTCCGGGAGGGGCGCCGCCGTTGTGTGTGCGACGTGTTCTCATCTCACCCGCCCGTTGCTACGGTGCCGAACCTGACGATGTATCAGTTCCCGTCCGTCGGTCTGGTCTGCCGGGAGGCCCGCATGCGTGCCCTGATCGCCGCCGCGACCGGTGTGGCCGTCGCGCTCGCCCTGGTCCTGACGATCACGGCGGTGGGCTCACCGACGGGCGAGACGTCCCCGAAACCGCTGCTGACGACGGTGCCCGCACACCCGTAACCGCCCGGGAAGGAGGCCGAGATGCGCCGCAAGGCCAGTCTGATCCTGCTCGCCCTCGCCGTGTTCTTCGCGACGATGTCCCCGCTGCTGCGCTGGTACGCCTTCCCGCGCCTGGCCAAGATCCCGGCGAACCAGTACCAGGACATGGTCCTGGAGGCGAAGGACGCCACTCTCCTCGACTACGGCACGATGAAGGCCAGGAAGGTCCCCGAGGTCACCATGGTGCAGACCCTCAAGGGCAACGTGGAGGCCTCCGAGAAGATCGAGAAGACGGCGGGCAAGGACGTCGTGGTGTGGGACGGCCTGTCCTACGTCCAGGGCCCCGACGGCAAGATGGTCTCCAAGATCCCCGAGCGCTACATCTTCGACGCCCACACCCAGGAGCCCGTCCACGCCACGGGTGAGATGGTCGACGGCGACCCGGTGACCCGGGAGGGCATCGAGTTCAAGTGGCCCTTCCTGACGGAGAAACGGGACTACGAGTACTTCGACGCGCAGGCCCGCGTCACGGCCCCCATCCACTACGAGGGCACCCAGAACTTCCGCGGCGTGGAGGTCTACTACTTCGAGCAGACCATTCCTTGGACCAAGGTGCCGATGCCCAAGGTCATGCCCGTGGCCGGCATCACCCCCGAATCGGTCGCCAAGACCGGCACGACCCGCTGGTACACCACGGTCCGCAAGTTCTGGGTCGAACCCCTGACCGGCGCCCCGGTCTACGGCGAGGAGATCCACAAGGAGGAACTGCGCGGCGGCAGCCTGCTCGGCGGCCGCGAGAAGGTGACGGCGTTCGCGGGGCACGTGAAGATGCGCGAGGACTACATCGAGTACACGGTCGACATGGTCAACTCCAACCGCACCCTGGTCCTGCTGCTGACGTCGTACCTGCCGTGGGGCTTCCTGACCCTGGGCGTCCTGCTCGCGTCCCTCTCCCTCTACCTGGAGGCCCGCGGCCGCCGTCCCGGCGACCCGGCCCCCGAGGCCGCGGAGCCGCAGCCGGTCACCGCCTGAGCCGGGCGGTGGTGTGCCGCGTCGGCGCGGCGCCGGCCGGGTCCTCGGGCCACGGATGCTTCGGATACCGGCCGCGCAGCTCCGCCCGTACGCCCTTGTAGCCCTCCTTCCAGAAGGAGGCGAGGTCGGCGGTGACGGCGGCCGGACGGCCGGCGGGGGAGAGCAGATGCACGAGCAGCGGCACCTCCGCCACCCGGGGCGACTCCTGCAATCCGAACATCTCCTGCAACTTCACCGCGAGAACCGGCTGTTCGGGATTGCCGTAGTCGATCCGGATCCTGGACCCACTGGGTACGGCGATCCGCTCCGGGGCGAGCTCGTCGAGCCGCCCGGCCTCCCCCGAAGCCCAGGGCAGCAGCCGGGTGAGCCCTGCCCCGGCGTCGATCCGGGCGAGGTCGGCACGCCGCCGGGCCCGCCCCAGCTCGGGCTCCAGCCACTCGTCCACGCGCGCGTGCAGAGCGTCGTCACCGACATCGGGCCACGGCTCCCCGCGGTGCAGGCGCAGAAAGGCGAGCCGCTGCCGCAGTACGACCGCGTCCGCCGACCACCGCAGCAGCCCGAGCCCTTCCTGCCGCAGCCCTTCAAGAAGCGCCTCCCGTACGAGAGAGGCGTCCGCGTTCTTGAGCGGCCGCACCGCCAGCTCGACCGCCCCCAGCCGCTCCACCCGCCGCGCGACGACGTCCCCGTCGCCCCAGTGCACCTCGTCCCGCTCCTCGGTGAACGCCCCGGCGGCGAGCCGGGCGACCTCCTCGTCGACGACGGCGCCGAGCTGCACGCGCGCGTGCCCCTTGCCGACGGGGCGGTCGGCGACGGCGACCGCGATCCACTCAGCGCCACGGAGGGCGGTGCCCCCGCCGGCCTCGGCGCGGGTGCCGGAGACCATCAGGTAGGAGCCGCTGTCGGCCTTGGCCACACGCTCGGGGAACGCGAGGGCGGCGACGAGCCCGACGACGCTGTCCTCCCCGTAGCCACCGGCACCCGGCGAAGCCTGGGAAATGTCTTTGACGACGGCCCGCAGACGCCGTACCTCCGCCCGCCACCGCGCCCCGTAGGCGTCACCTCCACGCCGAGCGGCCCGCAAAGCAGCGGCCAGGTCGTCCCCGTACTCCCGCGGAGCCTCCTCGCTCAGGAGCGCGACCACTTCCGCGGCCGGCTGCACCCCCACCGACGCGGCCCCGTCCAGCAACGCCCGCCCCAGCCGGGGGTGCAGCCCCAGTCGGGCCAGGCGCGACCCCCGTTCAGTGGCCCGCCCGGCGGAGTCCACCGCGCCGATCGCCGACAACACCCCTCGCGCCGCCGCCATGGCGCCCGCCGGCGGCGGATCCAGCAGCGCCAGCCCAGTGGCCTCAGGATCGCCCCAGCACGCCGTCTGGAGCGCGAACGCCGTCAGGTCGGCCACTTTGATCTCCGGCGACGGGAACCGCGTCAGACGGGCGTCCTCCGCCTCCGTCCAGCACCGGTACACCGAGCCTGGCGCCTCACGCCCGGCACGCCCCGCCCGCTGCCGCCCCGCCGCCCGCGAGGCCCGTACCGTCGCCAGCGCGCTCAGCCCGCGCGCGTGGTCGACCCGCGGCTCCCGGGCCAGCCCGGAGTCGACGACCACCCGCACACCGGGAACCGTCAGCGACGACTCGGCCACCGAGGTCGCCAGCACCACCCGCCGCCGCTGCCCGGCGGCCAGCACCGCGTCCTGCACGGCCGCCGAAGCCCGCCCGTGCACCTGAAGTGCATCCACCCCGCCGAGATCGCCCAGCTGCCCCGCGACCCGTGCGATCTCGCCCACCCCCGGCAGGAAACACAGCACGTCCCCCTCCCGCTCGGCCAGCGCCCGCCGCACCACCGCCGCCACATGCGTCAGCAGCGCGGGATCGACCCGCATCCCGTGCGGCGGCCGTACGGGACGTACCGGCGGTGCCCACACCACCTCCACGGGATACGACACCCCCGCCGCCTCGACCACCGGCGCCCCGCCCAACAGCCGCGCCCACCCCTGCGCGTCGGTCGTCGCCGACGCGGCCACCAGCCGCAGCTCCGGCCGCAGGGTCTCGCGCACGTCGCACAGGAAGGCAGCCGTCGTGTCCGCGTCCAGATGCCGTTCGTGGCACTCGTCGAGCACCGCCACGTCGACCCCGGACAGCTCCTGGTCCCGCTGCAAGCGCTGCAACAGCACACCGGTCGTGACGACCTCCACGCGCGCGTGCCGCCCGACGACCCGCTCGCCGCGCACCGTGTACCCGACGCTCTCGCCGACCTTCTCGCCGAGCAGCCACGCCATCCGCCGGGCCGCCGCCCGTGCCGCGATCCGCCGCGGCTCCGCGACGACCACCCGCCGCTTGGGCCCCTCGCCCAGCAGCCCCGCCAGCGCCAGCGGCACCAGCGTCGTCTTGCCGGTGCCGGGCGGCGCGACGAGGACGGCGGTGCCGTGGCCCTCCAGGGCGTCGTGCAGACCGGGCAGGGCACCGCGTACGGGCAGGGCGTCCAGGGCGTCGTAACGGATCACGCGCTCAGTCTCGTACGCACACGAAGATCGCCGTCCCCGGGATGAGATTCCCGCGCAGCGGCGACCAGCCGCCCCACTCGGTGGTGTTCCAGGCCGGCCACTCCGGCTCGACCAGGTCCACCAGGCGGAAGCCCGCCGTCACGATGTCGCGCACGCGGTCGCCGAGCGTCCTGTGGTGCTCGACGTAGACCGCGCCGCCGCCCTCTTCCTGCTCGACGTAGGGCGTGCGGTCGAAGTACGAGGCGGACACGCTCAGCCCCTCGGGTCCCGGCTCGTCCGGGAAGGCCCAGCGGATCGGGTGCGTCACGGAGAACACGAAGCGGCCCCCCGGCCGCAGCACCCGCCGCACCTCCCGCAGCACCAGCACCGGATCCGCCACGAACGGCAGCGCCCCGTACGCCGAGCACGCCAGGTCGAAGGAGCCGTCCGCGAAGGGCAGGGCACCGGCGTCGGCGCACACCAGCGGGAAGGCGGAGCCGATGCGCAGGGCGTGCTGGAGCTGGCGGTGGGACAGGTCCAGGGCGACCGGGCGGGCGCCCCGGGCGGCCAGCCAGCGCGCGCACTGGGCCGCGCCGGCGCCGATCTCCAGGATGTCCTTGCCCTTGAGGTCCTCCGGCGGGCCGAGCAACTCGGCCTCCACCTCGTCGAGGCCCTCGGGGCACCACACGAAGCGGTCGTCGCCGAGGAACGTGCCATGCTCGATCTGATATTCGTCCGCGTTGCGGTCCCACCAGCCCCGGTTGGCCCGGGCGCTCTCCGTGACATCGGAGTCACGTCGGGTGGCCTGCGGCTCGAAGGCCGGCTCGGACGATACGGGCTCTTGGATGATCGGCTCCCTCGTCGTACTCTTCCGCCACCTCAGCGGCGCTGCCCCTCACGATGACGCCAAAAGAGGGACGTCTTGCGGCCCGTGTGGCCTCCCGAGACAGGACTTGTGCCGGGAATGCGGCGATCCGCCCCGGGTGTGCGCCTTCGCGCATTGACCCTGTCCGGCTGCCCCCGTATGCTACAAGTTGCGCTGCGGGCCTGCGCACCTCAGACGTAGCAGGCTGCGCTCGCATCTGTATGTATGTCCCCTCGGTTGTCGAGGCGCCCACCAGGTTTGTGCGGCGCTTCCTTGGCTGTCCGGCTTCTGCAGAGCGAAACGGGCTCCCGGCGTAAAGCAGTACCTACGACTTCAATGTCCGTACCGGAGCCCTTTCCCACATGACGAGCAGCACCGAGACCACCGCCACCACCCCGCAGGTAGCGGTCAACGACATCGGTAACGAGGAAGCTTTCCTCGCCGCGATCGACGAGACGATCAAGTACTTCAACGACGGCGACATCGTCGACGGCGTCATCGTGAAGGTCGACCGGGACGAGGTCCTGCTCGACATCGGTTACAAGACCGAAGGTGTGATCCCGAGCCGCGAGCTCTCGATCAAGCACGACGTCGACCCGAACGAGGTCGTCGCCGTCGGTGACGAGATCGAGGCCCTTGTCCTTCAGAAGGAGGACAAGGAAGGCCGCCTGATCCTCTCGAAGAAGCGCGCCCAGTACGAGCGTGCCTGGGGCACCATCGAGAAGATCAAGGAAGAGGACGGGATCGTCACCGGTACCGTCATCGAGGTCGTCAAGGGTGGACTCATCCTCGACATCGGCCTCCGTGGCTTCCTGCCGGCTTCTCTCGTCGAGATGCGCCGTGTCCGCGACCTCCAGCCCTACGTGGGCAAGGAGCTCGAGGCGAAGATCATCGAGCTGGACAAGAACCGCAACAACGTGGTCCTGTCCCGCCGCGCCTGGCTCGAGCAGACCCAGTCCGAGGTGCGCCAGACGTTCCTCACCACCCTGCAGAAGGGCCAGGTCCGCTCCGGCGTCGTCTCTTCGATCGTCAACTTCGGTGCGTTCGTGGACCTGGGTGGCGTCGACGGTCTGGTCCATGTCTCCGAGCTTTCCTGGAAGCACATCGACCACCCGTCCGAGGTTGTCGAGGTCGGCCAGGAAGTCACCGTCGAGGTTCTCGACGTCGACATGGACCGCGAGCGTGTCTCCCTGTCGCTGAAGGCGACCCAGGAAGACCCGTGGCAGCAGTTCGCCCGGACCCACCAGATCGGCCAGGTCGTGCCCGGCAAGGTCACGAAGCTGGTTCCGTTCGGTGCGTTCGTCCGCGTGGACGAGGGCATCGAGGGTCTGGTCCACATCTCCGAGCTGGCCGAGCGCCACGTGGAGATCCCGGAGCAGGTCGTCCAGGTCAACGACGAGATCTTCGTCAAGGTCATCGACATCGACCTCGAGCGCCGTCGCATCAGCCTCTCGCTGAAGCAGGCCAACGAGTCCTTCGGTGCCGACCCGGCCTCGGTCGAGTTCGACCCGACGCTGTACGGCATGGCCGCGTCGTACGACGACCAGGGCAACTACATCTACCCCGAGGGCTTCGACCCCGAGACCAACGACTGGCTCGAGGGCTACGAGACCCAGCGCGAGGCTTGGGAGCACCAGTACGCCGAGGCGCAGACCCGCTTCGAGCAGCACCAGCAGCAGGTCATCAAGTCCCGCGAGGCGGACGAGAAGGCCGCTGCCGAGGGTGGCGGCGAAACCGTGGGTGCGGCTCCGGCCGCGTCCGGTGGTGGCGGCGGCGGTTCGTACTCCTCCGAGGGTGCGGACAACTCCGGTGCGCTGGCCTCGGACGAGGCGCTGGCAGCACTGCGTGAGAAGCTGGCCGGCGGCCAGAGCTGATCACTGAGCGGTAACGCTTGAATCGAAGGCCCGCATCCTGGGGATGCGGGCCTTCGGCGTTGTAGAAACGTGTGGGATACACAGTTGTAGAAACGTGTGGGTTACACGAGTAATCGATGGGTCGTAACCGGCCATTGGGAGGCTTCCCCGGTCATTCATGATCGGAGAGGGGAGCCGGACACATGGCACGGACTCAGAGCGGCCCGGGCACCAATCGGCGGGCGTTCCTGCGCAACGTCGGTCTCACCAGCGGCGCCGGCACCATGTTCGCCACCATGGGAGCCCTCGGACTCGCCCCCACCGCCCAGGCCGCCCAGCGCGAACAGCCCTTCCGCGCCCTGGGCGCGAGCGACTTCACGCTCACCGGGCGCGGCGCCGCCAAGGTGGTCGTCATCGGCGGCGGCATCGCCGGGCTGACCACCGCGTACGAACTCGGCAAGGCGGGCTACGACTGTACGGTCCTGGAAGCCAGAGACCGCACCGGCGGCCGCAACTTCACCGTGCGCGGCGGCGACACCACGACCGACCTCTACGGCAACACGCAGACCGCCCGATTCGCCGCCGGCCACTACATGAACGCCGGCCCCGCACGCATCCCGCAGTGGATGGTCACCCTCGACTACTGCCGTGAACTCGGCGTCCCCATCGAGGCGTTCACCAACGTCAACGCCGACGCGTACATCTACAACGAGTCGGCCGGAATGACGAAGCCCATGCGCTATCGCACCGCGAAGGCCGATGTCTACGGCTATGTCTCCGAGTTGCTCGCCAAGGCCACCGACAAGGGCGCGCTCGACAAGGAGTTGACGGCCAGTGACCAGGAGCAGCTCGTCGAGTTCCTCCAGGACTGGGGTGAACTCGGCGACAAGCTGACGTACGAGGGCGGGGAGCGGCGCGGATACTCCGCGGTGCCCGCCGCGGCTGGGACGCCCGGCGTGATGCTCGGTGACATCCCCGCCGCCTCCGAGGTCTTCGCCAGCGGCGTCGGACGCTACTTCTCCTTCGAGTTCGGCTTCGACCAGGCCATGCTGATGTTCCAGCCGGTCGGTGGCATGGACCAGATACCGAAGGCGCTCACGCGGGCGATCGGCGCCCGCCGTGTGCGGACCGGGGCGGCGGTTTCGAAGATCACCGACACCGGGAGCGGCGTCTTGGTCACGTACACCCAGGGCGGCCGTACGAAGGTCGTCGACGCCGACTACTGCGTCGCCGCGCTGCCGCCCAACATCCTCGCCAAGGTGCCGCACAACCTGGGCTCCGACGTGCAAGGCGCGCTGAAGGCGATCACACCGTCGTCCGCGGCGAAGATCGGCCTGGAGTACAGGTCCCGCTGGTGGGAGCTCGATCACCGCATCTACGGCGGCATCACCGAGACCGACCAGGACGTCACCCACATCTGGCACCCGTCGTACGGCTTCCACGGCGAACGCGGCGTCGTGATCGGCTACTACAACTACGACGACGACGCGGAGAGCTACGCCAAGCTCAGCCTCAAGGGGCGCGAGGAGCGGGCGGTGGCCGCGGGCGTGAAGATCTTCGGCGAGAAGTACCGCACCGAACTCGCCTCCTCCTTCTCGCACCACTGGCGCCAGACACCCCACTTCGAAGCCGCCTGGCACGACACGCCCGGCGGCCCCGACGACGTCCGCTACAAGCCGCTGAACGAACCCACCGGGCGGGTCTACTTCGCCGGCGACTGGCTCAGCTACACGGATGCCTGGCAGCACGGGGCGTTCACCTCCGCGCGCAAGGCGGTGACCGCGGTCCACGCGCGCGTGCTGGCGTCGTGACCGGTGACGCTTCGGTGTGACGCATGAAGAGCCAGTGAGAGGTGGCTGATCAGGGGCGTGGGCCGGGAATGCCCACGTCCCGCACCGCGTTGTGCAGTACGAACACGAGGAGGAGCGGTCACAGTGCTTGATCCGCAGGGTTTGTACGCATGGGAGCCGAAGGGCCTCGCCGTGGTCGACATGGCGCTCGCCCAGGAGTCGGCCGGTCTTGTCATGCTCTACCACTTCGACGGATACATCGACGCGGGCGAGACCGGCGACCAGATCGTCGACCGGCTGCTCGACTCGCTGCCCCACCAAGTCGTCGCCCGGTTCGATCACGACCGGCTGGTGGACTACCGTGCCCGCCGTCCGTTGCTGACGTTCAAGCGCGACCGCTGGGACGACTACGAGGAGCCCACCCTCGAGGTGCGGCTCGTCCAGGACGCCACCGGAGCGCCCTTCCTGCTGCTGTCCGGCCCCGAGCCGGACGTGGAGTGGGAACGCTTCGCCGCGGCCGTCCAGCAGATCGTGGAGCGCCTCGGCGTCCGCCTCTCGGTGAGCTTCAGCGGCATCCCCATGGGCGTGCCGCACACCCGCCCGGTGGGCCTCACCCCGCACGGCAACCGCAACGATCTCGTCCCCGGCCACCGCAGCCCCTTCGAGGAGGCCCAGGTGCCCGGCAGCGCCGAGTCCCTGGTCGAATACCGCCTCATGGAGGCCGGACACGACGTCCTGGGCGTCGCCGCGCACGTGCCGCACTACATCGCCCGCTCTCCGTACCCGGACGCGGCGCTGACCGTCCTGGAGGCCATCACGGGGGCGACCGGACTGGTCCTGCCCGGGATCGCGCACTCCCTGCGCACGGACGCCCACCGCACGCAGACCGAGATCGACCGGCAGATCCAGGAGGGCGACGAGGAACTCGTCGCGCTCGTCCAGGGGCTCGAGCACCAGTACGACGCCGCCGCGGGCGCCGAGACCCGGGGCAACATGCTCGCCGAGCCCGTCGAGATCCCGTCGGCGGACGAGATCGGGCTCGAGTTCGAGCGGTTCCTGGCGGAGCGGGAGGGCGACGGCTAGGGCTTCGCCCGGCTTCCGCCGGGTGGAGGCTTCCCCCGGCTCGTGCCGGGGGGCTTCCTGGCTCCCGCAGGGTGCGTTGTCGGTGGCAGGCCCTAAGCTTCGGCCCATGCTGAAAGTGGGCCTGACCGGTGGGATCGGTGCCGGCAAGAGCGAGGTGTCGCGGCTGCTCGTCGAGTGCGGTGCCGTGCTGATCGACGCGGACCGCATCGCGCGTGAGGTCGTCGCGCCGGGGACGCCCGGCCTCGCCGCGGTCGTCGAGGCCTTCGGTACGGAGGTCCTCGCCGCCGACGGCAGCCTGGACCGGCCCAGACTCGGCTCGATCGTCTTCGCCGACCCTGCAAAGCTCGCCGTCCTGAACTCGATCGTGCACCCCTTGGTGGGCGCCCGCTCCCGTGAGCTCGAATCCGCCGCCGCCGAGGACGCCGTGGTCGTCCACGACGTCCCGCTCCTGGCGGAGAACGCTCTCGCCTCGCTGTACGACGTCGTGGTCGTCGTCGACGCGAGCCCCGAGACCCAGCTGGACCGGCTCGTCAGGCTGCGCGGCATGACCGAGCAGGACGCCCGCGCGCGTATGGCCGCCCAGGCGACACGCGAGAAGCGCCTGGAGATCGCGGACATCGTCATCGACAACGACGTACCCCTGGAAGAGCTGCGGCGGCGCGTGCGGGAGGTATGGGCCGATCTCGTGCGCCGAGCCCACGCGCCCCAGGAACCGCCTCGGGCATCCCAGGAATAGCGGCCCCCGGTCCGGGCGTTGAACTCTTCGAGTGAGGGAAGGACTTTGCCGTGCCCGAGATCAGCGGATCGACCGGACGTACTCCGGAGACGCATGTCATCGACTTCCGCGCCGCCGAGCAGCTGCTCGCCGCGCGGGACCCGCGGGGCGCGGTGAAGCTGCTCGACTCGGTCGTCGCCGCGCATCCCGAGAACACCGCCGCACGGCTGCTGCGCGCGCGGTCCTTCTTCGCCGCCGCGCAACTGAGGCCCGCCGAGCTGGAATTCACCATCGTCCTGGAGCGGGAGCCGGACAACGCGTTCGCCCACTTCGCGCTCGCCCGGACCTACGAACGCCAGGGCCGGCCCGACGAGGCCCGGCGCCATTTCCGCCTGGCGGCCGCGCTGGATCCGAAGCCGGAGTTCCTGAAGGCGGCGCGCTTCGAGTCGTGAGCCGAAGCCACAGCACGCTTCGTCTCGTGAGCCGAAGGCAGCTCGTCCCGTGAGCCCGGCCGGACAGGTCCTCAGCGGCGGCGCGTCTCCGGGGGCCGGTACGGCGGGACGTCGGGGCCCGGCTGGTAGTGCGGACCCTGATGGATGTGCCGCAGGATCAGGGCCATGTCGACGCCGACCACCAGCAGCAGCACCCCGCAGGCGGTCGCCCACCCGGGGCGCCCGGCGAGGGCGAAGGCGACGGTGCCGAAGACCGCCCAGACCAGCCCCCACATGCTCAGCCAGAAACGCACACGCAGTGCACTGCGCGCGGTCCTCGGTTCACTGCCCGTACGCACCCTGATCACTACTCCTGCTTGCAACGTACTCTTCGGTGTGGACGCCCTCCAAACGGTCCGCAGAGGAGGTTCAGCGCGTGCTTCCCGATGCCGATGAGCTGGCCGAGGTGCTCCTCGACCTGGCGGTGCCGCACGAAGACATCAACGAACTCGTACGGATGGGCAGACGGGTGACCGACGACCCGGAGTTGCTGCGGTGCCTGGAGAGCGCCGTGGAGGAGCTCGTCCGGGGCATGGGGGAGCCGCGCGGCATGATCGACCTGCCCGATCTCGATTGGGCCGCGGGCGCCATGCGGCGCTGCTTCCCCGCGTACGTGTTCGTGGCGGCGCTGCCCCACATCCGCGCCTACCACCAGGCGCGTGGCATCCCTGCCGATGTCTCCCGGCTCACCCTCGCCGACCTCGGGCGGAACATGGCCGTGTACCGCAGACGCCACGGCAGGGCAGGGGTGCAGGCCCCGCGGTGGCTCACCCACCATTTCCGGGGCGAGCTGTACCAGTTGGGCCGGCTGCAGTTCGAGCGGGCGCGGCACGGGGAGCGTACGGCGCGGGTGCTCGCGGAGGCCGGGCTGGACGTAGCCCCCGGCACGCCCTGTCTGAACCTGCACATCCCCGACTTCCTCGGCCCGCTGTCACCGGCCGCCTGCGACCGCTCGCTGGCGCTGGCCCGCGAGTTCTTCATGCGGCACTACCCCGAGGAGAGGTACCGGGCCGTCCTCTGCCACTCCTGGCTGCTCGACCCCCAACTGAAGCGGTACCTGCCCGAGGAATCCAACGTCATCCGGTTCCAGGAGCGCTTCCGGGTCGCCCGTGAGGACACGGAGCCGTCAGACACGGAACCGGTCCAGTTCGTGTTCGGAGACCCGGAGCTGCCGATCGAGCGCCTGCCGCGGCGCACGCGCGTGGAGCGGGCCGTCGGTGACCATCTGCGGGCCGGCGGCCACTGGTACATCGGGCACGGCTGGTTCCCGCTGTGACCATGGCCGACTACTGCTGTAGCCACGGCCGGCTCCCGCTGTAGCCCACGGCTGGTTCCCGCTGTAGCCATGGCTGGTTCTGCCGTAACTCGGACGGGTGAACCGGGGGCGAGTGGGAACGGGCGGGCGCGGGCGGTCCGTTGGACGGGCATGGAGCTGAAAATGCGAGTGGGACATCAGGGGACGGGACCCGGGCCGATCACGCCGGACGGCTGCGCTGTCGAGGTCTATTCACGGCTGTCCGTGGGGGACGCACCGGAGATCATCGCCGCGGCCGTTCCGGCGGGCGCGCGCATCCTGGAACTGGGCTGCGGCGTGGGGCGCATGACCCACGCGCTGGTGGAGCGGGGGTTCACGGTCACGGCGGTGGACGAGTCCGCCGAGATGCTGGAGCGCGTCCGCGGAGCGCGCACGATACGCAGCACGATCGAGGACCTCGACCTCGGCGAGAGGTTCGACGTGGTGATGCTCGCGTCGTTCCTCGTGCACACCGGCGACGTCCAGGAGCGGCAGGCACTGCTGAGCACGTGTGCACGGCACGTCGCGGAGGACGGCTGCGTGCTCATCCAGCGCGAGGGCGAGGACTACCACACCGACCTGCCGCGCGAGCACGTCGACACGAGCGGCTACACCGTGCGGATCGTGTCGGCGGAGCCGGTGGGAGACGGCGTCAACTCGGTGCGCGCGGAGTACGAGTTCCCGGACGCGACCTGGACCCAGACGTTCCTGGCCCGTCCGCTGACGAAGGAGCAGTTCGAGGAGGCGCTGGCGGAGGCGGGGCTGCGGGTGGACCGGTATCTCACGGAGGACCGAGTCTGGGTGCGGGCCGTTCCCGTGGCCTAGAACGGGCCGGAGCAAGCGAGTTGTCGGGCGGCGAGTTGTCGGGGCGGCGATGAGTTTGGGAGGGAGCATCGGTCTACCTCTGTGAAAGCACCCCGGACCGCTTCGCACAGGAGACCCTCATGTCCGAGAACACCGTCCCCGTCGGCTCCGCCTCTTCCGCCGCCTTCCGCCCCGTCGTCGCCGAGTCCAGCAGCGCCCGCGGTCGCCGCGCCCGGATAGCGCTGCGCACTCTCCAGGTGGTGCTCGCCCTCTTCTTCGTGATCGCGAGCGCGCTGCCCAAGCTGATCGCGCACTCCTCGGCCGTCGAGGCCTTCGACACGATCGGCTGGGGCAGCGCGGGGATGTACACGATCGGCGCCCTCGAACTGGCCGGAGGCGTCGCGCTGTTGATCCCGGTGCTGCAGTCGGTGGCGGCGATGGCGCTCAGTGCGCTGATGGTGGGCGCGTTCGTCGTCGTCCTCACCTCCTTCGACGGAGAGAACGCGGCGACACCGCTGATCCTGATCGTGCCCCTCGCCCTGATCGCCTGGGTGCGGCGGGACCACAACGCTCGGCTGCTGCGGCTGGTGCGACGAGGGGCGTGACCGTGCCGCGCGGGTGACGGCGGTGGTGTCCGGGCCGGCTCTTCGCCCCGGGCGCCACCGCCGTCACCCGCGTCCGCGCGATCAGCGTTCCTCCGGGCGGCTTCCTCCCATGAGCCCCCGCAGGCGTTCCATCTCGCGGCGGTCGCGCTTGGTCGGGCGGCCCAGGCCGCGGTCGCGGATACCGGCGGGGGCGACGGCCTCGCGGGGCGGGGGTGGCGGGCTGTTGTCGACGTAACACTGCGCGGCGACCGGGGCGCCGACCCGCTTGCGGATCAGGCGCTTGACGATGACGACCCGCTCCCGGCCCTCCTGCCGTACCCGCACCTCGTCGCCGATGCGCACGGAGTAGGCGGGCTTCACTCGCTCGCCGTTCACCCGTACATGGCCGCCCCGGCAGGCGGTGGCTCCCATGGAACGGGTCTTGACCAGCCGGACCGCCCAGATCCAGCTGTCGAGGCGTACGGTCTCGCCGTTCTTCACGCCGGCCGCCTCGGCGGCGGCCACCGCAGCGGCGATCTTGGGGTCGGGATCCGGGCCCTTGGGGTCGGCCTCTCGGCCGGTCCCCTCGGCTTCGGTCCGTTCCGCGTGGGACCGTTCCGCGCCGGTCCGTTCCGCGCGGGTCCCGGCGGTGTCGGAACCGGCGGGATCGCTGGTCCTGGCCGTGCTGGCCGTACTGGCCGTACTGCCCGTACTGGCCGTCCCGCCCGTCCCGCCTGTCTTGTCCTCGTCCGCGTGCTCCACAGCCATGCCTCCGACCCTATGCCCATGCCGGGCAGGCCGGGCGGGGATTTCCGGGCCGCCCGGCACCGGGCGAGTCCGGCCCTTCCGTAGCCTTCCGTACGGTGGAGGCATGGACACCACCAGCGGGCATGTCGGCGATGCCGGCGAGGTCGGCCAGGTAGGCCTCGCCGGCCTGGACGAGCGGATCGCGGGCTGCCGGGCCTGTCCGCGGCTGGTCGACTGGCGCGAGGAGGTGGCCCGTACCAAGCGTGCCGCCTTCGCCGACTGGACGTACTGGGGCCGGCCGGTGCCCGGGTTCGGACCGCCGGACGCCCGTCTGCTGATCGTCGGCCTCGCCCCGGCCGCGCACGGCGGGAACCGCACCGGCCGGACGTTCACCGGCGACCGCTCCGGAGATGTCCTGTACGAGGCGCTGTACGACGTCGGACTCGCCTCGCAGCCCACCTCGGTCCATGCCGACGACGGCCTGGAACTGCACGGCGTACGCGTCACCTCACCCGTGCACTGCGCTCCGCCCGCCAACAAGCCCACCCCCGAGGAGCGGGACACCTGCCGGCCCTGGCTCGTCCAGGAGCTGAACCTGCTGCGGCCGACGCTGCGGGCCGTGGTCGTGCTCGGCGCCTTCGGCTGGCAGGCCGCGCTGCCCGCGTTCGCCCAGGCGGGCTGGAGTGTGCCCCGGCCGCGCCCCGCTTTCGCGCACGGCGCACAGGTGTCGCTCGACGGACTCGACCTCTTCGGCTGCTTCCACGTCAGCCAGCGCAACACCTTCACCGGCCGGCTCACGCCCGCGATGCTGCGGGACGTACTGCGGACGGCGGCGCGGGCGGCGGGGCTGCCGGCATCGTCGTAGGGAGACCCCAGGCCACAAGGTCGTAGGGAGACAGGCAGGTCAAGGTCGTAGGGAGACCTGCCGGGCACAGGGTCGTAGGGGAACCTCCGGGCACAAGTACGTGGCCCGCCGGAGACGTTCAGGCAGGCTCGGCCTCGCCGAACAACTGCCGTACCGTCGAACGGTAGTTGGTCCGCACGTGGGCGAGCGCATGCGCCCGCGCCCGCTCCGGGTCGCCGGAAGCGATGGCCTCGTACAACTCGCGGTGTTCCACGAGGAGTTGGGGCCATTCCTCGTTGCGCCGGGTCATCCAGCGCAGGCGGCCGGCGACCGGTTCCAGGGCGGCGATCAGCAGGCTGTTGCCCGCCATGGCCACGATGCGGTCGTGGAGGCGGCTGTTGATGTCGGTGATCGCCTCCGCGTCCCCCGCCTCGGTCGCGGTGGCCGCGAGGGCCAGGAGATCCTCGACCTCGGCCAGGTCCTCGGGAGTCGCGTTGGCCGCGGCGAGTCCGGCGGCGTAGACCTCCAGCGCCTCGCGCAGCTCGAAGAGCTCCTTGACGTCGTTCGGGGTGAGCCGGCGCACGACCGTGCGGCGCGGGGTCTCGAAGTGGACGAATCCCTCGGCGACGAGGGCGCGGATCGCCTCGCGGACCGGTACCCGGGAGACCCCGAAGCGCTCGGCCAGCTCCCGCTCGACCAGCCGGTCGCCGGGGCGGAGGCGGCCCGCGATGATCTCCTGTCGCAGGGTCGCCAGTACGCGCTCGCGCACCGCGCCGAGGGGTTCGATCTTCGTGATGGAGCTCATGGGCCCATCTTCGCCGACTCCCGGGGTGTTTTACGGAGCGTTAACAACAGCGACATCGGCCGGAACGGTTGACGGGAGGAGCATGACCGCAGTTTGGTATACCAAACGCGCTCCTCCTCCTCCTCCTCCTCCTCCTCCGTCCCCTGGTTGCTCATGGAGGCTCCCCGTGTCCCTCGCCGACCGTGCCGAAGCCACCGGCACAGCAGCGTTCGTCCCCGACCCCCGGCTTACCAACGAAGACCTCGCGCCCGCGGGCAAGCGCAACTGGAAGGTCTTCGACCTCTTCGCCATGTGGATGTCCGACGTCCACAACCTCGGCAACTACACCTTCGCGGCGGGCCTGCTCTTCCTCGGCATGAACGTCTGGCAGGTCTTCACCTCGCTGCTCGTCGGCTTCGTGATCATCTACATCGGGATGAACATGATGGGCCGCATCGGGCAGCGCACCGGCGTCCCCTTCCCGGTCGTCAGCCGTATCGCCTTCGGCGTCTGGGGAGCCAACATCCCCGCCCTGATCAGGGCCGTCATCGCCATCATGTGGTACGGCATCCAGACGTACCTCGCCTCCGTCGCCGTCAACGTGATGCTGCTGGCGGCCTGGCCCGGCCTGGAGTCCTGGACGCACAACTCGTTCCTCGGACTCGACGCGCTCGGCTGGGTGTCGTTCGTGGCGCTGTGGCTGGTCCAGGCGGCGATCATGAGCCAGGGCATGGAATCCATCCGGAAGTTCCAGGACTTCTGCGGCCCGGCCATCTGGGTCGTGATGATCGCGCTGGCCGTCTGGATCCTGGCCAAGGCGGGCTGGACCATCTCGCTCACCTCCACCCCTCACCCGGTCTCCGTCGGTGAGCAGTGGCGCCAGTGGTTCGGCGCGGTCGGCCTGATCCTCGCCACCTACGGCACGCTGATGCTCAACTTCTGCGACTTCTCCCGCTTCGCGCCCGGCTACAAGACCGTCCGGCGCGGCAACTTCTGGGGCCTGCCGGTCAACTCGACGGCCTTCGTGATCGTGTCGGTCATCGTCACGGCGGGCGCGTACGAGGTGTTCGGCAAGGAGATCACCGACCCCGCCTACCTCGTCGCCGAGATCGGCAACACCTGGGTGCTGGTGCTGGGCGCGCTGACCTTCGCCATCGCCACCATGGGCGTCAACATCGTCGCCAACTTCGTCTCACCGGCGTACGACCTGGCCAACGTCTGGCCGCAGAAGATCACCTTCAAGATCGGCGGCATGATCAGCACGGTGGTGGCGCTGCTGGTGACCCCGTGGAACCTCTTCTCCAACCCCACGGTGGTCAACTACTTCCTCGGCGGCCTCGGTGCCTTCCTCGGCCCGCTGTTCGGCGTGATCATGGTCGACTACTACTGGGTCAAGCGCGGCCGCATCGACGTGGACGAACTGTTCAACGCCCAGCCCGGCTCCCGCTACCACTACCGCAAGGGCGTCAACCCCAAGGCGCTGTGGGCGTTCCTGCCGGCGGCGGCGGTCGCGGCGGTGCTCGCGCTGGTGAAGGCGTTCAGCGATGTCGCGCCGTACTCCTGGTTCATCGGCACGGCGCTGGCCGCCGGGCTGTACGTGGCGCTGTGCCGCGCCGAGCGCACGGCCGGCGCCGCGGCCGTCGCCGAGAAGCCCGTGGAGGTCTGAGAGACGTGCGGATCGTCG
Source organism: Streptomyces sp. NPDC050619 (assembly GCF_040654815.1). Lineage (NCBI taxonomy): Bacteria > Bacillati > Actinomycetota > Actinomycetes > Kitasatosporales > Streptomycetaceae > Streptomyces > Streptomyces sp. NPDC050619. The sequence continues at coordinate 314,846 of NZ_JBFAIR010000005.1, read as the reverse complement.
TCACCAACTGCAACACCACGCAGGAGATGACCGAAGAGATCGTACGAGGTGCCCGGGCCGCGGCAGGCCCGGGCACCACCGTGACCGGGCTGACCCCGGCCTGGGGACCCGAGTCGGCGGAGGGCTGGCTCGACAGCTACCTGTCGGCCGCGGCGGTCCTCGACCTGCTGCGGACCTACGAGGGGCCGCCGTACGACGCCGTGGTCATGGCCGGCTTCGGGGAGCACGGACGCGAAGGCGTGCGGGAGCTGGTGGACGTACCCGTCGTCGACATCACCGAGGCCGCGGCCCACCTGGCGTGCCTGCTCGGGCGGCGATACGGCGTGGTGACGACTCTGGAGCGGTCGTGCGGCCAGATCGAGGACAGCCTGGAGCTGGCGGGGGTGGGCCGCAACTGCGCGGCGGTGGTCGGGACGGGGCTGAGCGTCCTCGACCTGGGCGACGCGGACCGTACGGAGGCGGCGTTCCTGACGGCCGCCGAGCAGGCCTGTCGCGCCGGGGCCGAGGTGCTGGTACTGGGCTGCGCCGGGATGACCGGGTTACAGCGGGCCGTGGGGGAGAAGCTGGGGCTTCCGGTCGTCGACGGGGTCGCGGGGGCGGTGAAGCTCGCGGAATCCCTGGTCGCGCTGGGACTGACGACGAGCCGGGCGGGGAGCTACGCGAAGCCGGTGCCGAAGGGGCGGGTGTGGGGGCGGCCGGCGGGGTGAGGGTGACCGGGTCTCAAGGCTCGGGTCTCAAGGCTCGGGTCTCAGGGTGATGAGGATGCCTACGGCTGCCGTACGTACCGCACATCCTTTTCGCTGTCCGGGATGACTGCCGTTGCCGTGATCTCCACCAACTGCCCCGGATATCCGAGGCAGGCCACACCGAGGAGCGTCGACGAGTGCGGGCCGGCGCTGAGTCCGGACGCCTCGACGACGTCCCACACGGCGGAGAGCACCGCGGGTTCACCGCTCACGACATACACGTCGGTCGTCACGACGTCCCCCAAGCCACTGCCGACGACGCGCAGTTGCTCACCAAGGTTCGCGAGCACCTGCTCGGCCTGCCGCACCGGATCTCCTTCGCCGACCAACTGCCCCTCGGCGTCCAGGGGGACGGCCCCGGCCAGGAAGGCGAGCTTCGTGCCGGCCTCGACGACGGAGGCGTGGGAGTAAGTGGGCGGCGGGAAGAGGGAGGGGGCGGTGACACGCTGGATCATGACGGCTCCTGGGGCGGGTGGCGGGCAACCCGCCGATCATCCGGGCATCGAGCCTTGCCCGCATCCGAATTCCCCGGGCCCGCCTCACGAGACCTGTGTTCAGCGAGGCTCGGACACAATTGCGTAGAGCTACGACACACGGCTGCCTACGCTGCACTCATGTCCTCCCACACCACCACCCCCTCCCTCCCCGACCCCGACTTCCTCGACGCCACCGCCGATCGCCTCGCCGCCCTCCCCACCGTCCAGGCCGTTGCCCTCGGAGGCTCCCGTGCACAGGGCACCCACCAGCCCGACAGTGACTGGGACCTGGCCGTCTATTACCGCGGCCCCTTCGACCCCGCCGACCTCCGCGCCCTCGGCTGGGAGGGCGAGGTCTCCGAGGTCGGCGGCTGGGGTGGCGGGGTGTTCAACGGGGGTGCGTGGCTGACGATCGACGGGCGGCGGGTGGACGTGCACTACCGGGATCTCGACGTGGTCGAGCGGGAGTTGGCGGAGGCGGAGGAGGGGCGCTTCCGGGTGGAACCGCTGCTCTTCCACCTCGCGGGGATTCCCAGCTACTTGGTGGTCGCGGAGTTGGCGATCAACCGGGTGCTGCGGGGTGAACTCCCGTGCCCGGCCGGCTATCCCGAGAAGCTTCGCGTCTCCGCAGCCGAGCGCTGGCGGGGAACCGCCCTCGCCACCCTCGCGTACGCCAGGGCCAACCACGCCCCGGCAGGCCGTCTCACGGAGGTCGCCGGCGCTATCGCCACGGCTGCCGTGCAGGCCGCGCACGGTGTGCTCGCGGCTCGGGGGGAGTGGGTGACGAACGAGAAGCGGTTGCTGGAGCGGGCAGGGCTGCGGGGCGTTGACGACGTCGTCGCGAGCCTTGGGAGGGACCGCGAGGGGCTGGGGCGGTCGGTCACCGAGGCCGAGGCACTGTGGGAAAGGCGGTAGTCCGCCGGCATGCGTCAGCCTTGAGCGGCGTACGAGACGAAGTCGGTCCAGGTCGCGGGAGAGAGAGCGAGTTGCGGGCTCTGCTCGTCCTTCGAGTCCCGGACGTGGACCGTGGCAGGCGTGAGGGCGACCTCCACGCAGTCGTCGCCCTGCGAGCCTGCGAGCGCAGTTTCGCATACCGCTGCTGGAGGAGGCTGATCTCTTGTCCGGTGTCTCCAGCAACCGAATCAGCCCGCCCAGCCCCGCATGCACGGGCGCCCACAACGGCATGACCTGCACCTCCACATTCCAGTGCCGGTCGATCACATCCAGCAAGTGATCCAGTTGCTCCCGCATGACCTCCTCCCCGCCCGTGCCCCGCTTCAGCACCGCCTCCTCGAGCTCCTGCCGGGCCAGCCGCGCCGTAACCCGCTCGTTGAGCTCCTCCTCGTCCGGAATCGGCGGCACGCTCAGTGACATGGCCCGTGCATACGCCTCGGTCTGCAAGAGGCCAGGCACCACGCGGCATTCGTACGAGTACAGGCTGATCGCCGTCTCCTCCAGCCTCGCCCATTGCCTGAACCACGCCGCAATCCCCGGTCGTCGCACGAGATAAGGCGCAGCCTTGAGCAACGCCCCGAAGTTCCCCAACGCCTCATCCGCCCGCTCAACGAACGCCGGATCCGGCATCCGCCGTCCCAACTCCACAGAGGCCACGGTGTGTTTGGAGTAGCGGACCAGATCACCCAACTCCGCCCGGCTCAGTCCCGCGTGCTCCCGCAACGCCTGGACCACCGCCCCGAACGTCCGCAGACTGTCCGAGGACTCGGGCTCGCCGCCCGTGCCCGTCCCCATCGTGCTGTCCGCCACCATCGGCAACCTCCTGCGCACCCGCCCCGCTGCACACATCGAACCTGCTCATGGTTACGAACCGTCACCGATACTGTCCAGTGCGTGACCGCGTACGCTGCCGCAGCGTACGCGGTACACGCCGGTGAGCCGGTGCTCAAGCGTTTCAAGACGGTGCGCGCCGAGTTCGCTCCTTCCCGTGCGAGCCGCCGGTCAGACGCGACGCCCCCTCGGCACCAGCACAGCGTCCTCGCCGTACACCTCGCGGAGCGCACCGCACGCCTTGTTCGTGCCCGACGTGGGGTCGGGCCGCCGTTCCGGACAGGCCCACGCCCAGTAGTGCGACTTGCCGTTGCCCTTGCCCTTGGCGCTGTATTTCCTGAGCTCCATGTCGACGTGGCACTTGGGACAGCGCACCGGGCGCGAGAACTCCTCGGCGTGCTCGTGCTCCAGGAGGGAACGGGCGAAGCGGGAGCCGCGGAAGCGGACCATGACCTCGCGCCGCGCGCCGCCTCCCGTGGGAGTGGAAAGGGTGTTGAGGCTGCCGAGGAAGGTCGTCCGGTCGTCCACGACCAGGATCTTCTGGTGCATGGTGCGGATACGGACCACCCGGCTCACGGCCGCGATCAGTTCGGGCAGCCGCCGCTGGGCGTCCTGCGCGGTCCGGGGATCGTGCAGTTGCTGCCGCAGCCCCTTGTCGGAGTCCTCGACCACGAACACGACGACGTGTACGCCCCGTTGACGCGCCGCGTGCAGATGGGGGAGGACCTCCCACAGGCGCTTGTAGTACCACGGTGCCCACAGCCACACGGTGTGCCGGGCACTGTCGATCGCTTCGAGTGCGGCGGGGAAGTAACTGTGTTCGTCGTAGATCGCGTCCCATCGCACATGGCCGTCGAACGCCTGCCAGATCTCGTGCTGGACAGGCGTGAACTCCTCGGGCACGTCCAGCTCGTCGAGGCCCAGCAACTGGGCCGCCCGTACGCCCAGGACGCGCCGCTCCGGGCCGGGCGTGGCCAGCTCGCGCACATGAGCGAGGACCGTGCCGTGATCCGCGCGGGATATGGCGGCCCAGGAAGCGATGATGTAAACGCGTCGCCTGGCCCTGGTCGCCCCGACGTTGAACAAACGGGCGCCGTCCCGATTGAAGGCGTCGGCGTCGTCCATCCGCCCCTTGACGGTCCAGCCGGGACGCCGACCGTCCTCGACGAGGTCGAGGACCACCACGTCGAACTCGCGTCCCTGGAAGCGGTGGGCCGTACCCACCTCGACCGCCGGTGAGCGGTTCAGGCTGTCCTGATCGGCCAGCCAGTCATGAGTGATGTCCGCTTGTGCCTTGTAAGGAGTCACGATGCCCACGGACTCACCCTGGTCACGGTGGCGCTCGGCCAGCGCCTGCGCGATCACGCTGCCCACGGTCCACCAGCGGCCCGTTCCCTTCCTGGGCGTACGGACGAGACCGAGTCCGCCGTCGTCGAGCTGATCCGTGGTGATCAACACGATCTCGGGATCCGTGTCTCGATCCCGTGCGGCCACTGCGGACACGAGCCGCGGACCGTCCGCGCGATCGCTGCCGTATGCGATGCGGTTGACCAGCTCCGTCACGTCCGGGCCGAAGCGGTGCGTGGTCAGCAGCGCCGCGCAACCGTGGTGTGCCCGGGCCTCGTCCGGTGTACGGATGCCCACGAGTTCGAAGCAGTCGCGCGTCAGCCAGCGGGCGAGGTGCTCCTCCTTGGGTGTCCGCTTGTGCTTGACGGCACCCAACTGGCAGAAGTCGCCCAGCAGTACGGCTGTTTCCTCGGCCTTGGCGACTGCCACGACGATGTCCGGCAGCGCCGCTGCCGCTGCCTCGTCCACCAGGACCACGTCGTAGGGTCCCTCGGCCACCGTCTTGTGGATGCGCGTCCGGGCCAGAGTGGTCGCCACGACACGGGCCCCGCGGATGATGTCCGGCTCGGCCCGTGCCCGCAACCGGTCCAGTTCCTTGAGGAGTTGCTCATGGCGCCGCTCCAGGCCTCGGCACTGCTCGACGAACGGCTCGGCCTCCCGCGTCAGCCTCCGCCTCTCCTCGTCGAGTCCGGGCAGACCCGCTCGCCCCGCCGCGTCGACCGTGGCCCGGTCGTCCGGTGAGGGGCGCGGGTACCGCTCCTGGGCCGTGGCGAGTTCGGCGGCCGCCCCTGCCAGCTCGCGTTTCTCGGCCGACAGCCGCGTGAGCGCGTTGCCTTCCTCCTTGCGCGCCAGTTCCACGGCGTCAATGTGGCGTGCCACCCGGGCCTCGTCGACAGGGCGGGCGGCCGCGCGCGCCGCCTGGATCTGCGGCTGAAGGAGGCTGTGCTGCCGCTCGTACTGCGCCACCGCCTGGGATGCCGAGGCGCCGACCTGCTGCCAGTCGGTGTCCAGGGCCGAGACCAGTCGGCCGAGCTCATTGCGACGCGCCTTGGTGCGGCGCCGGGCACGTAGACCCTTCTCCTGCTCCAGTGCGCCGAGTTCGAGTCGGGCCTCACTCAGCCGGCGCTCGGCGCTGCGGGCAGCGGACTGGGCTTGAAGGGTCTCGCTCTCCATGCCGTCGAGGACACTCCGCAGCCGCGCCGCCTCGTCGAGCAGCGCTCGCTGCGGGGCAAGGGCCTCCAGCGCCTCCAGGCGCTGGCGCGTGACGGCGGCACAACGGTCGTGGACATCTGCGGCGGCGGTCACCGCCGTTCGTATGTCCTCGGTCTTCTCGGCGAGTTCGTCGAGAAGACGGCCGTTCGCCAGCCGCTGCCGAGCCTGGCGGTAGGCATCGGGGTCATAGCCGGAAAGGAGGTGGCCGAGGTCGCGGAGCCGGGTGAGCAGAGGCGAGTTCGTGAGCTCGATCAGCTCGGCCTCGGCTGCGGCACGCCTGCTCTCGGTCTCCTCCAAGCGCGCACGCACCAGCAACGGCAGCGACACCCGCGCGTCCTCGGCCACGGAAGCCAGATGGGCCGTGCCGACCCTGACCATCTCCCCGGGCTTCAGGCCTGCCCTGGTCCGGACGGCACCCTCGAGCGCGTTGTCCACGGCGATGTTCGTACCGGAGACCAGAAGCACCCGTTTGCCCCTGGTCACCAGATCGTCCAGCGCACGCTTGAGGACGGTCGTCTTGCCGGTGCCCGGCGGGCCCCAGACCATCCGGACGCCCGGGGTGGTGCAGGCCAGATAGGCCTGCGCCTGTGCTCCCTGGAGCACTCCTTCACACGCGGTGCTGGTGGGTGGAGCGACCGGGTCGAGACGGCCGGTGACAAGGCGCTCCGCGAGGCCGGGGTCACCCATCGCGGTCAGCGCCTCGTGGAGGGACCTCTCCAGAAAGTCAGGTGGACGGCCGATCGCCCACAGCCCGAGCCCGGTCCTCGGCGCGTGTGCGCCGACCTGGAGTTTCAGACGCTCCGGCTCCACCGTGTACGAGATCACCCGGTAGCTCGTGCCGTCGGTGCCCGGCGAGGCGGTCCGAGGTGCCAGACAGAGGTCTGTCAGGTCATCGGGGTTGACCGACCGCTCGTAGGTGGGCAGGGCGTACCAGCCGTCTTCGAGGTGGCTCACATCGCCGTGGTACTTGAACTTCCCCTCGGCAGAAGAGGATGAGGCAGCGGTCCGGTCGCCGAAGAGACGTGAGACGGCCTGTGTCATCTCTTCGAGCCAGCGCGCCATGCGGCCTCCCCGCTCTCCCCGCTCCCCCACTCCCCGCTCCCCGTGAGATGAGCATGATCGGTTTGCGGAGCATGGGATGTCCAGAGCGCATCGATGCATTGGCGCGATTGCGTTCATCGCGATTGCGTTCATAAAGAACCCACCCCTCCCGCGAACCGTCACATCTCTGAAATACGACGGTTCCATCGCCTCCAAGAACGCGATCTACCGTGGACACACAGCCCACAGCCCGGCCACCGTCGCCCGAAGGCACACCCCCGCCTCGCACAGACGACAGGAGCCCCGTGTCACGCCCCGCCGCCCTGACCCTTCCGCCCTGGCTTGCCCACACCCTGCGTGCCCAGCGCGGGCCCGTGCCCTGGAACGCGGTCGTGCGGGGGGCTCTGTCGGCCGGGCCGCTACTCCTTGTCGCCGTCCTTGTCGGGCGTACGCACCTCGGTGTCGTCGCCGCCATCGCCGCCATGCTCGCCGGGATCAACGACCGGCCCGGCAGCCGGCGGGCCTCCGTCCGGCGGCTCGGGGTGCCCGCGCTCGCGGGGGCGGGTGGGCTGCTCCTCGGGACGTATGCCGGGGAGCATGTCGGGGCGGTGACGCTGACCTTGCTGCTCACGCTGGTCGGGCTGGTCGCCGGGAGTGTCAGCGCTGTCGGGCCCGTCGCCTCCGGGGCCGGTACGCAGTTGCTCGTCGCCTCCGCGATCGGGGCCGGGATGCCGTTGCCCGAGCCGGGGTGGCTGCGCGCTCTCGCCTTCGTCGCGGGGGCCGGGTGGTTGCTCGGGCTGCGGCTGGTCCTTCCCACGCCCGGTGCCTTCGCCGGGGACTTCCGGGCCGGTGACTTCCGGTTCGACGGGGAGCGGGCCGCCGTCGCCGCCGTCTACGACGCCGTGGCGGAGCTTCTCGACGCAGCGGGCACCCCGCAGGCCACCTCCCGGCGCGCCGCGCTCACCGCCGCGCTCGATCACGCGCAGGACGCCCTCGCCGGGCCCCGGCTGCGGCGGTACGCCAGCTCCGCGGCGGAGCGGCGGCTGCACGCGCAGTACGCCGCCGCGCTGCCGCTCGCCGAGGCAGCGACCGCGCTCGCCTGGGCGGGAGAGGTGGTCTCCGGGCGGGCGTCCGAGGGGCCGCGGCGGCTCGCCGACGCCGTGCGCGGGGGCAGCCACACCGGGCCACTGCCCGCTCCCGCCCGCTCCGCGCCCGGACTGCGCGCCCTCGACGACGCACTCCTGCACGCCGCCGAGGCCTTCGACCGGGGCAACGCGAGCGACCTGCACACCCGTCCGCGTGCGGCCAGGGATGTGCTCCGCTCGGTCTTCGGGACCGGCGGGCGCGAGTACGGGCTGCGCGTCGCCCTCTGCTTCGGGGCCAGCGCGGCCGTCGCCCAGGCGCTGCACCACACCCGCTGGTACGGGCAGCACGAGCACTGGTACTGGCTGCCCGCCACCGCCGTTTTCCTCGTCAAGCCCGACCTCGGGCCGCTCGTCTCGCGCGTGCTGTGCCGTGCCGCCGGGACCGTGCTGGGGGCCCTTGTCTTCGCCGGGTTCGCCACCGTCCTGCCCCGGCCGGAGGGGCTCATCGCGCTCGTGGCCCTCAGTGGCGCCCTCATCCCCGTCGCCACCCGGCACTTCGCGGCCCAGACCGCCGTCGTCACCGTCCTCGTCCTGGCCCTGGTGATGGTGGGAGGTGAGCCGCAGGCCTCCGCCGGCCGTATCGGCGAGACCCTGCTGGCCTGCGCGATCGTGCTGATCGTGGGGCATCTGCCGATGCCGGGGCAGCGGGGCGGGGGCGTCCGCGCCCGGCTCGCCGCGGCGAGCGGCGCCGCGCACGCCTACCTCGCACACGTCCTGCGCGAATCCGACGGCTATGTCCTGCGCACCGGCGTCAACATCGGCACCGGCGCCGGGGCCGGCACCAGCACCAGCACCAGCACCAGCACCAGCACCAGCGCCAGCGCCGGCACCGGCACCGGCACCGGTTTCGCCTCCGGCTCCGGCACCCGCACCGGTTTCGCCTCCGGCTCAGGCTCCGGCTCTGGTTTCGCCTCCGGCTCAGGCTCCGGCATCAGCTCCGGCTCCGGCACCAACTCCGCCTCCGCCTCCGGCACCAACTCCGCCTCCGCCTCCGGCACCAGCTCCGGCACCAACTCCGCCTCCGCCTCCGGCACCAGCTCCAGCTCCGGCACCGGCACCCGCACCGGTTTCGCCTCTGCCTCCGACGCCCGCGCCGTCCGCTGGACCCTCCGCCGGGAGGCCTACCGCACCCTCGCCGAGGCCCGTACCGCCATCGCCCTCGCCGCGGCCGAACTCCCCGCGCTGGCCCGGCATTCGGAAGGAGCGGACGAGGTCGTCGTCCTCCTCGAACGGCTCGTCGACACGACCACCGCGTGCGCCGTGCACCTCGACGACTCCGGCCGGCTCACGCGTCGGCACACCGAGCGGCTCAACGAACTGCTGGACGAACTCGCCAAGGAACGCGAGCGCGTGGGGCTACGGCTGCCCGAACTGCCCCTCGCCGTGTAGCCCGCCGAGCTGCCCGGTCCCCATGGGGGCCCGGACCTGTCCCACCCGCACCCACACCGGCGCGTGATCCGACCCCGCCGACCCCGCCGCCCCCCGCCGCTCCGCCGGATCCGTCCCCACCGACGGCAGCCGCGGTGTCCCGCCGCCCGGCAGCCCCGTCCCCGCCTGTGTCACCCGGTGGATCAGGCGGTGGCTCACCAGGATGTGGTCGATCAGCTCGCGGCGCCCGGAGTTGACGCGCGAGTAGGGCCTGTCCGGCGGATCAGGCACAATCCAGGGTGCCCGCGCCGGCCGCCCCCCGACAGAGCCGCGAGGGGATGCGCGGTTCGGCTCACGCCACCCGACGACCCCGTCGTACGTTGGCGGGATGACTCGCTCTCCCGTGACTGAGCCGCCCGTGCCCCAGCCCCCCGCCGATCTCGTCATCACCGGCTGCACCGTCCTCGTGCACGACGATCAGGAGCGGATCGGGTCCATCGGGTTCGAGGAGGACGCCGCGATCGTCGTACGGGACGGAGTCGTCGAGTCCGTGACGACCGCCGCCGCGGTCGTGGACCTGCCCGCCGCCGAACGCCTCGACGCGCGCGGCCAGGTCGCGCTGCCCGGGCTCATCAACTGCCATACGCACGCGCCGATGGTGGCCCTGCGCGGACTCGCCGAGGACCTGCCGACCGAGGAGTGGTTCAACGACGTCGTCTGGCCCGTCGAGTCCAACCTCACCGAGAAGGACGTCGAGTTGGGGGCCCGGCTCGCCTGCGCCGAGATGATCCGTGGCGGGGTCACCTGCTTCGCGGACCACTACTTCTCCATGGACGCGGTCGCCGCCGTCGTCGCCGAGTGCGGCATCCGCGCCCACCTGGGGGAGGCCTACTTCTCCTCGCAGGGTCCCCAAGGCCGGGAGAAATCCGTGGAGTTCGCACTACGGCACCGTGGTGGCGCCGACGGCCGCATCACCACCGCCCTCGCCCCGCACGCCCCCTACACCGTGGACGACGCCGACCTCGCCGCCACCGCCGAACTCGCCCGCGACCACGGCCTGCCCGTGCACATCCACGCCTCCGAGAACCGCGACCAGGCCGACACCAGCCTCGCCCGGCACGGCGTCACGCCGATCGACGTCCTGGAGCGCACCGGGATCCTGGACACCGACGTCCTCATCGCGCACGGCACCGGCATCCTCGACCGCGACCTGCCCGTCCTCCAGCGGGCGGGCGGTCGTACGGCCGTCGCCACCGCGCCCCGCGGATACCTCAAGTTCGCCTGGCCCACCACCACACCCCTCCGCGCCCTGCACGACATCGGCATCCCCGTCGGACTCGCCACGGACGGCGCCGCCTCCAACAACTCCCTCGACGTATGGGAGTCGATGGCGCTCACCGCCCTGGTCCAGAAGTCCACGACGGGCGACCCGCGCTGGCTGACGTCCCGTCAAGCGCTGCACCACGCCATGCTGCAGAGCGCCCGCGCGGTCGGCCTCGGCGACGCCGTCGGCTCCATCGCGCCGGGCCGGCGAGCCGACCTCGTCCTCGTCGACCTCACCGGCCCGCACACCCAGCCCGTCCACGACCTCGCCGCGACCCTCGTGCACAGCGCCCGATCTTCCGACGTCCGCACGACGATCGTCGACGGGCGGATCCTGATGCGCGACCGCGAGCTGCTGACCATCGATGTGCCCGCGGTGGTGGGGGAGTTGGGCGAGCGGCTGCCCGCACTCGTCGACCGCGGCCACGGCAGGCGCATCCAGGAGTACGACACCTGAGCCGCCGTCCGCGAAGAGATCTTCCGGGACAGCGATGAGTTCCGCCCCGCCCGTCGGTCACCACCCATAACGGACCGTCACACAGGAGGGGCCCATGTCGCTTCCGGAGATCGTCTCGCGTGCGCAGTGGCGTGCGGCGCGTGAGGAGCTGCTGCTCAAGGAGAAGGCGGTCACGCGCGCGCGGGACGTGCTCAATGCCGAGCGGCGCAGGCTGCCCATGGTCGAGGTCGACACGGAGTACGTGTTCGAGGGCGGCGACGGGAAGACCACGCTGCTCGACCTCTTCGAGGGACGTCTCCAGCTCGTCGTCCACCACTTCATGTTCGCGCCTGAGTGGAACGCGGGCTGCCGCAGCTGCTCGGGCTTCCTGGACCAGATCGGGCACCTCGCCCATCTGAACGCACGGGGGACGACGTTCGCCGCCGTGTCCCGGGCGCCGTACACGAAGATCCTGCCGTTCAAGGCGCGGATGGGCTGGACGGTGCCCTGGTACTCGTCGTACGCGAGCGACTTCAACCACGACTTCCAGGTGACGCTGGAACACGAGGGGGAGCTCGTCGAGCGGCCGGGCGTCAGCTGCTTCCTGCGGGACCGCGACCGGGTCTTCCACACCTACTCGACGTACGAACGCGGTCTGGACGGGCTCGGCTCGACCACCAGCCTGCTGGACCTCACCGCGCTGGGCCGGCAGGAGGAGTGGGAGGAACCCAAGGGGCGCGCGTCGGCTCTTGGTGCGCCTGCGGGCAGCGAGCGCGTCCTTTATCACGACGAGTACGAGGACTGACGCGGAGAGTGACCAAAACCCCTGAAAGCTGAGAGCCTCCTCACACTCAACGGGTGAACGAGTGTCAACTACGTCTCAGTACCGTCACTTCGCGAGGCGTTCACCCCATGGTTGGCGTTTAACTCAGTGAGTACTCATCGACGAGTGCAGCGCCACATGGAGGTAACAGGGTGAACGGGCGAACGGTGCTTGAGCGCTTTCCCGCCGGCGGGCCGCGCGGATCCTGGCCGGCGGAGGAGTTCGCGACGGCTCGGCGTCTGGAGGGCCTGCCCGCGGAGGTCGTCATGGACCTCGCGACGGACATGTTCCTGGTGATCGTCCGCAGCGGGGAGGCAGCCGCGGACGCCGCGGCGTGACGTCCGTCAGCCCGCCTTCGGGGCGGGCACCTGTGTCGGCACCTTCGCAGGCACCTTCGTCGTGAACTGTTCCGCCTGGAGTGAGTACAGCTCCGCGTAGACCCCGCCGGTCGCCAGCAGTTCGTCGGGGGTGCCGGACTCCACGAGCCGGCCCTGGTCCAGGACGTGCACCAGGTCCGCGTGGCGTACGGACGCCAGCCGGTGGGTGATGAGGATGACCGTCTGACCGGTGCCGGCCAGGGCGCGGATCTTCTCGAAGACCTCCAGCTCGGCCCGTGCGTCCAGCGCCGCCGTCGGCTCGTCCACGATCAGGATGCGCCCGTGCCGGTACGCGGCCCGGGCGATCCCCAGCCGCTGCCACTGCCCACCGGACAGCTCGTGCCCGCCGCTGAAGTTGCGGGCCAGCAGCGTGTCCAGACCGCGCGGCAGGTCCACGACCACGTCCTCGGCCCCGGCCTCCGCTACCGCGCCGCTCACCCGCTCGTCGGTGAGCGGCGCCGAGGAGCGGCCGACCGCCACATTGACGCGGGCCGTGAACGGCCACCGCTTGAAGTCCTGGGCCACCATCGCGATGCGCTCGGCGAGGCGGTGCCGGTCCGCGGTCGCCGCGTCCACGTCGTCCCACAGGATCCGGCCGCTGTCGGGCGCGTACAGGCCGGCCAGCAGCTTCACCAGCGTCGTCTTGCCGGAGCCGTTCTCGCCGACCAGCGCGACGATCTTGCCGAGCGGGACGGTGAGCGTCACGTCGTCGAGGGCGGGCCGGGTCGCGTCACCCGGGTAGGTGAAGGTGACGTTCTCGAACCGGATCTCGCGCGGATCCTCGGGCAGCGCCGCTCCGCCCACCGGAATCGCCCACTCGGCCGCCTCCGTGTAGAGCCGCTGGAGATCGCCCACGAACAGCGCCTCCTCGTGCAGGGAGTTCACTTCCACGACGAGGGTGTCGAGGCTCTGCGAACCCGTGCGGATGGCGATCACGGCCGTCCCCGCCACCGCCAGCGCCATCGCGCCCGCCATCAGCAACCCGGCCAGCGTCGCGTACGTCGCCGCCGTCGCCAGCCCCGTCCAGGCCGCCGCGATCAGGCCCGTACGGGCGGCCAGCCGGGCCAGGCGGGCCTGCTCCGCCTCCGCCGTCTCGGACATCGCGCGGAAGTGGCGCAGCAGGAACGGGCCCACTCCGTGCACCCGGATCTCCGGAGCCGCCTCGGGCTCGATCAGCAGGGCGCCGAGCAGGCGGCCCGCGCGCACGTGCTGCACCCACGTGTGGAACGACTCGTAGCGGCGGCGCGCGTTCGTCAGCGCGCCCCAGGCGCTCGGCAGGGTCATCGTCACCAGCAGCGGCAGCAGCGCCGGATGCAGCACGGTCAGCACGCCCGCCGCCGCGATCAGCGAGATCATCGCGTTCACCACGCGTGTGGAGTACGCGATCATCCGACGGGCGGAGACGGCGCCGTACTGCGCGGTGTCCAGCAGTTTGTGGAAGGTGTGGTCCTCGATCGCGGCCAGCTCCACGCTCGCCGCCCGCTCCAGATAGCGCTCGGTCGCCACCCGCTCCACCTTGGGCTCCAGACGCCCGGTGGCGTACGTCGACGCGGCCCGCAGCAGCGCCCCGACCAGCATGACGGCGGCCATGACGGTGAGCGCGGGGGCGGCGTCGCGCAGCCGGTCCTCGATGGCGCCGCCGCCGATCAGCCGGCCCAGCACGCTGTTGACCGCGAGCAGGCTCACGGCCTGGGTGAGGCCCCGGCCCACCTCGGCGGCCAGTACGGTCCGCGCGGCCCGCCGGTCGGCCTGCCAGGCGAGCTGGAAGCTGGCCGTCAGCAAGGCGGGCAGCCGGGTCACCATGGCCCGGAAGTTCAGCTCCAGGAACGCGTCCGAGTGCGAGTTCCAGCCGGTGTCGTAGCGCAGGGGGCCGCCGAAGAGCAGCCGCTCGGACTCGGAGACCTCCGGTGTGCCCGCCTCGCGCTTCTTCCGCACCCTGGCCCTCCGATCGTCGACGAACGGCCACTATCGCGGGGCGGACTCGTCGCGGGCAGGGCGCAGGCCGGAGCGGTCGAAGCGCGCGGGCGCACACCGATGGAGACGGGCGCGCACCGGTCGACAGGGGGCGGGTTTACGCGCTGACCGGCCTCGACCATGTCGGAGGGGTGCCCGTCAGCCGGCACACGGCCAGATACAGCGGTATCGGCGGGGTGTACGGAAGCATGCCGTCCGGCCGGTGGATCAGGTCCGGGGCGTGCGGGGCGTCCGGGACGACCGCCCCGGTGGCGTACTGCGCGGGGGCGGGCCACTCCAGGGCGTAGTCCGAGTCGGACGGAACGATCCACCACCAGTAGGCCTCATCGGCGTAGACGCACCCCACGCGCGGCAGTCGCGGCATCAGCAGCGGGCCGAACCGGGCGGGCACCGCCACCGCGTCGCAGCCCAGCGGGACCGCCATGTCGTCGGGCACGGGCAGTCGCCGGGGGGTTCCCGGAGCGCGCAGCCCGCGCCGAAGGCGGACCAGCGTGTCCAGGTTCAGTACCTGACGGCTGCCGGAGCCTGCCCTCACACCCTCCCCCGATCCCGGCTCCGCCCGATCGGCAGGATTCCCATGGCGCCCGCGCCCGTGCCCTCGTGGTGCGCTTCGGCCTGGTGGTGCGCTTCCGCCGCGTGGTGCGCTTCGGGCCGCTGGCGCGCTCCCCCCTCGTGGTGCGCTTCCGCGTCGTCCTCATCGCCCGGGGTGCCGGTCGGGCCGGGCTTCGGGCGGGATCCCCAGCCCAGGTCGTTGCGGGGGAGGGCGTCCGCGCCCGGGGTGCCCGTGAACGCGGCCTGGCGCGGCAGCTCGGCCCAGACCAGCAGTCCGGGGCCGTGTTCGTGGGCACCCCAGGCGTGACACAGGGCGTCGACGAGGAGCAGTCCCCTCCCGTGCTCCTCCTCGGGCCGCTGCGGCGACGGGTGGGGCTCACCCGGCGCGCAACCCTCGTCACGAACGGCTATGCGCACCAAGTCGTCCTCGTCGTGCAGCTCGCACACGACGCGGCTGCTCACGGTGTGCACGATGGCGTTGGTGACCAGCTCGGAGACCACCACAGCCGCCGAGTCGCAGGTGTCCGCGCCGACCGACCAGCCGGCCAGCCGAGCCCGCGTCAGGCGTCTGGCCTGCGCGGGAGAACCCGGATGGGCGGCCAGCTCGAAGCGGAACCGGCGCTCCGCAGCGGCCCTGTCGGGCTCGACTGCCGCGGCGGCGCCGAGACCGAGGGGGCGGCCTGCGGCAGCGTCTGTTCCTAAGGGCGCGGACGGAATCACGCTTGCCACTATCGCCCCGCCATGAACACTTGGCAAGAGTCACTCTGAAAAATGCAGAGTGCTGTGTGACGCGGTGAAGGGCCGTGGCACACTGCTCGCAACAGCACGTCGAGCGGCGCCAATTGGGATCGACGGAGATCCGTACAGATCTTCGAAGAGGTCTTCGAACGGCGCCGCAGGGCTGTCAGCATGCTGCCGCAGGCCGGTCATGACGCTTCATGACGCTGTCGTCGGGCCGTCGGCGTGCTTCGGTGGCCGGCCCGAATTCCCTGCGGCCGTCCGGTCAGGGACCTTTGTGGAGGTGGAGGGTGAGCGAACCGCGGTCGGCGCCGACGGTCGGTCAGGTCGTCCTCGGCAGGCGCTTGTTGGACCTGCGCGAACGCGCGGGGCTCAAGCGTGAGGAGGCCGCCCGCATACTTCGCGTCGCCCCGGCCACGGTCCGCCGTATGGAGATGGCCGAGGTCGGCCTCAAGATCCCGTACCTCCAACTCCTCCTGAAGGCCTATGGAATCTCCGACCAGGAGGCCGAGGCCTTCGTCCAACTGGCGGAGGAGGCCAACCAGCCCGGATGGTGGCAGCGTTTCCACGATGTCCTGCCCGGCTGGTTCTCGATGCACGTCAGCCTCGAAGGCGCGGCCGCCCTCATCCGCCAGTATGAGCCGCACTTCGTCCCGGGGTTGCTTCAGACCGAGGACTACGCGCGCGGGGTCCTGCGCTCGGGCGCCGTCGGCCAGACCAGCCCCGACGACATCGAGCGCCACGTCGACCTGCGCATGCGGCGCCAGGACCTGCTCACCCGTGAGGAAGCGCCCCGGCTGTGGGTCGTGATGGACGAGACCGTGCTGCGCCGCCCCGTCGGCGGCCCCGAGGTGATGCGTGCGCAGATCGACAAACTGCTCGACGCCACGAAGCTGCCCAACGTGACCTTGCAGGTCGCCCCGTTCGAGAACGGGCCGCACCCGGGCACGTACGGGCCTTTCGTGCTGTTCCGATTCGCCATGCCGGAACTTCCGGACATGGTCTACAGCGAGTACCTGACCGGCGCCGTCTATCTGGACGCGCGTGCCGAGGTGGCGACCCACCTCGAGGTCATGGACCGCATGGCGGCGCAGGCCGCTACAGCACATCGCACGAAGGAGATCCTCCGGGGTCTCCGCAAGGAGTTGTGAATGGATCGCATCAAGCCGCGCATACCTGTCTACAACGGCATGCCCGCGCGGGAACTGGGCAGCGAAGGCTGGCACAAGCCGTGGAGCGGCGGCAACGGCGGCAACTGCCTGGAGGCGATGAAGCTCGCCGACGGCCGGATCGCCGTCCGCCAGTCCACCGACCCGGACGGTCCGGCGCTGATCTACACCACGGACGAGATGACCGCGTTCATCGAAGGTGCGAAATCGGGGGAGGCCGACTTCCTGTTGTCTTGATACTGAATTGGCTGAATTAACTGAATTGGCTGTGTTGGCTGCATTGATGGGTACTGAATTAATGGTTGAGATCGACACCAGCAAGCCCCACCCCGCGCGGATGTACGACTGGTACCTCGGCGGCAAGGACAACTACCCCGTCGACGAGGCGATGGGCCGCCAGATGCTCACCCTCGACCCGCGTGTGCCGGTGATGGCGCGGGTGAACCGGGCGTTCATGCAGCGGGCCACGCGCTGGCTCGCCGAGCACGGAGTACGCCAGTTCCTGGACATCGGCACCGGCATCCCGACCGAGCCGAACCTGCACCAGGTCGCCCAGGAAACCGCGCCCGACGCACGCGTCGTCTACTGCGACAACGACCCCATCGTGCTCGCCCACGCGGCCGCCCTGCTGCGCGGCACGGACGCGGGGGTCACCGAGTACCTCCAGGCCGACGTGCGGGAGCCCGACACCATCCTCGAAGGCGCCAGGAAGGTCCTGGACTTCAACCGGCCGGTCGCGCTCTCGCTCGTCGCGCTGCTGCACTTCGTTCCCGACGGGGACGGCGCGCACGAGCTGGTCCGCCGACTGCTCGCCGAGCTGCCCTCCGGCAGCCACCTGGTGGTCAGCCACGCCACGGCCGACTTCACGCCCGAGGAGTCGAAGGCGGCCACCGAGAAGCTCAAGGCCGCCGGCGTCACACTGGCGCTGCGCTCCCGCGAGGAGTTCACCCGCTTCTTCGACGGCCTGGAACTCGTCGAGCCCGGCGTCGCGGTGCCCCACCAATGGCACCCCGAGCTGGGCGAACCCATCCCGGGACAGGACGACGGGGTCATTCCCGGCTACGGGGCGGTGGGGCGCAAGCCCTGAGGGCAGGCATCACAGTCCGTTAGTTACATCCAGTAGTTGCACCCAGTAGTTGCACCCAGTAATTACACCCAGGACAACATCCGCCGCGGAGCATCCACCAGCCGGCTCACCACGACCACCGGGAGCGGCGGCTGCTCCGCCTTGCTGGGGCTGAGGTTCAGCCCGTAGTAGATCTGCTCGATCGACGGCGGTCCGACCGCGAGGTTGCGCCGGACCGCTGTCAACGACGACTCCTCCCCGGACTTCACGAGGTACGCCGCCGCCACCGTGCCCGTACGCCCGACGCCCGCACCGCAGTGCACGAACACCGGTCCGGACGACCGGGCGACGATGTCGAAGAAACGCTGCACCTGCTCCGGCTTCGGCGTCTGCCCATCACGGATGGGCAGGTGGATGACGTCCAGTCCGGCCTGCCGCGGTTCGGCCAGCTGCGCCGAGCTCAGGTCCTCGGCGCGCAGGTCGACGACCGTGGCGAATCCCATGCTCGCCAGTGCCCGGTATCCGGCGGGGGAGGGTGCGGCGCCGCGCCACAGCCGTCCGTCGTCGTCCACCGGCTGGAAGTGGTGCACACCCTGCACCGTACGGGTCCCCGCGGGCGCCGCTGTCTCCTCGCGCGCCCAGTAGGACAGGGCCAGGATGCCCAGTGCGCCGCAGGCCCACAGGGCGAGGTAGCCGATGGCCACCGCGATGAGGATCCGCAGTGCGCGCCGCGGTGCGGTGCGCTTGCGAAGGGCAGGAGGGGGCAGGGTTGCGGTGACGACAGCCATGGGCGACCAGACGGTCTAGGGGACGGGGCTTCTCGCATCGTAACCCGGGGTGTGTATGGCGGTCTTGTCCGTGTACGTGTGTATATGCGAATCCTACGGTCGCGTTGGTCTCGTTCGTCGAGTCAGTCCGCGTCAGTCGTCGTGAATCACGAGTCGGCAGTTGTCAGTTGTCATCCATGTCCGCGTCACCGATGCCGACCACCGTGAGGTGGGCGCGTTCGAGGGTCGCGTCCTCGAGGCAGCCGCGCAGCCGCAACTGGTCGTGGCTGGTGAGGGCGGGCCGGACTACCCCGGCGTACAAGCCGTCTCCCAGGTCACCGAGGGCCGCGTGGCTCAGCGGCACGGACGTGGAGTCCCGGCACCGCTCCCAGACCTGCTGCGCCGCCAGTGACCGCCGCTCGGCCGTCATCTCCGTGCCCCGCAGGTCGACCTGGACGACCACGGAGGTCGCCGCGCTCTCGTTCGGACCCTCCGCGCGGGTCTGGGTGAGATCGGCGAGCCCCACGACGAGCCCGCCGACCAGGGCGACGCCGACCACGCCGACGGCGGCCCCGCGCGCGGTGCGGCCCCGCGAGCGCCAGGCGCCCAGCGGCGGCAGGTCGTCCAGGTCGTCCTGGGTGCCGGGTGCGGTCGGGTCGGGTGCCGCGAGGACCGTCAGCCGCCCGGCGAGCCGCCGCTCGGCCGGCCGGGACGTCGCCGACGCGACGCGCTGCACCACCCAGGCGAGCCCGGACAGCAGCACACCGGTGACCATGAGGACCGGCACGAAGACATACGTACGTTCCGCCGTTTCCTCCAGCCAACGGAACCGGGCGCCGCCGCTGGGCTCCGGCTCGGGTGCGGTACGCAGCCGGGCCAGCACGTCGTCCTGCCGCGCGGCCAGCTCCCGCTGCCGCCGGTCGGAGTCGCGCAGCCGCCCCTCGATCCGCGCCAGCCGTCCCAGCAGCACGAGTCCGAGCAGCAACACCTCGACGACCAGCAGCAGCACCCCGCACAGCAGGGCCCGCTGCCACTGCCACCGGTACAGATAGACGACGAGGTAGGTCCCCGCCCCGGCGGCGGCGAGGCTCCCGAAGACGAAGGCGATCTTCCTCATGGCGCATCCCCCAGCCGTATGTCACCGGTGGTCCCGTCGATGGTGAGGCGGGAGCCGGACGGGAAACGGCGTACGGCGTCCTTGGCGCCGACGACCGCGGGCAGACCGAACTCCCGGGCCAGTACGGCGAGATGGGACAACGGACTGCCGGTCTGGGCGACCAGGCCGGTGAGGCGGGGCAGCAGCGGGGCGAGCGCGGGATCGAGGCTGCGCACGACGAGCACCGCGTCCGCCGGCCGCCGACCACTCCCGTCCCAGACGGTCCCGACCGCACGCCCACCGGACACGCCTCGCACCCCGTCGCCGCGATCGCCGTCCCGCTCGGCGACGACGACCTTGCCCTCCGCGAGCCGGAAGGTGTCCGGCAACGGAGCCGACTCGGCCTGCGGCACGCGCGCGTGCAGATCGCCGGGCAGCGCGCCCCCTTCGAGTACGGCAACGAGCTCCCGCCAGCGCAGCAGCCCGACGCGCTCCACGTCCAGGCCCACTCGCCGCGCCACCTCCCGCACGAGCCGCACCTGAAGCTCCTGAACCCAGCGGATACGTAGACGGAGGGCTTCCCGGGGCGGAAGGGCGGCGGTCGCTGCGGTGGGGGACCGACGGGGGGCGGGGTGCTCGGTGGCGGGGGTGGAGATAGGGGTGGGGGTAGCGGATCGGTTGGTGGCGGTCGCGGTGGCGCCAAGGTGGGTGCCGGTGGTGCGTAGACCGGACTCGTCGACGATGGCCGCCGCCCGATCCGCTGCGACACCGTCCCGGCTGGGCGCGACCGCCTGCGGCAGCCGCCCCCGCCCCCGCAGGCTCGGCGCGGTGAGGGCCAG
Source organism: Streptomyces sp. NPDC050619 (assembly GCF_040654815.1). Taxonomy (NCBI): domain Bacteria; kingdom Bacillati; phylum Actinomycetota; class Actinomycetes; order Kitasatosporales; family Streptomycetaceae; genus Streptomyces; species Streptomyces sp. NPDC050619. The sequence goes on along the minus strand of NZ_JBFAIR010000005.1, from coordinate 294,566 downwards.
GACCAGGGGGTTCGCGGCGACCACCCGGTCGTCGGGGATGCCCTGGGTGCGGGCCTCCGCAAGGGCCGCCAGGGCCGCACCCGCCGCCGTACGGCTGTGCTGCGGCTCGTCGCTGAGCAGGGCGCCCGCGAGTGCCTCCTGGGCGTGCAGGGAGACCAGGAGGGTGCGGGTCCAGCGGAGCTCCGCCGCCAGGTCGGGACCGGCGAGTCCGGCCGGCGGCGGGATCTCCGTCAGCCGGCGGTCGACGTCAGCCACCAGGTCCGTCGCCAGGCCGGGCAGCGCCCCCCTGAGGCGGCCCACCCGCCAGGCCGCGCCGAGCCTGCGCGCCCCTGGCGCCGGGTTGAGCAGCGCGAGCCACCTGTGCCGGGGCGCGACGGCGCCGAGGAGGAGCAGATCGGCGGCGGCCCGCCCGCCGACCGTGGTCACCACCGGCACCGTCCGCAGCAGCCGGCGTGGCACGGTGCCCCCGATGTCGAGCGCGGTCGCGATCCCGCGGGCCATGGGTGCCACCCACAGGTCCTCCTCCAGTGGCTGGAGCTGCTCCGGCAGCGTCTCCGCGACCGGGCCGGGCCCGAGCAGCCGTGCCCTGCGCGCGGGCCGCGCCGCCATCGCCGTGATCGGACGGCTCTGGAACAGCCACAGCCGTCCGTCCTCGTCGAACCCGAACTCCATGTCCTGCGGCCCGCCGAAGATCCGCCGGCCATGCCGCGCGAGACGCGCCAGCCGGAACAGTTCGGTACGGGTGAGGAGCGAGCCGGTTTCCGGCGGCGCGGTGCGGGCGGCGGCCTGCGCGCCGGGCTCCGGGTGCTCGGCGAGGTCGGGCGGCGTTCCGGCCTTCGGGTGTTTGGCGGGGAAGTGTTTGGCGGGGGAGTGCGGTGCGTCGGCCTCCGGGTGCCCCGCGAGGTTGGGCGGTGCTCCGGCCTCCTCCAGGTGTTCGGCGGGGAAGGGCGGCCCTCCGGCCTCCGGATGCCTGGCACGGACGGCCGCTGCGCGGGCCTCCGAGGGCTCGGCAAGGTGGGTCAGCGCGCCGGCCTCCGAGGGCTCGGCAAGGTGGGTCAGCGCGCCGGCCTTCGAGGGCTCGGCAAGGTGGGTCAGCGCGCGGGCCTCCGAGGGCTCGGCAAGGTGGGTCAGCGCGCGGGCCTCTGAGGGCTCGGCAAGGTGGGACAGCGCGCGGGCCTCCGAGGGCCCGGCAGGGCGGGACGGTGCGCCGGTCTCCGGCGGCTCCGTCCGCAGGACCCGGCCGCGTTCGCTCAGCCAGTAGTTGGTCCCCGCCTGTTCCCCGCTGACCAGGCTGTCCGGACCACCGCGGACCGCGCTCACCAGCATCCGGTCGGCCCGCCCCTCGACGGGATCGGCACCGAACATCACCCCGCCGACACGGGCCGTGAGCATCGGCTGGACAAGCACCGCCATGGGAGCCGTGGACCCGTCGGGCCGGTGCGCGGAGTCGAGCACGGTCCGTACTGCCGTACGGAAGTCCCGCCAGTCGCGTACGTCGAGCACGGAGGCGAACTGGCCCGCCAGGGATGACTCGTCCGTGTCCTCCTGTGGCGACGAGGAGCGGACGACGAGCGGGCGGGCGCCGCCGTCGGAGAGCTCGTGCCAGGCGCGCCGCAGGGCGACCAGGTCGCCGCCCTCTTGGTGCGGGATCACGAACCCAGGAAGCACCGGCAGTCCGGCGCGGGCCGCGCGGGCGAGGTTCGCGGCCTTGGAGCCTGCCAGTCGGGGCAGCGCGGCGCCGGGCTGATCCAGCGGGACGACGGCCGGGCCGGCCGACTCGACCAGGCCGAGAGAGACCTCGCCCGGGAGCTCGCCCCCGTCTCGCGCACCTTCTCCATGACATTCGTCGAGCGTCGTCATCGAACACCCTCCCGGACCGACCGCCAACCAGGGGGGACGCGCGGGAGTGGCCCTACGCCTGACGGCGGAACGAAGGATGGGGCGGGCCGCTGCCGACCCGGATCTGGATCTGGATCTGGATCTGGATCTGGATACGACGACAGCACGCCTCCTGATTCGATGATCCCACCACAGTTCAGTTCCATGTAGCCCGTAAGCCACTTTTCGGGTAGATGAGAAAAAATCAGGCGATGGTACCCAGGGCGATGCCCCGCGTTTACATGGTCATCGGCTGGTCGTACGGCCCGATGGGCGCCGGCAGCCGGGAGCTTCCCGTCAGGTACCGGTCGACGGCCGCCGCCACCGCACGCCCCTCGGCGATCGCCCAGACGATCAGCGACTGCCCGCGAGCGGCGTCCCCCGCGGCGAACACGCCGGAGGCGTTCGTCGCGAATCCGGCGTCCCGCGTGATCGTCCCGCGGGGTTCCAGCTCCAGCCCCAGCTGGTCCATGAGCCCGTCCTCGCGGTCGGGCCCGGAGAAGCCGAGGGCGAGCAGCACGAGGTCGGCGGGGAGTGTCCGCCCGGTGCCCGGCACCGGCCGGCGCTCCGCGTCCACCTCGACGAGGTGCAGCGAGCGCACATGGCCGTCGGCGTCACCGGTGAAGCGGAGCGTGGACGCCGCGAACAGCCGCGCGTCCGCGTCCGCCGCCGACGAGGTCCGCAGGTCGCGGGCCTCCTCGTGCGCGGCCGACAGCCGGTAGATCTTCGGATACGTCGGCCAGGGCTCGGTGTCCTCGTCACGCTCCGTGCCCGGCTGGGCGTAGATGTCCAGCTGGGTCACGGACGCGGCGCCCTCCCGAACAGCCGTGCCCAGACAGTCGGCCCCCGTATCACCGCCGCCCACGATGACGACATGCTTCCCGGCGGCGGACAGGGGCGAGGCGTCCAGATCCCCTTCACACACCCGGTTGGCCAGCGGCAGGTACTCCATCGCCTGCTGGATGCCGGTCAACTCCCGCCCCGGGACGGCGAGATCACGCCACGCCGTCGCCCCGGTGGCGATCACCACGGCGTCGTAGCGCGCCCGCAGTTCGGCGGCGCCGATGTCCCTTCCGACGGCGGTCGAGGTGCGGAACTTCGTGCCCTCCGCCCGCATCTGCTCGATCCGCCGCTCCAGATGGTGCTTCTCCATCTTGAACTCGGGGATGCCGTACCGCATCAGCCCGCCGAGCCGGTCGTCCTTCTCGTACACGGCGACCGTGTGCCCTGCCCGGGTCAGCTGTTGAGCGGCGGCGAGCCCCGTGGGTCCCGATCCGATCACCGCGACCGTCCGCCCGGACAGCCGCTCCGGCGGGCTCGGCGGCGCGAACCCGAGTTCCCAGGCGCGGTCGGCGATGGCGACCTCGACGTTCTTGATGGTGACCGCGGGCTGGTTGATGGCGAGCACACACCCCGACTCGCAGGGTGCCGGGCACAACCGGCCCGTGAAGTCTGGGAAGTTGTTGGTGGCGTGCAGCCGGTCGGCGGCCGTCCGCCAGTCCTCCCTGGACACCAGATCGTTCCACTCGGGGATCAAGTTGCCGAGCGGACAGGCCTCGTGACAGAAGGGTATGCCGCAGTCCATGCAGCGGTCGGCCTGCTTGCCGATGATAGGCAGCAGCGCCCCGGGGACATACACCTCGTCCCAGTCCCGGACCCGCTCCTCTACCGGCCTGCGAGGCCAGTCCTGGCGAGGCGTGGTCATGAATCCCTTGGGATCGGCCATGGCCGTCTTCCTTGCCTACGCGTACGACAGGCCGTGCGTCATCGGGCGGCACTCCTCGGGCACTTCTTCCGGCCACGATACGTCCCGAAGGCCCCTTGTGCAGAGCGCCCGACAGCGCTTTTTCGCGGGCTGGGACAGCACATGTTCCTCAGGTGAGGGCCAGCACGTACGCCACCGCCGCGGCGGCCGAGGCGACCGTGCGGACGTGGTTCCACATCGTCCATTCACGCACGTACGTCGGCCAGTACGCGGCCGCCTCCGGGGTGCCCGGGTCCAGCCTGCCCAGCGCCTCGTTGCGCGGCACGTTCGCCGCGATGGTCAGCCCGAACACGCCGAACAGGTACAGCGCGCTGCCCACCAGCAGCTCCACCGTCCCCTCGTCCGGCCACAACACGAACGTCACCACCGCGATCACCGCGCACACCACCGCCGACCCCGCGAACACGAGCATGAACGCCGGCCGCACGGCGGTCACGTTGATCGCGTTCATCGCGGCGACGCCCTGAGCGGGCGGCAACGCGGCGAGCCCGCGCATCACGAAGGTCGAGAACCCGCAGAAGACCCCGGCCACCAGCCCGGTCCCGAGCACACCCAGCACCGTCAGTACGAAGTACGGTCCCTCGATCATGCCCACACCAACTCCCGCATCGAGCCGAGACCCCTGCCCGGCGCCGCCGTCACCACCGTCACCACCAGTGAATTCCCGCACGAGTACGGCGACCATGCCATACCTTCTGCGGCCAGGACGGTGACCCCTGGCCGGCGAGCCATTCCGCCCGGGCCTGCCGCCCCTCCTCCACCCGACGGTGGCCCTCCGCGGTCGGCGCGATCAGCAGGCGCCGCCCGTCGTCCGGGTCGGGGCTCCGCTCCACCGGCCCTCTCGCGGCAAGCGATGCGACCGTCGCCGTCATCGACTGATGCCGCACTCCTTCGACGGAGGCAACCTCACTCGCCGTGACACCCTCGGCCCGCGCTCAACCGGCCTCCGCCTCTGCCTCCGCTTTCACCCCCGCCGTCCGCCATCCCCTCAGCACCGTCTCCACGGCCGCCGCGATCCGCCGCCGCGCCTCGTGCCTCGGCACCCCGCTCATCAACAGCTGGTCGTACGGCGTGTCCGCGTGCCGTATGGACGCCACGACCGCCGATATCACCGCCCCTTCGGACAACGCCCGCCCCGCCGCACTCCGCCCCACCCGCCCGCTGCCCCGCGCCGACGCATGCGCGGCGATCGCCCGCGCCCGCTCCGCCGGGCAGCCGGGGAACAGCCGCCGTATCTCCTCCGCGAACGCGTCCGTGAACCGCACGTCCTCGGCCGCCCGCCGCCGCGCGTCCCGTACCCGGCGCCGGCGCCGCGCCTCGGCGTCCGCCAGACACCGCGCCTCGGCCCGGGCGAGCCCCGCCTCCTCGACGAGGACGCCCTGTCGCTCGTACCGCCCCCGGCGCCGGTTGAACCGTATGACCACCGCCGACAGCGCACTCTCCTCCCGTGACCGGCGTGTCAGTGCCGTGTCGCCGCGTGGCAGGAACACCAGGTGCCCCAGGTCGGCACAGTCTAGGCACCGTGGCGCGCCGTCCTCGACGACGAGCAGCGACAGCGGCCCGCCGTGGCACTTGGCGCAGTGCCGTCGTTTGAGGGGCTGGATGACGAGAAGTCCGGTCCGGGGAGCGGGAGTCGCGAGGTGCGCCATACGGGGATCATTCCCTGGATGAGGTCCCGGACCACTTCATGCCGGCCACGCCGCCGGGATGAACACCGACACTCGTCTGCGATGCCGCGTCGGAGTCCCGATCTCGTCGACCACGGCCACGGCGAGGTCCGCATACGACAGACTCGCCGCCCCCGCGGGCAGGGACTCGCCGCCGAAGCGGTAGCGCCCGGTGCGCGGGCCGCCGTGCTCCAGCTGCGCGGCCGGTGTGAGCATCACCCAGTCGATCGTCGTGTCCTCCGCCTCGCACAGCCGCCGCAGCCCGGCGGTGTGTGCCAGCGCGAAGGGCCGTATCTCCGGCGGCAGCATCGCGGGATCGTCCATCAGGGGCCGGCCGTCCGCCCCGAGGAGATTCGCGCCCAGCCCGATGGCGACGAGGCGCCCCACCCCTGCGGCGGCGAGCCCGCCCAGCAGTGCGTCCGCCGCCTTGACGAAGAACTCCGGGTCGAGCGAGTCGAAGCCCTGCTCCGGCCCGCTGAAGGGCGAAACGGCGTGCACGGCGGCGACCGCTCCGCCCGCGGCCCCGGCGACCGCCTCGCCCGATGCCCCGGCGACCGACCCGGGATCGGTGACGTCACCGCGTACTACCGTGACGTCCTCCGCTCCGAGATCCGGATACCGCCCGGGATCCCGCACCACGGCCGTCACCCGGTACCCACGCCGACGTGCCTCCGCCGTCACCGCGCGCCCGGCCCGCCCGCCCGCTCCGAAGACGACGATGCCGCCGGTGCCCTCCACGCCAGTCATGCCCAACCTCCTTGTCCGGAGCCGCCGTTCACGGCCTGACCTGGACGCTAGACGCCGAATGCCCGGTTACTTCAACGGTATCGGCGCTACCCTCGACCGATGACCGACCCCACGGACGGCGCACGGCTCGCCCCTCTGGATCCCGACATGTTCCACCCGGTCTGTCCTTCCTCCGAGATGCCCTTCCGGGTCGGTGACAAATGGACGGGAATGGTCATCCGGTGCCTCGAAGGCGGCCCGCGTCGCTTCACCGAACTCCGCGTCCCGCTCAGGGCCGTCACCCCCAAGGTGCTCAGCGAGACCCTGCGCGCGATGGAACGCGACGGCCTGCTCACCCGCACCCCCTACGACGAGAACCCGCCCCGCGTCGAATACGCCCTCACCCCTCTCGGCCGCACACTGGTCCCCCTCCTCGACGCCGCCCGCACCTGGAGCGACACCCACCTCCCACACCTGCTCGCCGCCCGCCGCGCGCACGAGCGGAACGCATCCTGACCGGGGTCTGACGCATCATGGGCCGTGTGCGACTCGAAGCGATCACCTGGGACCGGCTCGGCGACCTCCTGGCCGAGCGACTGCTCGACCTGAAGCCGGCCGACGGCAGCCCTTGGCCGCGCATCGCTTTCGACGGCGCCCCGGCCGCCCGCCCGGGGGACCTCGCCGAGCGCGTCTCTGAGGCGCTGCGCATACGCGGACGTTCCTCGCTGGTCGTCGGCAGCCACGGCTTCCTGCGCCCCGCCTCGCTCCGCCTGGAGTACGGCCACCAGGACGTGGAGGCCTACTACGACGGCTGGTTCGACACCGGTGCCCTGTGGCGGGAGGTCTTCGGCCCCCTCGACCCCGGCGGCGACGGCCGCGTCCTGCCCGATCTGTGGGACCCGGACACCGACCGCGCCACCCGCAGCCCGTACGTCCAACTCCCGCCCGGCGGCTTCCTGTTGCTGCATGGTCCCTTCCTGCTGCGGCACTGGTTCCCCTTCGACCTGACCGTCCACGTCCTCCTCTCACCCGGCGCCCTGCGCCGCCGCACCCCCGAGTCCGAGCAATGGACCCTCGCCGCCTTCGAGCGCTACGCGGACGAGACCGACCCGGCCGGCACCGCCGACGTCCTGGTCCGCGCCGACGACCCGCGCCACCCGGCCTGGAACGGCTGACGCGATCCGATGTGATCAAACCGCTTTCGTATGTTTTGTATACGCGTTTTATCCGCGCGTGATCTCGCGCGCCGACCTCACTCCGGGTGCGGGCGCCCGGCGTCGCCGCGAGAATGAAGGACGCCGGGACTTGCGGTGCTTCCCCGCGCCGCGCCGGCCGTCCGGCACCGGGAGGTACTCCATGACCACCGCCGGAGACATCATGCACCGTGGCGCCCAGTGGATCCCCGCCCACGAGACCCTGGACCGCGCCGCCCAGCTGATGCGCGAGCTGGGCGTCGGCGCCCTGCCCATCAGCGACGCGAACGAACGGCTCTGCGGCATCCTCACCGACCGCGACATCGTCATCGGCTGTGTGGCCATGGGCCACAACCCGGCCCAGGTGACCGCGGGCGAGATGGCCCAGGGCACCCCGCGCTGGATCGAAGCGAGCGCCGATGTCGGCGATGTGCTCCGGGAGATGCAGGAGCACCAGATCCGGCGGCTTCCCGTGATCGAGAACAAGCGCCTGGTCGGCATCATCAGCGAGGCCGACCTGGCCCGGCACCTGCCGGAGGACCAGATCGGGACCTGGGCCGAGAGCGTCTACGCCCGCACCCCTGGCCGCCATTGATCCCCGTCACCGATCCCTGCCACTGATCCCCGTCACCAATCCCCGCCGCGGATCCTCGTGCCTGCCGGACGCGGATCCGGTCAGAGCCAGCCGTTGCGCCTGAAACCGCGGTACAGCACCAGACAGGCCACGGCTATGACGCCGATGATCAGGGGATAGCCGTATCGCCAGTGCAGCTCCGGCATGTTGTCGAAGTTCATGCCGTACACCCCGCACACCATCGTCGGTACGGCGATCACCGCGGCCCATGCCGTGATCTTCCGCATGTCCTCGTTCTGCGCGACCGTCACCTGCGCGAGGTGCGCCTGGAGGATGGAGTTGAGCAGTTCGTCGAAGGCGGCGATCTGCTCCTTGGCGCGCAGCAGGTGGTCGGAGACGTCGCGGAAGTAGGCCTGTATCTCCGGATCCACCACACGGATCGGCCGGGTGTGGAGTTCCTCGAGCGGGCGGCCGAGCGGGACCACCGCACGTTTCAGCTCCAGCAGTTCGCGCTTGAGCTGGTAGATGCGGCCCGCGTCGACCCGGGCGCCGTTCTCCGCGAAGACGGCCGTCTCGACCGCGTCGATGTCCTCCTGCACCGAGTCGGTGACGTTCAGATAGTCGTCGACCACATGGTCCGCGAGCGCGTGCAGAACCGCGGACGGTCCCTTGGCGAGTTGCTCGGGGGCGGACTCCAGGTCCTCGCGCAACGGACCCAGGGAGCCGTGCCGTCCGTGGCGCACCGTGATCACGAAGTCCTGGCCGACGAACACCATGATCTCGCCGGTGTTGACCACCTCGCTGGTCGCCGTGAGCTCCTCGTGCTCGACGTAACAGACCGTCTTGAACACCGCGAACAGCGTTTCGCCGTAGCGCTCCAGCTTCGGGCGCTGGTGGGCCTCGACCGCGTCCTCGACCGCCAGCGGATGCAGGTCGAAGAGGTCGGCGATGCCCGCGAACTCCTGGTTCGTCGGCTCGTGCAGGCCGAGCCAGACGAAACCCTCGCGGCTCTTGCGCACCCGTTCCACGGCGTCGACCAGATCGCCGTCCAAGGGGACCCGGACGCCCTCCTGGTACGTCACGCAGTTCACCACCGAGGAACCCAGGGGGGACCGGGCCGGGTGACTCAGGTCGACGCGGGGGCGCCGTCGGGCCAGCCGTGCCACCCTGCGGAGGCCGCCGACCCTGCCGAGGCTCGTGACCTTCCGCAGATTCCCTGCCATGGACATCTGGATCTCCTTGCGTGGAACTCCCCCGCGCCGTCTTGCCGCGCCCTGGCGAGCCAGTTTGCCAGCTCGGCGTGAGGGGCGGGTAAGCCTGTGGGAACAGGGCGTTCCGCTTTGTTCCCGGCTGTGGACAGCGGATCCTTTCCCGGCCGCGGGCAGTGGGCCCGGACGAAGGGACCTGGGGGACGGGACGTGGGCCTTCTCGTGGCAGGTGTCACGCGTCTCGTCGCAGGCGTCGGGCACCTCGCGTGGGTGTCGCACATCTCGTCGCAGGTGTCGCGCATCTCGCGTGGGTGTCGCGTCGACCGCTTCGCACAAGCCGGGCAACTGGGATGATCGCGGCATGACGCGAACCGACGGGTATCTCCTCGACAACCGGCAGACCGAGGCGGGGGAGCGTTTCGACGCCTTCGCCGCCCTCTTCGACCCCACGACCTTCCGGCACCTCGAAGCGTTCGGCGTCGGACCGGGCTGGCGCTGCTGGGAGGTCGGGGCCGGCGGCACGTCCGTGGTGTCCTGGCTGGCGAAGAAGGTCGGCCCGACCGGACGGGTCGTCGCGACCGACATTGACACGTCGCGGGTCGCCGTGGCCGCCCGTCCGCCGGTCGAGGTGCGGACCCACGACGTCGGCGCGCACGAACCGCCGGGGGAGGGATTCGACCTGGTGCACGCCCGGCTCGTCCTCGTTCATGTGCCGGACCGGGAAAGGGCGTTGCGGTCGATGGGCAAGGCCCTGCGGCCCGGCGGACGGCTCCTGGTCGAGGACGCCGATCCCGCCCTCCAGCCCCTGCTCTGCCCTGACGAGCACGGGCCCGAGCAGCAGCTCGCGAACCGGCTGCGGCAGGGCTTCCGCCGACTGCTCGCGGACCGGGGCGCCGACCTCGCCTACGGGCGCAGGCTTCCGCGCCTGTTGCGCGAGGCCGGTCTGTGCCGGGTGGAGGCCGACGCGTACTTCCCGGTCACCTCGCCCGCCTGCGCCGCCCTGGAGTCCGCCACGATCCGGCAGATCCGCGACCAACTCGTCGCCGCGGGCCTCGCCACGGACCAGGACATCGACCGCCACCTCGCGAACGTCGCATCCGGCGGTATGGACTTGGCCACGGCCCCGATGATCTCGGCGTGGGGACGCAAGGGATAGAAGTGGTAGAGGCGAGAGGCGAGAGGCGGCAAGGAGGGAAACGGGAGTTGACGTCAGCTTCGCCCCGGCGGTCAGCTCCTCGCCGGCGGTCAGCCCCGCCCCGGCGGTCGGCCCCCCACCCGCTCCACCGCCAGCGCCCCCGCCCGGCACCCCTGCGCCGCCGCGTCCTCGGGCTCGGCGCCCGCGAGCAGGGCGGCGAGAAACGCGCCGGTGAAGGCGTCCCCGGCGCCCGTGGTGTCCCGGGGCGTCGCTGATAGGGCGGGGACGCGGGCGCACACGGTGCCGGACCGGGCCACCAGCGCACCCTCCGCGCCCTGCTTGGCGACCACCAGCGGAACGTGGCGGCTGAGCTTGGCCGCCGCGTCCTCCGGATCGGGCAACCCGGTGAGCAGGCAGGCCTCGTCCCGGCTCGGCAGCAGGACGTCCACGCCCTCGACGAGCCCCAGGAAACGGTCCACGCCCAACTCCACGAGAAAACCGGCCGACGCGGGATCCAGGCTCACCGGCACCCCACGCGCGCGTGCCGCCTCCAGGGCCACCGTCACCAGCGCACGGCTCGGTTCGGAGAACAGCAGATATCCCGACAGGTGCAGCCGTGCGACCCCGTCGAGCAGTGCGTCCGACCAGTCGTCGGGCTCGAGCCGCAACGACGCGCCGCTGTCGGTGAGAAACGTCCGCTCGGCGGCCGCCCCCGCGTCGACGAGGCAGATCACCGTCCCGGTCGGCGCCTGCGGGTCGACGACGAGCCGGGGCCGTACCCCGCAGGCGACCAGCTCCCGCTCGTGCCAGGTGGCCGCGTCCGTGCCCACCCGTCCGAGCAGCCGCACGTCCGCGCAGCCGCCGTGAGCGGCCCAGCACGCCACATTGGCACCCGCGCCGCCCGGGACCGTCCGGATGGCAGCGGCGGTGTCCGTGCCCGCGGCGAGCGGCCCTCGGTGCCGGGCGACGACATCTGTGACGACGTCCCCGACGACCAGCAGCGCGCCGCCCGGGTGAACTCGGCTTCGCCGGTGATCCGTCGAGGTGTCCGCGCCTCGATGCCGGGGCGGCCCCGCCGTCACGCCCCCGCCCAGGCCGCCGCGATCCGCCCCGCCAGCCGTACGTTGCCGCGCACCGCCGCCAGATTGGCGCTCAGCGAGGCGCCGTCGGTGTGCCGCACCAGGTAGTCGAGCAGAAACGGCGTGACCGCCTGACCGGTGACCCCCTCCTCCTCGCACGCGTGCAGCGCCTCGGCGAGCACGCGTGCGTGCAGCCCGGGATCCAACTGCTCCTCCTCGGGCACCGGGTTGGCGACGATCAGCGCCGACTCGGGCCCGTCGAGCGCGTCCTGAGCCCTCATCACGTCCGCCACCTGCCGCGGGCTGTCCAGCGTCCAGTCCACGGGATGTCCCGAGTCGGAGAGATAGAAGCCCGGGAAGCGGTCCGTGCCGTACCCGGCCACCGCGACGCCCAGTGTCTCCAGCCGCTGGAGCGTCGCCGGCACATCCAGGATGGACTTCACGCCCGCGCACACCACGGTGATCCGTGTACGCGCCAGCAGCCCCAGGTCGGCCGACTCGTCCTGCGTCACCGTCCACTCCCGGTGCACCCCGCCGAGCCCACCGGTCGCGAACACCCGTACGCCCGCCAGAGCCGCCAGCTGCGCGGTCGCCGACACCGTGGTCGCCCCGCTCGCCCCGGAGGCCACCGCGAGGGGCAGATCCCGGTGACCCAGCTTGCGGATCCCGTCCTCGTTCGCGACCCGCTCCAGCTGTTCCTTGTCCAGGCCGACATGAGGCCGCCCGTCCAGCACGGCGATCGTCGCGGGCACGGCGCCCTCCTGCCGTACGACGTTCTCCAGCTCCAGCGCCACCTGTAGATTCCGCGGGCGCGGCAGGCCGTGCGCGATGATCGTGGACTCCAGGGCCACCACGGGTCGACGCGCGTCGACCGCGTCGCGTACTTCTTCGGACACCACCAGCACCACGGGTCTGCCTCCTGTCGGTCGGTCTTCCCTCATCTCTGGCGGGCGGCAGACCCGGCCAAACACTTGCGGCCTGTGGGGGACGACACCAGCCTGGGGTGCATGACGGACAACACCGCACGTCTTGACCATGTCGTTCTCTGGGTGCGTGACCCGGTGGCCTCGGCCGACTTCTACGAGAAGGCGGTCGGCATGGCACCGGTGAGGCTCGCCGAGTTCGCCGCGGGGACCGTGTCCTTCCCCTCTGTACGGCTCAACGAAGAGACCATCCTCGACCTCATGCCGCTCACCATGGCGGCGGGCATGAAGATGGTCCCCGGCGCCGCCGACAGCTCGGGCCACCCGGTCAACCACGTCTGCCTGGCCCTGCCCGGCGCCGACTTCGACACGCTGCGCTCCCGCCTGGAGGAACGGTCGGTCCCGGTCTCCGACATTTCCGAGGACTCCTTCGGTGCCCGTGGAATGGCCAAGCGCAGCTTCTACTTCCGCGACCCGGACGGGAACGTCTTCGAGGCGAGGCACTACGACTAGCGCGAGGTGAAGGGGGTGCCCGCGCGCGTGGGCACCCCCACCAGGGACTCAGACCGGGCGTACGCCATCCAGCGCCCCGTGCGGATCGAGCACGTACTTGCGGCTCGCGCCCTGGTCGAACTCGGCATAGTCGCGCGGTGCGTCCTCCAGCCCGATGACGGTCGCGTTGACGGCCTTGGCGATGTGGACGCGTCCGTGCAGGATCGCCATCATCAGGCTCCGGTTGTACCGCATCACCGGGCACTGGCCGGTCGTGAAGCGGTGGCTCTTGGCCCAGCCGAGGCCGAGCCGCACCTTCAACGTGCCGCTGCGCGCGTCCTGGTCGACACCTCCCGGGTCGTCCGTGACGTACAGGCCGGGGATGCCCAGGGCACCGCCCGCGCGCTTGACGCCCCTCAGCGAGTTGAGGACGGTCGCGGGCGCCTCCGGGGCGTCCGCACCGTGGGCTCGCGCCTCGAAGCCGACCGCGTCACCGCGACGTCCACCTCGGGCTCCCCCAGGATCTCGGCGATCTGCTCCTCCACGCTGCCGCGCGACACGTCTACGGTCTCGCAGCCGAAGCTGCGCGCCTGGGCGAGGCGTTCGGCGTTGAGGTCGCCGACGACGACCGCGGCAGCGCCCAGGAGCTGCGCCGAAGCGGCCGACGCCAGACCGACCGGGTCCGCCCCGGCGGTGACGGCGCCGTGGAAACCGGTCGGGACTCGTCCCGGTCGGGGAACCTCAACAGGTTGAAGTTCGCGTACGGGACCCTGGCGTATTCGGCCTGGCCGCCCACCCAGCCGCCCATGTCGACATAGCCGTAGGCCGCCCCCGGGCCGGCCGGGTTGACGTTCAGACAGATGCCGGTCATGCGTGATCGCCGTCTCTTCGGCTCCGTGTCCTGCGGATGCCAGTCGGATGCCGGCGACGGTACGCACGGCCGAGTCTGCTACCGCCCCGGCCTGACGGCCAGCCGTCGCGTGAGGACCGTTTCCCAAGGCTTCGGAACCGGGTTCGGGACAAGGCTCAGAACAGCGGTTCGGGCAGCACGCCCTCCAGGGCCAGCAGCTTCCGCTTGGTCTCCAGTCCGCCGCCGAAGCCGCCGATGCCGCCGTCGCTCTCGACCACCCGATGGCAGGGCACGACGACCGGCAGCGGATTGGCACCCATCGCCATCCCAACCGCCTGGGCCGCGCCCGGCTGACCGACCCGCCCGGCAAGATCGCCGTACCCGACGACCGCGCCGTACCGGACGCCGGACGCCAGCTCGCGCAGCACCTGCCGGTTGAAGCCCGAGATCAACGACCAGTCCAGCGGCAGCTCGAAGTCATGCCGCTCGCCCGCGAAGTACGCCTCCACCTGATGTATCGCCTCGGCCAGCAGCGGGGAGTCGGGAGCCTCGACGGGCTCGCTGCCGAGCCGGGACGCGAGCCGGTCGAGCGCCTTGTCGCGGACCGCGTCCGTGGCGTGGAACACGACGTTGACCAGGCCCTCCCGCGTCGCGGCCAGCAGCAGCGGACCGATGTCGGTGGCGACGACGGTCCACACGACCTGCTGCTCGTACTGCCCATCGCTGTTCATGCCACCCACCGTACGGCTCGCCACTGACAACGCCCGGGGAGCGGCGGACACCGGCCCGCGCCGGCCCCGGGCGGCGCGGGGACTCAGCTCACCGGCAATGCGGCATGCTCCTGGCGTCGAGTGATCACAGAGGGCGCCACTGTGACAGCGGAGGGTCAAGGGCGGAGGATACAGGACGGCCACAACTTGAATGGAGTGACCCCAAGTCCGCTCACCGGTGCCGCACAACTGGGGCAAGGGCGTGTTTCTTTGCCGGAAAATCGTTCGACCATTCCGGTGGGAGTCATACTCTCTGCCTCGGCCCTGACCGCTCGGGCGGTCCGGGGGAGGGGTGCACATCGGGACATTCCGGAATGTAAGAGGGCGGAAGGGCAGCCGCGCATGCAAGGCACGGTCGACGGATTCAGCTACGGACTCGTCACACCGCTGGTGGCCTACCTCATGGCGTGCCTGGGCGGTGCCCTCGGCCTGCGCTGCACCACCCGGTCCATGCTCGTCGGCAACTCCTGGCGCCCGGGCTGGCTCGCCCTCGGCTCGGCCGCGATCGGCTCCGGCATCTGGACCATGCACTTCATCGCGATGATGGGGTTCAAGGTCGATCAGGCGCCGATCCACTACGACAAGGCGATGACGTTCGCGAGCCTGGGCGTCGCCATCGTCATGGTGGGCATCGGGATCTTCATCGTCGGCTACAAGGGGGCGAGGGGGACGGCCCTGATGACCGGGGGTGCCATCACCGGCCTGGGCATCGCCTCCATGCACTACCTGGGCATGGCCGGCATGCGCCTCAACGGCAAGCTGGAGTACAACACGCTCACCGTGGCCGCCTCCGTCGTCATAGCGGTCGCCGCCGCCACGGTCGCCCTGTGGGCCGCAGGCCAGGTCAGAGGGTTCCTGTGGAGCGTGGGCGCGAGCCTCATCATGGGACTCGCCGTCACCGGCATGCACTACACGGGCATGGCCGCCCTCAGTGTCCATCTCCACGACACGGCGGCCCCCACCGCGGGCGACTCGCCCGCGTCCCTGCTGGCGCCCTTGATGATCGGCCCGCTCGCCTTCCTGCTCCTCGCCGCCGTGGTCGTGCTGTTCGACCCGTTGATGGTCATGGGCAAGCCCGTCTGGACGCCCGTCGAGAACAAGCCGGGCATCCCCGCGCGCGAACTCGTCTCCCACCCCAGCGGTCGCCGCCCGGTGCTCCGCACCCGCCGCCACTCGGCACACCGCGACTCCCGCACCCCGCAGAACCGCTGATCCGCCCGGCACCGAGGCTTTCCCGCTACGGCGAAACCGCTGATCCGGCCGCGTTGTCAGTGGGGGGTCGTACGGTGGAACACATGCGGCCCGTTTCCAGCATCGAACGTACGGTGGCGCCCTTCGAGGTCGTCAGCCCCTACCAGCCCAGCGGCGACCAGCCGGCGGCCATCGCCGAGCTGTCCCGGCGCATCGAGGCCGGTGAGAAGGACGTCGTTCTCCTCGGCGCGACCGGCACCGGCAAGTCGGCCACCACCGCGTGGATGATCGAGAAGCTCCAGCGCCCCACACTCGTGATGGCGCCGAACAAGACGCTGGCCGCCCAGCTGGCGAACGAGTTCCGCGAGCTGCTGCCGAACAACGCCGTTGAGTACTTCGTCTCGTACTACGACTACTACCAGCCCGAGGCGTACGTCCCGCAGTCGGACACCTACATCGAGAAGGACTCCTCGGTCAACGAGGAGGTCGAGCGCCTGCGCCACTCCGCGACCAACTCGCTGCTCACCCGCCGCGACGTCATCGTGGTCGCCTCGGTCTCCTGCATCTACGGCCTCGGTACTCCGCAGGAATACGTGGACCGCATGGTCCCCCTCAAGGTCGGCGAGGAGATCGACCGGGACCAGCTGCTGCGCCGCTTCGTGGACATCCAGTACACGCGCAACGACATGGCGTTCAGCCGCGGCACCTTCCGCGTCCGCGGCGACACCATCGAGATCTTCCCGGTCTACGAGGAGCTCGCGGTCCGCATCGAGATGTTCGGGGACGAGATCGAGGCCCTGTCCACCCTTCACCCGCTCACCGGCGAGATCATCAGCGACGACGAACAGCTGTACGTCTTCCCGGCCTCCCACTACATCGCGGGCCCCGAGCGCCTGGAGCGGGCCGTCAACGACATCGAGAAGGAGCTGGGGGAGCGCCTGGCCGAGATGGAGAAGCAGGGCAAGCTCCTGGAGGCCCAGCGCCTGCGCATGCGCACCACGTACGACCTCGAGATGCTCCGCCAGATCGGCTCCTGCTCCGGCGTCGAGAACTACTCGATGCACTTCGACGGCCGCCAGCCCGGCTCCCCGCCGAACACCCTGCTGGACTACTTCCCGGACGACTTCCTGCTCGTCATCGACGAGTCCCACAACACGGTCCCGCAGATCGGCGCGATGTACGAGGGCGACGCCTCCCGCAAGCGCACCCTCGTCGACCACGGTTTCCGGCTCCCTTCCGCCCTGGACAACCGCCCCCTGAAGTGGGAGGAGTTCCAGAAGCGCATCGGGCAGACGGTCTACCTGTCGGCGACCCCCGGCAAGTACGAGCTCTCCCGCGGGGACGGCGTCGTCGAGCAGATCATCCGCCCGACCGGCCTCATCGACCCGGAGGTCGTCGTCAAGCCCACCGAGGGCCAGATCGACGACCTGGTGCACGAGATCCGCATGCGCACCGAGAAGGACGAGCGCGTCCTGGTCACCACACTCACCAAGAAGATGGCCGAGGACCTCACCGACTACTTCCTGGAACTCGGCATCCAGGTCCGCTATCTACACAGCGACGTCGACACCCTGCGCCGCGTGGAACTGCTGCGCGAACTGCGCTCCGGCGAGTTCGACGTGCTCGTCGGCATCAACCTCCTCCGTGAGGGCCTCGACCTGCCCGAGGTGTCCCTGGTGGCGATCCTCGACGCCGACAAGGAGGGCTTCCTGCGCTCGGGCACCTCCCTGATCCAGACCATCGGCCGCGCGGCGCGCAATGTCTCCGGCCAGGTCCACATGTACGCCGACAAGATCACCCCGGCGATGGAGAAGGCCATCGAGGAGACCAACCGCCGCCGGGAGAAGCAGGTCGCCTACAACACCGAGAGGGGACTCGACCCCCAGCCGCTCCGCAAGAAGATCAACGACATCGTGGCGCAGATCGCCCGCGAGGACGTCGACACGGAGCAACTGCTCGGCTCGGGCTACCGCAAGTCGAAGGACGGCAAGGGCGCCAAGGCCCCCGTCCCCGCCCTCGGCGGCAAGGCGGCCAAGGGCACCAAGGCCGCCAAGGGCAAGGCCAAGGAGACGGTCCCGACCGACCGCCCCGCGGCCGAACTCGCCGAGCAGATCGAGGAGATGACGGAGCGCATGCGCGCAGCCGCCGCCGACCTCCAGTTCGAGATCGCCGCCCGGCTGCGCGACGAGGTCCACGAAATGAAGAAGGAACTGCGCCAGATGAAGGAGGCGGGCCTGGTCTGACGGCCGTTCGGGCGCCGGTCACGAACCGGACGGGCGTCACTGAAGGGTCCCGGAACCTCAGGTGTACGCGCTGTGTTGCAAGACCGACACAAAGTGTGGACCGGGGTGCGGCACTGTCAGTGGCCCTGCGTAGGGTTCGGGTCATCCGCGGATCCCGCGGAAACAGGGGAAACACGAGAAGGGACCAGCGCGTGGTGGACGTATCCAAGGGCGGCACGCCCGGTGGCGGCGTGAATCTGACCAAGGGTCAGGCCATCAGCCTGCAGAAGCGAGACGGGGGCAGCCTCACCGCCGTGCGCATGGGTCTCGGCTGGCAGGCGGCTCCCCGGCGCGGCCTCTTCGGCACGCGCACCCGGGAGATCGACCTCGACGCCTCCGCCGTGCTGTTCGCGGACAAGCAGCCGGTGGACGTCGTCTTCTTCCGCCATCTGGTGAGCGACGACGGCTCGGTGCGCCACACCGGCGACAACCTCGTCGGCGGCGTCGGCCAGGGCGGCGACGACGAGGCGATCCTGGTCGACCTGGGACGCGTGCCGGTCCACATCGACCAGATCGTCTTCACCGTGAACTCCTTCACGGGCCAGACGTTCCAGGAGGTGCAGAACGCGTTCTGCCGCCTGGTCGACGAGACCAACGGCCAGGAGCTCGCGCGCTACACGCTCGCGGGCGGTGGCGGCTACACGGCCCAGATCATGGCGAAGGTGCACCGCACGGGCCCGGGCTGGACGATGACGGCGCTCGGCACTCCGGCCAACGGCCGTACCTTCCAGGACCTGATGCCCGCGATCCTGCCGCACCTGTAAGGCGGCAGGCGAGCGGCACCGACACGACACAGCGACACAGGGGGACGAGTCGATGACGGCCGAGCTGGCGCGGGGACAGAACCACCCGCTCTCCCAGGTCCGTCTGGAGATCCGGGTCTCGGCCGGCACGCCGATCGTGGCGGGGGCCACGATCGGCGACGAGCACGGCAGGGTGCACGGCGCCGAGTGGGTCGCCCATCCCGGCGCACCCACCCTTCCGGGACTGGAGGTCTCCCGGCAGGCAGCCGCCGACCATCGTCTCGCGGTCGACCTCGGCGCCCTGCCCGAGGCCGTGCACCGGGTCAGCGTGCTGCTCGCGCTGCCCGCACCCGGCGCGGGAGGCCCCGTGTGCTTCGGCGCCGTCGCCGCTCCGTTCGTCGCGGTCACCGACCTCGACGGCACCGAGGTCGCCAGCTACACGATCATCGGCCTGGACGCCGAGTCGGCCGTCGTCGCCCTGGAGATCTACCGCCGCCAGGGCGCCTGGAAGGTGCGTGCGGTCGGTCAGGGGTACGCGGGCGGCCTCGCCGAACTCCTCGCCGACCAGGGACTGCCCCAGGCCAGGCAACTCGCGAGCGGCATCAACGAGGCGGTGGCCCAGGGCCTGACCCGCTCGATTCCGGCACCTCAGCCGCACCCGGCGGACGGCGACCGCTCCCGCCAGGCGGCCACACCGGCGCGCGGCGCCGAACGGGCCGGCCCCGCGCCCCAGGCCGCCCCCGGCCCCGTACCGCAGCAGCCGATGGCTCCCCACGGGACCCAGGCACCCGGCGTACCGACACGGCCCACCTCCCCCTACGACGCACAGGGCGCTCCGGCAGCCGGTACACCACCGCAGCCGACGTCTCCGTACGACGGCGCCCAGGGCACCCCGGCGGCCGGTGCCTCGCAGCCCGGCTACTCCCAAGGGCCCGCGGTGGACCCGGCCGCGGTCACCCAACCCTCAGTCACCCAGCCCTCTGCCACTCAGCCCTCCGGCCCGACCACCGGCGGCCCGGTCGACTACCGCCACCCGCGTCGGCAGAGCGCGGCCCCGCCGCCTCCGCCGACCGCGCCTCCCACCCCGCACGGACAGCCGGCGCGTCCGGTCGCGGGCGACGCGACCGGCTGGTCCATGGACGAGCGGCTCTACAACCAGGTGTGGGGCATGTTCGAGGACCTGGCCCGCACGATGGCCGCGTACCGCAGCGCCGTCGACTTCGCCGACTCACGCATGGAGAAGGAGCTCGACCAGGCCCTGTCCGACCCGCGCAGCCGGATCGGCGGACAGGGCGACGCCGCGCGCGAGGCGGCCCGCGCCAGGCGCACCCAGCTGGTCGACCAGGCCAGGGAGGCCCTCGACCGGGACCTCACCCAGCTCGCGGCCGAGACCCAGGTCGTCGAGCCCGCGCTGCCGGCGGCCTACGCGCGCTGGGACAACCCCGTGTGGCATGCCTACCGTGTGCCGACGGAGATCCCCATGGCCGTGCGCTTCGGCGACCTCCACCTGCCCGAGGCGCCTCAGCTGCGCATACCGTTGCTCGTCCGCCTGCCGCTGGAACGCGGTCTGTGGATCGACAGCGGATCGGCCGGATCGCTCGACGGCTCGTTCGCCGACTCCCACGACCTGCGGCGCCTCGCCATGGAGACCGCGGTGGCGCACGCGGCCCGGCTGCTCGCCGTCCACCCGGCGGATGAGTTCACCGTGCATGTCATCGACCCCGCCGGCTCGGCAGCGAAGGCGCTCGCACCGCTGGTGCAGGCCGGCGTCCTCGCGGCCCCGCCCGCGCTCGGAGCGGCGGGGGTGGCGGACGTCCTCACCCGGCTCACCGAGCGCGTCGACCTGGTGCAGATGGCGCTACGTGCCGGTGCGGCCGACTCGCTCCCGCCCGGCCTCGACACCGCCGAGCAACTGCTGATCGTCAACGACTTCCCGCACGGCTTCGACGACCGCGCCGTGACCCAGCTGCGCTACCTCGCGGATGAGGGCCCGGCCGTCGGCGTCCACCTGATGATGGTCGCGGACCGCGAGGAGGCCGCCGGCTACGGCCCGTTGCTCGACCCGCTGTGGCGTTCGCTGCTGCGACTTCCTCCGGTGCCCGACGACCACCTCGCCGACCCCTGGGTCGGGCATGCCTGGACGTTCGAGCCCTCGCTCGTGCCGTCCGGCAGTCAGGTGCTCCAGCATGTGCTCAGCCAGGTCGCGACGGCCCGTACCAAGCGCAGGTAAAACGAGCTGACCAGGGAACTTGACCCCTTTTTTGCCAATCGCTTTACCTTTCCTTGGTGGTTGGGGTACCGTCTTTCTCACGGAGGGGAGTACTCCCTGTCGACTGCGGCGTACCCGTCAATACGGATCAGGCCAGATCCCGGGGCGTCGGCCCATCCTGGGTGGAAGAGACCTCCGGCAGCGACGACGCTGACATTTGCCGTTACGTACTGCCGGAGGCGCAGTGGATGTTTCCCTGACCCTGTGGGTCCTGACGATCTTGGGCCTCGCCGCCCTCATCGCGGTCGACTTCTTCATCGGCCGCAAGCCGCACGACGTATCGATCAAGGAAGCCGGAATCTGGACGGTCGTCTGGATCGTCCTGGCCGGCCTCTTCGGGCTCGGCCTGCTCCTCTTCAGCGGCGGCCAGCCCGCCGGCGAGTTCTTCGCGGGCTTCATCACCGAGAAGTCGCTGAGCGTCGACAACCTCTTCGTCTTCGTCCTGATCATGGCGAAGTTCGCAGTGCCCTCGCAGTACCAGCAGCGGGTACTGCTGGTCGGTGTCCTCATAGCCCTGGTCCTGCGGGCGATCTTCATCGCCGCGGGCGCCGCGATCATCGCCAGCTTCGCGTGGGTGTTCTACATCTTCGGCGCCTTCCTGATCTGGACCGCCTGGAAGCTCATACAGGAGGCCCGGGCCGACGAGGAGGACGAGGACTGGGAGGAGAACAAGCTGCTCAAGGCGGCCGAGCGCCGCTTCGGCGTGGCCGACCGCTACCACGGCACCAAGCTGTGGATCCAGAAGAACGGCAAGCGGGTCATGACCCCGATGCTGGTCGTGATGCTCGCGATCGGCTCCACGGACGTCCTGTTCGCGCTCGACTCGATCCCCGCGATCTTCGGTCTGACCCAGGACCCGTACATCGTCTTCACGGCCAACGCGTTCGCGCTGATGGGCCTGAGGCAGCTGTACTTCCTCATCGGCGGCCTGCTCAGGAAGCTGGTCCACCTCAGCTACGGCCTGTCGATCATCCTGGGCTTCATCGGTGTCAAGCTGGTCCTGCACGCGCTGCACGAGTCCGGGGTCCACGTCCCGGAGATCAGCATTCCGGTCTCGCTCGGCGTGATCTGCGCGGTCTTGATCGTCACCACGATCACCAGCCTCATGGCCTCCAAGAAGCAGGCGGCGGCCGAGGCGGCGCAGAAGCGGAGCGATGGCGCTCCGAAGGACAGCATCGAAGCCTGACCACGTCGGACGTAGAGACAACCATCCGCCGACGGGCCCCGCACTCCAGGAGTGCGGGGCCCGTTCGCCGTCGCCGTCGCGATCGTCCCGAGGTCACCTCACCCGGTGGCCGGCTCCGCCACCACCATCGGCACCGGCCGCGTCTCGGGCAGCAGTGCGAAGCATCCCAGGCTGAGCAGCGCGACCCCCGTCAGATACGCGCCCACGCCCCATGGCACCCGGCCACCCTGTTCGACGAGCGCGGTCGCCACGATCGGAGTGAGAGCGCCGCCGACGACCCCGCCGAGGTTGTAGCCGACCGCGGCACCCGTGCAGCGCACCCGGGGCTCGTACAACTCCGGCAGATAGGCGGCGATGACGCCGAACATCGTGATGAACGCGAGCATCGCGCCCAGGAAGCCGAGGAACATCAGCAGCGGCGCGCCCGTGGCGAGGAGCGCGACCATCGGGAACATCCATACGGCGGCGGCCGCGCACCCGGCCAGACACAGGGGCCGCCGACCGTAACGGTCGCCGAGGAGCGCGGCCACGGGCGTCAGTGAGCCCTTCACCACCACCGCGGCCATGATGCAGGTCAGCATGACGCCACGGCTCACTCCGAGCCGCTCCGTCCCGTATGCGAGGGACCAGGTCGTGACGGCGTAGAAGATCGCGTACCCGACGGCGAGAGCTCCGGCCGTCAGCAGCACGAGCCGCCAGTGGTCGCGCACCACCTCGGCGAGCGGCACGCGCGCGTGGTCGTCGATGCCGAGAAAGCTGGGGCTCTCGACGAGCGAGGACCGGAGCCACAGACCCACCGCGGCCAGCACCCCCGCCGCCCAGAACGGCACCCGCCATCCCCACTGGGCGAACTGTGCCTCGGACAGCGTCGCCGACAGTGTCAGCACCACGCCGTTGGCGAGCAGGAAGCCCAACGAGGGCCCCACCTGCGGGAAGCTCGTCCACAGCCCACGCCGATGCGCGGGCGCGTGCTCCGCGGTGAGCAGCACGGCCCCGCCCCACTCCCCGCCGAGCCCCAGGCCTTGCAGAAAACGCAGGACCAGGAGCAGCACCGGGGCGGCCACCCCGATCGTGTCGTACGTCGGCACGCAGCCGACCGCCACCGTGGACGCGCCGGTCAGCAGCAGCGAGGCGACCAGGACCGGCCGGCGCCCGTGCCGGTCCCCGATGTGCCCGAACAGCACGGACCCCAGCGGCCGCGCGACAAAGCCCACGCCGAAGGTTGCGAAGGCGGCCAGCGTCCCCGCCAACGGCGAGAACGTCGGGAAGAACAGGGGCCCCAGGACCAGCGCGGCCGCGGTCCCGTAGACGAAGAAGTCATAGAACTCGATGGCCGTCCCGGCGAGCGAGGCGACCGCGAGCCGCAGCATGGAGGGTGCCCTTACGGTGCGTACGTCGTGCATGCTGCGTCAACTACCCACGGTGACGGCGGGTTACGGGGGCGCGTGGGAGCGGCCGGTCGTCATCCGTACATGACCGGGATGCGCCGGGCGTCGCATCCCGCGAGGGGAGGGGCCGTCCTCCTGCGCGCGCACCGTGATAGACCGGGCTGAGCAGCGGTCCCCGACGGATCGCCCCACCCCAACGGACCGGAGGAACCGTGCCCCGCACCCTGGCCAACACCCCGATCATGATCCTCAACGGCCCCAACCTGAACCTGCTCGGCCAGCGCCAGCCGGAGATCTACGGCTCCGACACGCTCGCCGACGTCGAGGCCCTGTGCGTCAAGGCGGCGGCCGGGCACGGCGGCACGGTGGACTTCCGCCAGTCCAACCACGAGGGCGAGTTGGTCGACTGGATCCACGAGGCGCGGCTCAACCACTGCGGCATCGTGATCAACCCGGGTGCCTACTCGCACACGTCCGTCGCCATCCTGGACGCGCTCAACACCTGCGACGGCATGCCCGTGTTGGAGGTCCACATCTCCAACATCCACCAGCGCGAAGCGTTCCGGCACCACTCCTACGTCTCGCTGCGCGCCGACGGCGTCATCGCGGGATGCGGTGTGCAGGGATACGTGTTCGGTGTGGAGCGGGTCGCGGCGCTGGCGGGGTCGTAAACGCTTACGCCCCTCTACAGTCGCACCCGCTACAGCCGCCCCCCCCGGGCAGCCGCACCCCCTACAGCCGCCCCGCCTCCACGATCCGTCGCAGGAAGCGCCGCGTGCGCTCCTGCTGCGGGTCGCCGAAGATCTGCTCGGCGGTGCCGCGCTCCAGCACCACACCCGAGTCCAGGAAGCAGACCTGGTCGGCCACGTCGCGGGCGAAGCCCATCTCGTGCGTGGCCAGCACCATGGTCATGCCGTCGTCCTTCAGGTCACGGACGACGGCGAGGACCTCGCCCACGAGTTCCGGATCGAGGGCGGCCGTGATCTCGTCGAGCAGCAGCAGCCGGGGGCGTACCGCCAGAGCCCGGACGATCGCGGCCCGTTGCTGCTGGCCGCCGCTCAGCCGGTCCGGGTACTCGCCCGCCTTCTCGGCGAGCCCGAGCCGCTCCAGCAGCTCACGCGCGCGTGCCTCGGCCTCCGTACGTGACACGCCGTGCACCCGGCGCGGAGCCAGCGTGATGTTCTCCAGGACCGTCATGTGCGGAAAGAGGTTGTACGCCTGGAAGACCACGCCGATACGGCGGCGTACCGCGTCCTGGTCGGCGCGCGGATCGGTGATCTCCTCGTCGTCCAGCCAGATCGCGCCGTCGTCGATCTCCTCAAGGAGGTTCGCGCACCGCAGCAGCGTGGACTTGCCGGAGCCGGAGGCGCCGATCAGCGCGGTCACCGTGTGCGGGGCGACCTCCAGGTCGACGCCTCGCAGCACGACCGAGTCGCCGAAGGCCTTGCGGACGGATTCCATGCGCAGCACGGGAGCGTCGCTCACAGTGATCCTCCCTGGGCCCGCTGACGGTCCATCCGGGCCGTCACCCAGTCCGTGAACCGGGTCATCGGAATGGTCAGCGCCACGAAGACCAGGCCCGCGACGATGTACGGCGTGTAGTTGAGGCTGCGGCCCACGATGATGTCAGCGGCCCGTACGGCGTCCACCGCGCCGCCGATCGACACGAGCCCGGTGTCCTTCTGGAGCGACACCAGGTCGTTCAGCAGGGGCGGCACCTGGCGGCGTACCGCCTGCGGCAGGACCACGTGGCGCAGCGCCTGCCGGTTGGTCAGGCCGAGCGAGCGGGCCGCGGCGCGCTGCGAGGGGTGGATCGATTCGATGCCGGCGCGGAACACCTCGGCGACGTACGCCGAGTACGTCAGCGTCAGCGCCGTACCGCCCAGCAGCACCGGGTCGACGGTCACGCCCTGGAGCCGCAGCGCCGGAACCCCAAGGACGACGATCATCAGGTTGATGATGAGCGGAAGCCCGCGGAAGAAGTCGGTGTAGGCGGCGGCCAGGAACCGCAGCGGGAAGAACACCGGGCCGCGCAGCGTGCGGGCGACGGCGATGAGCATCCCGAGGACCAGCACGGCCACGCCGCAGATCAGCAGCAGCCGGACGTTGAGCCACAGTCCTTCGAGGACCTTGGGAAACGCCTCGCGCGCGTACCCCCAGTCGAAGAACGTCCCCTTGGTGCGCTCCCAGCCGGGCGCGTTGACGACGACCAGGTAGAGGACGACGCCCGTGGCCAGGGTGGAGAGCGCGGCGATCGCCGTGGCACGGCGGGACCGGGCGCGCTTGTAGGCCTCGCGTTCGATCCGCCGCTGCGACGGGACGTATCCGTCACCGTTCGCGGCGGCCGGGTCGCCCTTGCCGTCCGCGTCCTCCTCGCCGGACTCCGCCTTCGTGAGGGTCACTTGAGCACCGGGGCGTCGACGGCGTCCGACAGCCACTGCTTTTCGAGCTTCGCCAGCGTGCCGTCCTCTCGCAGCGCGTCCACCGCGTCCGTCACGCACGAGGTGAGCGCGCTGCCCTTGTCGAGCACGAGCCCGAACTGCTCCGGGGTACCGCCCTGGTTCTCGAACTGCCCAACGATCTTCGCGTCCGTCACCTCGGCCGCGGTGATGTAGAAGGCGGTCGGCAGGTCGGTGACGATGGCGTCGACCTGGCCGTTCTTCAGCGCGGACTTGGCCTGGTCGTTCTTGGCGTAGACGGCCGCGTCCTGCTTCGGCCGCACCACGTCGTCGATGTAGTCGAGACTGGTCGTGCCGACCTGGGCGCCCAGCTTGAGGTCCTTCAGGGCCGCGAGGCTCGTCGCCTTCGCGGCCTTGGAGCCCTTGAGTGCGATGACGGCCTGGCGCACGTCGTAGTAGCCGGACGAGAAGTCCACGGCCTTCTTGCGCTCGGCGCTGATCGACACCTGGTTGATGTCGAAGTCGAACGTCTTCTCGCCGGGCGCGAAGGCCTTGTTGAAGGGCACGCTCTGCCAGACCACGGCGCTCTTGTCGTAGCCGAGTTGCTTCGCCACGGCGTACGCGACCGCTGACTCGAAGCCCTCGCCGCTCGCCGGCTTGTCGTCCTTGAACCACGGCTCGTACGCGGGCTCGTCGGTGGCGATGGTCAGCTTGCCGGAGGTCTCGGTGGCCAACTTGCCCTTGGCGCAGGTCGTCCCGGCCGACCCCGAAGGCGTGCCGGCCGCCTTCTCCTCCGGCTGCGGAGCACAGCCGACGGCGGTGGCGAGGAGAGCTATGGTCGCGGCGGCGACGGCGCGGTGCAGCGCGCGCGGGGCAGGATGCATGGCGGGAGATTGACAGTCCACCGTCTCGTCTGTCCAGGTCACAGCGGGAATTGTCCGCATGGTGGGAAAGCGTGTTGCGTTCTTGTGAACACTTCCCGCGCGATCCTGACGAGAGCCGCCGGGGCCGCCGGCCGAGGGCGGGGATAGAAGGCCGGCGGCCCGTGCCGCGCAGGAGCCGTCATCCTGTGCGGGGCTGCCTCCAGTTGACCGCGCAACCACGTGCGCCGGGAGCGCGCGTATGGCACCGGCGTGCGTGAACCGTTCACACGGGGCGCGTGCGCGGGGCGTAACTCACCACGTCCGCGCCGGTGCTCACCACCCGCGCGCGTGCCACTCCGGCAGATGCGGCCGCTCCGCGCCCAGCGTCGTGTCGTTGCCGTGTCCCGGGTAGACCCACGTCTCGTCGGGGAGTACGTCGAAGATCTTCGTCTCTACGTCGTGGATCAGACTCGCGAACGCCTTCGGATCCTTACGGGTGTTGCCCACGCCGCCCGGGAAGAGGCAGTCCCCGGTGAACACATGGGGGTGTCCGTGCGGGTCGTCGTAGACGAGGGCGATCGAACCCGGCGTGTGCCCGACCAGATGGCGCGCGGTGAGCTCCACGTGCCCCACGCGGATGACGTCGCCGTCGTCGACCGGGACGTCCGTCGGCACGGGGATGCCGTCGGTGTCGTCCCGGCCCGCGTACGTACGCGCGCGCGTGGCCGCGACGACCTCGGCGAGCGCCTGCCAGTGGTCGCCGTGCTGATGTGTGGTGACGACCGACGCGATGCCGTCGTCGCCGATCATGCCGAGCAGGGTGTGTGCGTCATTGGCCGCGTCGATCAGCAACTGCTCGTCCGTGGCGCGGCAGCGCAGCAGATAGGCGTTGTTGTCCATCGGGCCGACCGCGATCTTGGTGATCATCAGGTCCCGCAGCTCGTGCACATCGGCCGGGCCGCCGACCTTCACCGCTCCGCTGTACGTCATGACCGCCAGCCTATAGCGGGGGGAGTGCCGGCAGGACGCCGCCGTCCGCCGTCAGCCCGGAACCGTCGCGGCGGCCGCAGAGCCAGCCGAGGAGGTCGGCCCGGCGGCCGGTGACGGTGATCGCCGCCCCTGCCTCGCGGCCGGTCGGGATCCGCCGGCCGTCGTCCTCCTCGATCAGCAGGGCGGGTACGTCGGGGTGGCCCCGGAACCGCGCGGCGAGGAAGTTGATCTCGCGCTGGGTGAATTCCTCCGAGAGGTCCTCCAGCTCGTACCCGATCCCGAGGTCCACGTGGTGCAGCTCCACCTCGATCCAGCGCCGGAACGGCACCCGGGCCGCCGAGTCGGTGACTCCATTGCGCAGCTCGACCGTGCGCGACCAGTCCGCCGGTGCGACCCCCGCCTCCTGGAAGCGGGCCGCGCTCTCGCGCAGATCGGCGAGCTGGACGTCGAGGGGGCGCGGTGCGTCCCTCTCGATGTCGGCGTCCCGGGCGTCGGCGGAGGCGTACATCGGACGCCCTTCGAGGACGTTCACGAGAGCGTCCGCATTGCGGGCGAGGTGCGCGAGGATGTGTCCGCGGGTCCAGCCGGGGAGCCGTGACGGATCGGCCACCGACTTGTTGTCCAGCTTGGCGACAGCGGTGAGCAGCCGTTCGGTCGCGTCACGTACAGACGCCAGGTCATGAGCGTGATCAATCATGGTGCTGACCCTAGCCTCGCCACACCTTTGGGTGAAGGTGGTGAACGAGTGCCGTAAATCGAATGCACGTGCTATAGGGTCGGGAGCGACGTCGGGCATGCTGGATGGCCGGGGAGTGTTGTCCATTCCGGAATCCGACCGGCGTTGTCAGTGGCTCCCCCTACTCTGAGAAAGCACGGGGGCCTCGCCCCTGTCACTTCTCTCAAGAAAGGTGCGGACCGGCGTGGCCGACCGTCTCATCGTCCGTGGCGCGCGCGAGCACAACCTGAAGAATGTCTCGCTCGACCTGCCTCGCGACTCGCTCATCGTCTTCACGGGCCTGTCCGGGTCGGGCAAGTCCTCCCTGGCCTTCGACACCATCTTCGCCGAGGGCCAGCGGCGCTACGTGGAGTCGCTCTCCTCGTACGCGCGCCAGTTCCTCGGCCAGATGGACAAGCCGGATGTCGACTTCATCGAGGGCCTCTCGCCCGCGGTCTCCATCGACCAGAAGTCGACCTCGCGCAATCCGCGCTCGACGGTCGGCACGATCACCGAGGTCTACGACTACCTGCGCCTGCTCTTCGCCCGCATCGGCAAGCCGCACTGCCCCGAATGCGGCCGGCCGATCTCGCGCCAGTCGCCGCAGGCCATCGTCGACAGGGTCCTGGAGCTGCCGGAGGGGAGCCGCTTCCAGGTGCTCTCGCCGCTGGTGCGCGAGCGCAAGGGCGAGTTCGTCGACCTCTTCGCCGATCTCCAGACCAAGGGATACAGCCGCGCGCGCGTGGACGGCGAGACCGTCCAGCTCTCCAGCCCGCCCACCCTGAAGAAGCAGGAGAAGCACACCATCGAGGTGGTCGTCGACCGCCTCACCGTGAAGGACACCGCCAAGCGCCGCCTCACCGACTCCGTGGAGACCGCGCTCGGCCTGTCCGGCGGGATGGTGGTGCTCGACTTCGTCGACCTCCCCGAGGGCGACCCCGAGCGCGAGCGCATGTACTCGGAGCACCTGTACTGCGCGTACGACGATCTGTCCTTCGAGGAGCTGGAGCCCCGCTCCTTCTCCTTCAACTCGCCCTTCGGCGCCTGCCCCGAGTGCACCGGCATCGGCACGCGCATGGAGGTCGACCCCGAGCTGATCGTCCCGGACGAGGACAAGTCCCTCGACGAAGGCGCCATCCACCCCTGGTCGCACGGCCACACCAAGGACTACTTCGGGCGCCTCATCGGCGCTCTCGCGGACGCGCTGGGATTCCGGACGGACATCCCCTTCGCGGGCCTGCCGCAGCGCGCCAAGAAGGCCCTGCTCCAGGGCCACAAGACGCAGATCGAGGTCAGGTACCGCAACAGGTACGGCCGCGAGCGCGTGTACACCACGCCGTTCGAAGGTGCCGTTCCCTTCGTCAAGCGCCGGCACAGCGAGGCCGAGAGCGACGCCAGCCGTGAGCGCTTCGAGGGCTATATGCGCGAGGTGCCCTGCCCCACCTGTGACGGCACCCGCCTGAAGCCGATCGTCCTCGCGGTCACGGTCATGGAGAAGTCGATCGCCGAGGTCTCCGCGATGTCCATCAGCGACTGCGCGGACTTCCTGGGTGAGCTGAAGCTCAACGCCCGCGACAAGAAGATCGCCGAGCGGGTCCTGAAGGAGGTCAACGAGCGGCTGCGGTTCCTGGTCGACGTCGGCCTGGACTATCTCTCGCTGAACCGCGCGGCAGGCACCCTCTCCGGTGGCGAGGCCCAGCGCATCCGCCTCGCCACCCAGATCGGCTCAGGCCTCGTCGGCGTCCTGTACGTCCTCGACGAGCCGTCCATCGGCCTGCACCAGCGCGACAACCACCGGCTCATCGAGACCCTGGTCCGGCTGCGCGACATGGGCAACACGCTCATCGTCGTCGAGCACGACGAGGACACCATCAAGGTCGCCGACTGGATCGTCGACATCGGCCCCGGCGCGGGCGAGCACGGCGGCAAGGTCGTGCACAGCGGCTCCCTGAAGGAGCTGCTCGACAACGCCGAGTCGATGACCGGGCAGTACCTGTCGGGCAAGAAGGCCATCCCGCTGCCCGACATCAGGCGGCCCCTCGACCCGTCCCGGCAGCTCACGGTGCACGGCGCCCGCGAGAACAACCTCCAGGACATCGACGTGTCCTTCCCGCTGGGCGTGTTCACCGCGGTCACGGGCGTGTCCGGCTCCGGCAAGTCGACCCTGGTCAACGACATCCTGTACACGCACCTGGCCCGCGAGCTCAACGGCGCCCGGAACGTTCCGGGGCGGCACACGCGCGTGGACGGCGACGACCTCGTCGACAAGGTCGTGCACGTCGACCAGTCGCCCATCGGCCGCACCCCCCGGTCCAATCCGGCGACGTACACCGGCGTCTTCGACCACGTCCGCAAGCTGTTCGCCGAGACCACCGAGGCGAAGGTCCGCGGCTACATGCCCGGCCGCTTCTCCTTCAACGTCAAGGGCGGCCGCTGCGAGAACTGCGCGGGCGACGGCACGATCAAGATCGAGATGAACTTCCTCCCGGACGTGTACGTCCCGTGCGAGGTCTGCCACGGCGCCCGCTACAACCGGGAGACCCTGGAAGTCCACTTCAAGGGCAAGTCCATCGCCGACGTCCTGAACATGCCGATCGAGGAAGCCATGCACTTCTTCGAGGCCGTTCCGGGTATCTCCCGCCACCTCAGGACACTGAACGACGTCGGTCTCGGCTACGTCCGCCTCGGCCAGTCCGCGACCACCCTGTCCGGCGGCGAGGCCCAGCGGGTGAAGCTCGCCAGCGAGCTCCAGAAGCGGTCCACCGGACGCACGGTCTACGTCCTGGACGAGCCGACCACCGGTCTGCACTTCGAGGACATCAGCAAGCTGTTGACGGTGCTGTCCGGACTGGTCGACAAGGGCAACACGGTCATCGTCATCGAGCACAACCTCGACGTGATCAAGACGGCCGACTGGGTCGTCGACATGGGTCCGGAAGGCGGAGCCGGCGGCGGCCTCGTCGTCGCCGAGGGCACGCCCGAGCAGGTCGCCGGGGTCCCGGCCAGCCACACCGGCAAGTTCCTGCGGGAGATCCTCGACCCCGAGCGGATCAGCGACGCGACATCGGTGAAGGCGCCACGCCGGACGGCGGTCAGGAAGACGGTGGCGGCCAAGTCGACGGCGAAGAAGACGGCGACGGCCAAGACAGCGACGGCCAAGACAGTGACGGCCGCGGACGACACGGCCGGCAAGAAGGCGGCCGGAGCCGTGAAGAAGGCGGCACCCGCGAAGAAGACGGCGCGGGCCCGCAAGGCCTGAGACGCGTGAGCGACAAGCTCTGACAAATCCAGAAAAGGCGGCGCCCCGCGGGAACTCCCAGCGGGGCGCCGCTCGTTCAACGATCAGCGGCCCTGGCCCTGCGGTTCGACGAACTGCATGTCCAGCTGCACCTTGACAACATCACCGAGGAACCCGGTCCCGAAGTCCAGTCCGAAGTCGCTGCGTCGGATCTCACCTGTCGCCTCGAACCCGGCGTGCCTCCTCCCGTCGGTGGGGGAGTCCACCACCCCGCCGAACTCCACGGCGAGCGTCACCGCACGGGTCACGTCCCCGATGGTCAAGTCCCCTTCCATCGACCAGTCCTCCCCCTTGCCGTACACCCGCGTGGAGTGGAAGGTCATCGTCGGACGCTTCTCCACGTCGAGCAGGTCGGCCGCGCGCGTGTGGGCGTCCCGGTCGGGGTTCCCGGTGTCGATAGAGGCAAGAGCGATCTCGGCGCTCACTTTCACGTCGTCGGCCGTCCCGCCGACGTACAACCCGGCCTTCACCTCGCG
This sequence comes from Streptomyces sp. NPDC050619, assembly GCF_040654815.1. Classification (NCBI taxonomy): domain Bacteria; kingdom Bacillati; phylum Actinomycetota; class Actinomycetes; order Kitasatosporales; family Streptomycetaceae; genus Streptomyces; species Streptomyces sp. NPDC050619. Next base: position 262,506 of record NZ_JBFAIR010000005.1, on the reverse strand, counting down.
GAACCGGCCGCGCACCTTGGCGATCCCGAGGTGGCGGATGGTGAAGTTGACGGCCGAGTGAAGGGGGTCGAGCTCCCAGTCGCCGGGCGACAAGGGGACAGCGGAAGCGGTCGGCGTGTTCGAAGCGATGTCCTGAGTCATGGCTCCACCCTGTGCGAACCAAAGCACGGGAGGGAGGCCGGGCCGAGGATGGTAGTGACAGGGACACCCTCCGCGGCGCCGTGCGATGTACGTTCGGAAGGTGAGCGACAACGAGTTGGGCACCTTTCTGCGCACCCGCCGCGAAGCCACCTCACCCGCGGAGGTGGGCCTGCCCGTGGGCCCCCGCCGCCGCACCCCCGGGCTGCGCCGCTCCGAGCTGGCCACGCTCGCCGGCATCAGCGTCGAGTACCTCACCCGGCTCGAACAGGGCCGCGACCGCAACCCCTCGACCCAGGTGCTCGGCGCTCTCGGCGACGGCCTGCGCCTGCCGGTGACGGACCGGATGCTGCTGCGCCGGCTGGCCAAGGAGAACGGCGCCGACAAGGTGTTCTGTACGGCCGCCGCCGCGACACTGACCCGCACCGTGCGCCCCACGGTGCGGGCTCTCCTCGACCGCCTCGAACCCGCACCGGCCGTGCTGATCAACTGGATCGGCGACATCATGGACCACACCAGCGCCTACGAGCGGTACGCCCGCCCGCTCGGAGTGCTCGACGGCAGCCCGCCCAACATGCTGCGGTATCTGTTCACCGACGAGCGGGCCCGTGCCGTGTACCCCGGCTGGGACCGGCTCGCCGACGAGCAGGTCGCCCATCTACGCCACGAGACCTCACTGCACGAGCCTCATGCCGCAGCCCTCGCCGACGAGATGACGGTCACCGCGGGAGCCGCGTTCGCCGACCGGCTCGCCGCCGTCCCGAGCCTGCCCGCGCGGACCGGCACCGACCTCGTCGAGCACCCCGAGGCAGGCCGGCTGCGCCTGTCGTTCGAGACGCTCGCCCTCCCGGACGACGGCCAGCGCCTGGTGGTCCACCTCCCGGCCGACGAGGCCACGGCCACGGCGCTCGACCGTCTCAACGGCCGTAAGCCGGGCGCGCTGCGAGCGGTGAGCGGTTGACTCCGAGCGGCCGTGCTGCGGCTGCGCCGGACCGACCGGATTCCGCAGGAGCGGGACCTGGAGGGCCGGCGCCCGACGTCCCCTACAGCTCGCCCAGTTCAGCGGCGTACGGCGGCTCGGCGCCCGCGCGCGAGCAGGTGATCGCCGCCGCGCGCGCGGCGAACCGCAGCAACCGTGTCCAGCCGTCGGCGCGCAGGCCGCCAAGGGCCGTCGGCGACAGGGCGTCCCGGGCGGACAGGCCGTGCAGCAGGGCCGCGTTCACGGTGTCGCCCGCACCGATCGTGTCCACGACGTCGACCTTCTCGCCCGGCACGGAGTGCACCGCGCCGTCCCGGGTGAAGACGGTCAGCCCGTCACCGCCCTGGGTGATCACGACGGCCGAGGGCCCCGCGGCCAGCCACTCACGCGGGGTGCCGCCCAGCCACAGCGCGTCCTCCTCGGAGAGCTTGAGCAGCGACACCGATGGCAGCCAGCTCTTGAACCGGGCCCGGTAGGCGTCCGCGTCGGGGATCAGCCCCGCCCGGATGTTCGGGTCCAGCACGGTGAACACGCCCTGCGCGGCCGCGGTCCGCATCAGCTCCTCGTAGGCGCTCGCCCCCGGCTCCAGGACGAGGGAACAGGTGCCGAAGGACACTGCGCGGGTCCCCGAGGGAAGCTCCACGGGCGCGGTGAACAGCCGGTCGGCGGTGCCCTCGACGTAGAAGGAGTAGGCGGCCGAGCCGTTCGTGTCGATCGTGGCGACGGCGAGGGTGGTGGGTTCCGCACCGCGCTGTACGGCCGACACGTCCACGCCGGCCTGCCGCAGCCCGTCGAGCAGGGCCTCGCCGAAGGCGTCGGAGGAAGTGCGGGAGCAGAAGGCCGTGCGGGAGCCGAGGCGGCCGAGGGCCAGGGCCGTGTTGTAGGGGCCGCCGCCGAGCGCGGGCTTCAGGTCCGCGAGGGCGCCCGGGCCCTGCGGCACCAGGTCGATCAGGGCTTCACCGGCGACGACGATCACGAGACGGTTCCTCTCTCGGGCTGCTGGGTCTGCGAGGGCTGCTCCGGCCGACCGGAGCAGCCGCACGAGGTGCGGTGGACGAAGGTGCAGGTGAGCCGCACGATCCGGGCGGGCCGGTCCGGAGCGGCGAGTCGTTCCAGGAGCACGCGGACCGCCTGGGCACCGATGTCCCTGCTGGGCTGGGCGATCGCGGTGAGCCGGGGGCTGAACAGGTCTGCCCAGGCGAAGTCGTCGAAGCAGCACAGCGCGATGTCGTCCGGCACGGACAGGCCGCGCTCGCGCAGCGCACGCAGGGCGCCGATGGTCATCGCGTTGTTGGCGGTGACCAGCCCGGTGGGCGGCGCGGCGAGGGACAGCAGGGCCGCGGTGGCCCGTTCGCCGCCGGCCGACTCGGAGTCGCCGTGCACGATCAGGCGTTCGTCGTAGGGGAACCCGGCGGCGGCGAGGCCGTGCCGGTATCCGGTGATCCGTTCCCTGGTGGTGCTCAGCCCGGGCAGGCCCGCGACCAGGGCGATCCGCCGGTGGCCGAGCTCGGCGAGATGGGTGACCAGCCGGGCCGTCGGTTCGGCGCTGTCGGCGCAGACCTGGTCGAAGCGCGGTGTGCCGTCCTCCGGCGCGTCGACCAACCGGTCGAGGAACACGGCCGGCACTTCGTGACGTCTCAGGTAGGAGACGAGCTCGCGCGGCTGTGCGGAGGGCGCGACGATCATGCCGTCCACGCGCCGTTCGTGCAGCAGCTGGACGACCTTGCGCTCGTGCTCGGGGTCGTCGTGCGGATCGGCGATGAGCAGGCTGTAGCCGTGCTCCAGGGCGGCGGCCTCGACGCCCTGGAGGATCTCCGTGAAGTACGGATTGCTGATCGCCGACACCGCGAGCCCGATGGACCGGGTGCGGGAGGTCACCAGGGAGCGGGCGAGGGTGTTGGGCGTGTAGCCGAGTTCGTCGATGGCGTCCAGCACGGCCTGGCGGGTGTGGGGCAGCACGGGCCGGGTGTCGTTCAGCACGTGCGAGACGGTCGCCACCGACACACCGGCGCTGCGCGCGACGTCGGCCATGGTCGGCATCGAGTTCCCCTCCCTGATCGACGCGGGCCCTCCGACCGGGAACTTATCCCATTCGGCGCCAGACGTAAACGCTTGCGCAAGCGTTTACGTCGCCTCGTTCGCTCGGGAGCGGAGACTCACTCCCAGTCCCACCCGATCCCCACGATCCCCGACCGCACCCGTGGCTCGACGAGGTGCACCGAGTGGTGCCGCCCGCTCAGGGGCAGCTCCTCGCGGTCGCTGCGCGGCGCCGCCGCCGAGTGCTGGGTGAACCGGTGACAGCGCACGGGCAGCGCGTCCTCGTCGAACCGCACCTGGAGCGCGTACTGGCCGCCGGCCGGCCCGAATCCGCGGAGGTACTCGCGCGACAAGCCCCCCGTGCCGTCCTCGACGCCGTAGCGGAACAGGAACGTGTCGCCGGCCCGCAGCCGGGTGTCGAAGAGCAGCTCGGCCACGAGCACCCCGGTGTCGTGATGCGAACGGACGCGTCCGATTCGGCAGTTCTCCAGGGCGTGGACGGTCATGCGTTCGGGCGCGCACCCCGGGTCGCCGTGGTGGACGGCCACGAAGCGGTCGACGCCGTCCCGGTGCGCGCGCACGATGTGGTGCGACTCGCGCCCCGTCAACTCGCGGCGCGCGCCGATCCGGACCTGTTCGTGGTGCCCGAGGGTGTGCAGTCCGCCGTCGAGCGGCGAGTCCAGCTCGGCCAGCAGTTGTCGCAGGGTGTCCGAGGCCTCCACGAGCGAGCGGTAGGAGCGGGCCGCGGGCCGTTCGGCGGCCGGGTCCTCGTCGGCCCGGGCGAGCAGCCGGATCAGCGACTCCTCCGGCAACTGGAGGATCTCCTCCAGTGCCCGCACGGCCCGCAACGACTCGGGACGCTGCGGGCGGCGGGCGCCCTGCTGCCAGTAACTCAGGCTCGTGACGCCGACCTTGACCCCGTAGCGAGACAGATGGTGCTGCACGCGCTGCAGCGGCAGTCCACGGGCGGCGATCGCGGCTCGCAGTGCGACGTGGAAGGGGCCGCACCGCAGGGCCGAGTCCAGTTCCGCGGTGGCGACGGTGGCGACGTCCGCGTGCTGTGTGACGTGCGGCATGCAGGGACCTTTCTGTGGGCGGTCACAACGGCTGGTCAGGCCGTTCGCGGGGCATACCGGGGCCGCCGGGCGGGGCGTCGAGGGGCCTTCACATCCGTACGCCGTCATTCAGCGCCCCGAGTTCCCCCGCATTGAAGCGTGTTGACCAAGTCCCGACAACACCTGCCGCCCAGCTCCTGGAAGTCGTCCTGGGAGTGGGTCGGGACGAGGCTGACCGCCGGCCCGCCGTCGGTCAGCAGACGACAGCTTGATCCGCGTCAGCCGGTTGTCCACAGGGAGGCCGCCGGACCCGGCCGACGTTGTCCACAGGCTCGCCGCGCTGTCGGTCCCCGCCAGTAGGGTGTGAGACATGGCCGATCCCTCCAGCTACCGCCCCAAGCCGGGACAGATCCCGGACTCTCCCGGGGTGTACAGGTTCCGTGACGAGCACCGCCGGGTGATCTACGTCGGAAAGGCGAAGAGCCTGCGCCAACGCCTGGCGAACTACTTCCAGGACCTGGCAGGACTCCACCCCCGCACCCGCACCATGGTCACCACGGCCGCGTCCGTGGAATGGACGGTGGTGTCCACGGAGGTCGAGGCCCTGCAGCTGGAGTACTCCTGGATCAAGGAGTACGACCCCCGGTTCAACGTCAAGTACCGCGACGACAAGAGCTACCCGTACCTCGCGGTCACGATGAACGAGGAGTTCCCGCGCGTACAGGTGATGCGCGGTCAGAAGCGCAAGGGCGTGCGCTACTTCGGGCCGTACGGGCAAGCGTGGGCGATCCGCGACACCGTCGACCTCCTGCTCCGCGTCTTCCCGGTCCGCACCTGCTCGGCCGGCGTCTTCAAGAACGCCGCCCGCACCGGCCGCCCCTGCCTGCTCGGCTACATCGGCAAGTGCAGCGCGCCCTGCGTCGGCCGGGTGTCTCCCGACGAACACCGCGAACTCGCCGATGAATTCTGCGACTTCATGGCCGGCCGCACGGGCACGTACCTCCGCCGTCTGGAGACGCGGATGACGGAGGCGGCCGAGGAGATGGAGTACGAGCGTGCGGCCCGCCTGCGCGACGACATCGGGGCCCTGAAGAAGGCGATGGAGAAGAGCGCGGTCGTGCTCGCCGACGCGACCGACGCTGACCTCATCGCGGTCGCCGAGGACGAGCTGGAAGCGGCCGTGCAGATCTTCCACGTCCGCGGCGGGCGCGTGCGCGGCCAGCGCGGCTGGGTGACCGACAAGGTCGAGGAGATCACCACGGGCGCCCTCGTCGAGCACGCGCTCCAGCAGCTCTACGGCGAGGAGAAGGGCGACGCGGTCCCCAAGGAGGTCCTCGTCCCGGCCCTGCCCGACCCGGTGGAGCCCGTCCAGGAGTGGCTCACCGAGCGGCGCGGGTCCAACGTCTCGCTGCGCATCCCGCAGCGCGGCGACAAGAAGGCCCTCATGGAGACCGTGGAGCGCAACGCCCAGCAGGCGCTCGTCCTGCACAAGACCAAGCGCGCCTCCGACCTGACCACGCGCTCACGCGCGCTGGAGGAGATCGCCGAGGCCCTCGACCTGGACAGCGCCCCGCTCCGGATCGAGTGCTACGACATCTCGCACCTCCAGGGTGACGACGTGGTGGCCTCCATGGTCGTCTTCGAGGACGGGCTCCAGCGCAAGGGCGAGTACCGCCGCTTCCAGATCAAGGGTCGCGTCGGAGACACGCAGGTCTGGCACGGCGAGGGCCAGGACGACGTCCGCTCCATGCACGAGGTGATCGCCCGCCGCTTCAAGCGCTACCTCGCGGAGAAGGAGCGAACGGGGGAGTGGGCCGACGGCGAGAACACCCTCACCGAGGAGGACGGCCGGCCCAAGCGCTTCGCCTACCCGCCCCAGCTCGTCGTCGTCGACGGCGGCCGGCCACAGGTCGCGGCCGCCAAGAAGGCGCTGGACGAGCTCGGCATCGATGACGTCGCCGTATGCGGCCTCGCCAAGCGACTGGAGGAGGTCTGGCTGCCGGACGAGGACGACCCGGTCGTCCTGCCCCGCACCAGCGAGGGCCTCTACCTGCTCCAGCGGGTCCGGGACGAGGCCCACCGCTTCGCGATCACCTACCAGCGCTCGAAGAGGGCCAAACGCTTCCGGTCGAGCCCCTTGGACGACGTGCCGGGGCTCGGGGACACGCGCAAGCAGGCACTGCTGAAGCATTTCGGTTCATTGAAGAAACTACGATCCGCCACCATCGACCAGATCTGCGAGGTTCCCGGCATAGGCCGCAAGACGGCCGAGACGATCGCCGTGGCCCTCGCCCAGGCGGCCCCGGCCGCGCCTGCGGTGAACACGGCGACTGGCGAGATCATGGAGGAGGAACCCGGCACCATGGGTTCCAGTGGGGAGTCCGTGACGATGGGCGCCCCGGACGAACGACGGGGGCAGGAGACATGAATGTGAACGAGCACGACGGGCAACAAGGCCAGGCCGGAGACGGAGCACAGGTGAGTACGGGCACGCCCAACGACACGGCCGCGGTCCCGGACGTGGCCATCCCCGAACTGGTGATCATCTCCGGCATGTCCGGGGCCGGCCGCTCGACGGCCGCCAAGTGTCTGGAAGACCTCGGCTGGTTCGTCGTCGACAACCTCCCGCCCGCGCTGATCCCCACCATGGTGGAGCTCGGCGCCCGCTCCCAGGGCAACGTGGCGCGGATCGCGGTCGTCGTCGACGTCCGCGGCCGGCGCTTCTTCGACAACCTCCGCGAGTCCCTCGCCGACCTCGACACCCGGGGCGTGACCCGGCGGATCGTCTTCCTGGAGTCCTCCGACGACGCCCTGGTGCGCCGCTTCGAGTCGGTGCGCCGCCCGCACCCCCTCCAGGGCGACGGCCGCATCGTCGACGGCATCGCAGCGGAGCGCGAACTGCTGCGCGAGCTGCGCGGCGACGCCGACCTGGTGATCGACACCTCCAGCCTGAACGTGCACGAGCTGCGCGCCAAGATGGACGCCCAGTTCGCCGGCGACGAGGAGCCCGAGCTGCGGGCCACGGTCATGTCCTTCGGCTTCAAGTACGGCCTCCCGGTCGACGCCGACCTGGTCGCGGACATGCGCTTCCTGCCCAACCCGCACTGGGTCCCGGAGCTGCGCCCCTTCACCGGCCTCAACGAGGAGGTGGCCGCGTACGTCTTCAACCAGCCCGGCGCCAAGGAGTTCCTCGACCGGTACGCCGAACTGCTCAGACTCATCGCGGCCGGATACCGGCGTGAGGGCAAGCGGTACGTGACCATCGCCATCGGCTGCACCGGCGGCAAGCACCGCTCGGTCGCCACGTCGGAGAAACTCGCCGCGCGCCTCGCGGCCGAGGGCGTGGAGACGGTGGTCGTGCACCGGGACATGGGACGGGAATGACGGGACGTACTCCGCGGCTGAGCAGGCTGCGCCGGGCGGTCCCCGAGGGGCGCGCCAGCAGGCCCGTCGAGGCCCGCGGCGCCAAACCCCGCCGCCGTGGCGCCCAGCCCAAGGTGGTCGCCCTCGGCGGCGGCATGGGCCTGTCCGCCTCGCTCGCCGCGCTGCGCCGGATCACCGGCGACCTCACCGCCGTCGTCACCGTGGCCGACGACGGCGGCTCCAGCGGGCGCCTGCGCGACGAACTGGGCGTGCTGCCGCCCGGCGACCTGCGCAAGGCGCTGGCCGCGCTGTGCGGCGACGACGACTGGGGTCAGACCTGGGCCCGCGTCATCCAGCACCGCTTCCAGTCCCAGGGCGAGCTGCACGAACACGCGGTCGGCAACCTGCTGATCGTCGCCCTCTGGGAGCAACTGGGCGACCACGTCCAGGCCCTCGACCTGGTCGGCAAGCTGCTCGGCGCGCACGGGCGCGTGCTGCCCATGTCCGCCGTACCCCTGGAGCTCCAGGCCCTGGTCAAGGGCCACGACGCGGACCGGCCCGAGGAGGTGGAGACCGTACGGGGACAGGCGAACGTGGCCCTCACGCCCGGCGAGGTGCAGTCCGTGCACCTCGTGCCGAACGACCCGCCCGCGGTCCCGGAGGCGGTGGAGGCCGTCCTCGACGCGGACTGGGTGGTGCTGGGCCCCGGCTCCTGGTTCTCCTCCGTCATCCCGCACCTGCTCGTGCCCGAACTCCTGGACGCCCTCACCCAGACGAAGGCCCGCCGGGTACTCTCGCTGAACCTCGCCCCGCAGCCGGGAGAAACCGAAGGCTTTTCCCCGCAGCGTCATTTGGAGGTTTTGGGACGACACGCCCCTAAACTCGCCCTGGACGTGGTGCTGGCCGACGAGGCCGCTGTGCCCGACCGCGATGTGCTCACCGAAGCCGCCAAGCGGCTCGGTGCCGCGGTCGAGCTGGCCCCGGTGGCCCGGAGTGACGGGACCCCAAGACATGACCCGGAGCTGCTTGCCGCCGCGTACGACCGTATTTTTCGGATGCATGGAAGGATCGGCCCATGGCGATGACGGCAGCGGTGAAGGATGAGATCTCCCGGCTCCCCGTCACCCGGACCTGCTGCAGGAAGGCGGAGGTCTCCGCCATTCTGCGGTTCGCCGGCGGCCTTCACCTGGTGAGCGGGCGCATCGTGATCGAGGCGGAGCTGGACACCGCGATGGCGGCCCGCCGCCTCAAGCGGGACATCCTGGAGATCTTCGGGCACAGCTCCGAACTGATCGTGATGGCGCCGGGCGGACTGCGCCGCGGCTCGCGCTACGTCGTGCGGGTGGTCGCCGGCGGCGATCAGCTGGCCCGGCAGACCGGACTGGTGGACGGCCGCGGCCGGCCGATCCGCGGACTGCCCCCGCAGGTGGTCTCCGGAGCCACCTGCGACGCGGAGGCGGCCTGGCGTGGGGCCTTCCTCGCGCACGGCTCACTCACCGAGCCGGGCCGCTCCTCCTCCCTGGAGGTGACGTGCCCGGGCCCGGAGGCCGCGCTCGCCCTGGTCGGCGCCGCCCGCCGCCTGTCGATCGCCGCCAAGGCCCGAGAGGTCCGCGGGGTCGACCGGGTCGTCGTCCGCGACGGCGACGCCATCGGCGCCCTCCTCACCCGCCTCGGCGCCCACGAGTCGGTGCTGGCCTGGGAGGAGCGCCGGATGCGCCGCGAGGTCCGGGCCACGGCGAACCGTCTCGCCAACTTCGACGACGCCAACCTGCGCCGCTCCGCGCGCGCGGCCGTCGCCGCCGGCGCCCGCGTCCAGCGCGCCCTGGAGATCCTCGGCGACGACGTCCCCGAGCACCTCGCCGCCGCCGGGCGCCTGCGCATGGACCACAAGCAGGCCTCCCTGGAGGAGCTGGGCGCGCTCGCCGACCCGCCGCTGACCAAGGACGCCGTCGCCGGCCGTATCCGCCGCCTGCTGGCGATGGCCGACAAGCGCGCCTCCGACCTCGGCATTCCGGGCACCGACGCCAACCTCTCCGAGGAACTGGCCGACAACCTCGCGGGCTGATCCGAGCCCCCGTCAAAAAGCCGGTGCCGACGCCCACTTGGGCCGTCGGCGTCGGTGTTTGTCTGTCCTTGAGGCGCCCTTGACTCGATCATGAACTGACATGAGCCTGGCTTCGGGTCGCCACTGTGGCGAACCACTGCTAGGGGGGTTCATGAGACGAAAAGCGAGACCGATCCTCGCTGTTGGCGCGCTCCTGCTGGGCGGTGCGGGCATCGCACCCATCGCACAGGCCGCGGAAAGCCCCGCCTCTTCCGATCCGAACGAGGTCAAGGTCTTCCGCGCCGACGTCACCCAGAAGCAGGTACCCCTGCTGCTGGCGGCCGGGCAGGACGGCCACGAGCTCGGCGAGCAGGTGCCCGAGAAGGGCACGGCCACCGTCGAGGTCTATCTCACCGACCAGCAGGCCGAGAAGCTGGAGAAGCAGGGCGTCGACCTCGCCGAACACAAGCTCTCCGCCAAGGCCGAGAACCGCGTCGAGGACGCCGCCGAGGGGGTGTTCCGCCCGTACAGCGGAACCGGCGGCCTCAAAGAGGACATCGTCAAGACCGGCCAGGAGCATCCCGACCTCACCAAGGTCGTCTCCATCGGCAAGACGGTGGGCGGCCAGGACATCCTCGCCCTCAAGATGACCAAGGGCGCCAAGAAGTCCAAGGACGGCTCCAAGCCCTCGGTGCTCTACCTGTCCAACCAGCACGCGCGCGAGTGGATCACACCGGAGATGACCCGCCGGCTGATGCACCACTACCTGGACAACTACAAGACGGACCGACGCATCAAGAAGATCGTCGACTCCACCGAACTGTGGTTCGTACTCTCGGCCAACCCCGACGGCTACGACTACACCTTCGAGAACACCGACAACCGCCTGTGGCGCAAGAACCTGCGGGACGTCAACGGCGACGGCGCCATCACCACCGGCGACGGCGTCGACCTCAACCGCAACTTCGCCTACAAGTGGGGCTACGACGACGAGGGCTCGTCCCCCAACCCCACCAGCCAGACCTACCGCGGCGCGGCCCCCGGCTCCGAGCCGGAGACCCAGGCGCTGGACGCCTTCGAGCGGCGCATCGGCTTCGAGTACGGCATCAACTACCACTCCGCCGCCGAACTCCTCCTCTACGGAGTCGGCTGGCAGGTCGCCACGCCCACCCCGGACGACGTGCTCTACGAGGCACTCGCCGGTACGCCGGAGAACTCCGCGATCCCCGGCTACCACCCGCAGGTCTCCTCGGAGCTGTACACCACCAACGGCGAGGCCGACGGCCACGCGGCGAACGTCAACGGCATGGCGATGTTCACCCCCGAGATGTCGACCTGCCAGACCGCCTCGACCGTCGACCCGAACGACGCCTGGAACCCGGCCGACTGCCAGTCGATCTTCACCTTCCCGGACGACGAGAAGCTGATCCAGCAGGAGTTCGCCAAGAACATCCCCTTCGCGCTCTCCCTCGCCGAGTCCGCCGCCCGCCCCGACCAGCCGAAGTCCGCGGTGGGCGCGAGCGCCGCCGACTTCACCCCGGCCGCCTTCTCCACGTCGTACTCGCGCGGCGCCGACCAGGAGGTCTCGGTCGTCGTACGGAAGTCCGTGCACGACAAGGAACTCAAGTACCGCGTCAACGGCGGCCGTACGCACGACTCGGCACTCAGGCCCTGGAAGGGCGGCGAGACCTACGGCGGTGAGGACAACCTCCACTTCGACGAGTACCGGGCAGAGGTCCACGGCGGCGACCCGGGCGACAAGGTCGAGGTCTGGTTCACCGGCGAGACGAAGAGCGGCAAGGACGTCTCCAGCAAGCACTTCACGTACACCGTGGCCGAACGGCCGCGCGCGGACGTCCTCGTCGTCGCCGAGGAGGGCGCGGCCGCCACGCAGGCGCAGACCTACGTCGACGCGCTGAAGGCGAACGGCCGCAAGGCGCTCGTCTGGGACGTCGCCACCCAGGGCGCGCCCGACGCGCTCGGCGTGCTGAAGCACTTCGACACCGTGGTCCACTACACCGGCGCGGGCGTCCCCGGCATCGCCACCCAGCTACAGCTGCGCGCCTTCCTCAACGAGGGCGGCAAGCTGGTCGAGGCGGGCGAGCAGGCCGGCGGCAATGTCGACCTCGGCGGCGGCACCCTGTCGAACGACTTCAGCCAGTACTACCTGGGCGCCTTCTCCCGTACGTCGACCCCCGGGGCCACCGGTTTCACCGGCTCCGGCAAGCTCGGCGGCTTCACGGGCGCGCTCACCGGCGCGAGTGGCAACCCGCTGGACCGGGCCGGAACCTACGGGGTGACCTCCGACGAACTGCCCGTGGACAAGTTCCCCCAGTTCGCCAGCGCGGGCGCGGGCCAGTTCGCCGGCACCGTCAACCCATACGGGCCGTACGCGGGCTCCGGCATGGCCGCCACCGTCCACACCGACGACGCCTACAAGCGGCTCACCCGCACCGTCGACCTCACCTCGGTGAGCGCGGCCGACACGCCCACCCTGCGCACCCAACTGCTGTGGGACACCGAGCCCGGCTACGACAACGTGCTGGTCGAGGCCCACACGACCGGGGCCGACGACTGGACGACACTCCCGGAGACGGGCGGCGCCACCAGCGCCGCGGTGCCGACGGAGTGCGAGGGCGGCTTCTACGTGGGCGAGCACCCCTGGCTCGAGCACTACCTGACCGTCGCGGCCGACGGCTGCGCCGCGAGGGGCACCAGCGGCTCGTGGAACGCCCTCACCGGCGCCTCCAGCGGCTGGCGGCAGGTCGGCTTCGACCTGAGCGCCTACGCGGGCAAGTCCGTCGAGATCTCGATCAGCTATGTCAGCGACCCCGGCTCCGGCGGCCACGGCGTCCTCGCCGACGACGCCTCACTGGTCGTCGGCGGCACGGCCACCGAGACCGAGGGTTTCGAGACGTCGCTGGGCGCCTGGAAGGTCGCCGGACCGCCCGCGGGCAGCCCGGCCGTCCTCAAGGACTGGGCACGCACCGGGGCCCTGTTCCAGACGTACGGAGCGGTCACCACGGACGACACCGTGCTGCTGGGCTTCGGCCTGGAGCACGTCGCCTCGGCGGCCGAGCGGACGACTCTGGTCAAGAAGGCGCTCGCGGCACTGGAAGGGTGACCCACCAGGTCAACCTCGCGTGACTCGAAGTAGTCAAAACGTGTGATCGGGTCTTTCGGCCCGGGCGGTCCGTACCCCTACTGGCGGGTACGGACCGCCCTGCCGTGTATGGGGCGTCTCGATGTCACTGCGGCGCCCTCAGGGAGGTAGGGTCGTAGGCGGTCGGGGACATCCCATACAGCTCGCCGGTCTCGAAACCGGCTACCAACGAGGAGATCGGTTCGTGACGATCCGCGTAGGCATCAACGGCTTTGGCCGCATCGGTCGTAACTACTTCCGCGCGCTGCTGGAGCAGGGTGCAGACATCGAGATCGTGGCTGTCAACGACCTGGGTGACACCGCGACCACCGCTCACCTGCTGAAGTACGACACCATCCTGGGCCGGCTCAAGGCCGAGGTGTCGCACACAGCCGACACGATCACCGTCGACGGCAAGACGATCAAGGTTCTCTCCGAGCGCAACCCCGCCGACATCCCGTGGGGTGAGCTGGGCGTCGACATCGTCATCGAGTCGACCGGCATCTTCACGAAGAAGGCCGACGCCGAGAAGCACATCGCGGGCGGCGCCAAGAAGGTCCTCATCTCGGCTCCGGCCAAGGAAGAGGACATCACGATCGTGATGGGCGTCAACGAGAACAAGTACGACCCGGCGAGCCACCACGTCATCTCGAACGCCTCCTGCACCACCAACTGTGTGGCGCCGATGGCCAAGGTTCTCGACGAGAACTTCGGCATCGTCAAGGGCCTGATGACGACGGTCCACGCCTACACGAACGACCAGCGCATCCTGGACTTCCCGCACTCCGACCTGCGCCGCGCCCGCGCCGCCGCGGAGAACATCATCCCGACCACGACCGGTGCCGCCAAGGCCACCGCCCTGGTCCTCCCGCAGCTCAAGGGCAAGCTCGACGGCATCGCGATGCGCGTCCCGGTCCCGACCGGCTCGGCCACCGACCTGGTCGTGGAGCTGGAGCGCGAGGTCACCAAGGACGAGGTCAACGCCGCGTTCAAGAAGGCCTCCGAAGGCGAGCTCCAGGGCTACCTGTCCTACACGGAGGACGCGATCGTCTCCTCCGACATCGTCGGCGACCCGGCGTCCTGCACCTTCGACTCCTCCCTGACCATGGTCCAGGAGGGCAAGTCGGTGAAGATCCTCGGCTGGTACGACAACGAGTGGGGCTACTCCAACCGCCTCGTCGACCTCACGGTCTTCGTCGGCAACCAGCTCTGATCACCAGAGCAGGCACCTTGATGTGAGAGCAGGGCTCGGGCAGCGCAGGGACGCGCTGGCCGAGCCCTGACTCACGTGCGGACCAGCCCGCTTACGATCACCAGCACCACGAGCATCACGAGCCCTCCTCAGGAGTTCCCTCCATGAAGACGATCGACGAACTTCTCGCCGAAGGCGTGGCCGGCCGGCGGGTCTTCGTCCGCGCCGACCTGAACGTGCCGCTGGACGGCACCACCATCACCGACGACGGCCGTATCCGCGCCGTTCTGCCCACCGTCAAGGCGCTCGCCGAGGCGGGCGCCCGGGTGGTCGTCGCCTCGCACCTGGGCCGCCCCAAGGGCGCCCCGGACCCGGCCTTCTCACTCGGACCGGCCGCCGCCCGCCTGGGTGAACTCCTCGGCGTCTCCGTGGCGTTCGCGACGGACACCGTCGGCGAGTCGGCCACCTCCACCGTCGCGGGCCTCGCCGACGGCCAGGTCGCCGTCATCGAGAACCTGCGCTTCAACGCCGGCGAGACGAGCAAGGACGACGCCGAGCGCGGCGCCTTCGCCGACCGGCTCGCCGCCCTCGCGGACGTATACGTGGGCGACGGCTTCGGCGCGGTGCACCGGCAGCACGCCTCGGTCTTCGACCTCCCGGCCCGCCTGCCGCACTACGCCGGCCACCTCATCGCCACCGAGGTCGCCGTCCTGAAGCAGCTCACCGAGGACGTCAAGCGCCCCTACGTGGTCGCGCTCGGCGGCGCCAAGGTCTCCGACAAGCTCGCCGTCATCGACCAGCTGCTCGGCAAGGCCGACCGCCTGCTCATCGGCGGCGGTATGGCGTACACCTTCCTCAAGGCCAAGGGGTACGAGGTCGGCAGCTCCCTCCTCCAGGAGGACCAGATCGCGGTCGTCCAGGAGTACATCGAGCGCGCGGAGAAGAGCGGTGTCGAACTGGTCCTCCCCGTCGACGTGCTGGCCGCCCCCCAGTTCCCGGACCTGAAGACCAAGGCCCCGGCCAAGCCGTCCACCGTCGCCGCGGACGCCGTCCCGGCCGACCAGATGGGTCTCGACATCGGGCCCGAGTCCCGCAAGCTGTACGCCTCGAAGCTCGCCGACGCCGCCACCGTCTTCTGGAACGGCCCCATGGGCGTCTTCGAACACCCCGACTACGCCGAGGGCACCAAGGCGGTCGCCCAGGCCCTCCTCGACTCCCCGGGCTTCACGGTCGTCGGCGGTGGCGACTCCGCCGCGGCCGTCCGCATCCTGGGCTTCGACGAGAACGCATTCGGCCACATCTCGACCGGCGGTGGCGCCTCCCTCGAATACCTCGAGGGCAAGACGCTCCCCGGCCTCGCCGCACTGGAGGACTGACCCTTAATGGCTGCATCTACTTCTTCGGGGCGCACGCCGCTGATGGCGGGCAACTGGAAGATGAACCTCAACCACCTCGAGGCCATCGCCCACGTCCAGAAGCTCGCCTTCGCCCTGGCCGACAAGGACTACGACGCCGTCGAGGTCGCCGTCCTGCCGCCCTTCACCGACCTGCGCTCCGTGCAGACCCTGGTCGACGGCGACAAGCTGAAGATCAAGTACGGCGCCCAGGACATCTCGGCGCACGACTCCGGTGCCTACACCGGCGAGATCTCCGGTGCGATGCTGGCCAAGCTGAAGTGCACGTACGTGGCGATCGGCCACTCCGAGCGCCGCCAGTACCACAACGAGACCGACGAGCTGGTCAACGCCAAGGTCAAGGCCGCCTACAAGCACGGTCTGACCCCGATCCTGTGCGTCGGCGAGGAACTGGACGTCCGCGAGGCGGGCAACCACGTCACGCACACGCTCGCCCAGGTCGAGGGCGGCCTCAAGGACCTCCCGGCCGAGCAGGCCGAGTCCGTGGTGATCGCCTACGAGCCCGTGTGGGCCATCGGCACCGGCAAGGTCTGCGGCGCCGATGACGCGCAGGAGGTCTGCGCGGCCATCCGCGGCAAGATCGCCGAGCTGTACACGCAGGAGCTGGCCGACAAGGTCCGCATCCAGTACGGCGGCTCCGTGAAGTCCGGCAACGTCGCCGAGATCATGGCCAAGGCCGACATCGACGGTGCCCTGGTCGGCGGTGCCTCGCTGGACGCCGACGAGTTCGTCAAGATCGCGCGGTTCCGCGACCAGTGAGTATGCGGTAAGCGGGATCCGTCGTACTCTTGCGGGGTCCGGCAGTGCTTGCTGGACCCCGTCGTCTGTCCAGATCCGAGGAAGTTGGTCCAGCCGTGGTTATGGGGTTCTCGATTGCCCTGATCGTCTTCAGCCTGCTGATGATGCTGCTGGTGCTGATGCACAAGGGCAAGGGCGGCGGCCTCTCCGACATGTTCGGTGGCGGCATGCAGTCGTCCGTCGGCGGCTCCTCGGTCGCCGAGCGCAACCTCGACCGCATCACCGTGGTGGTCGGTCTGCTGTGGTTCGCGTGCATTGTCGTGCTCGGCATCCTGATGAAGGTGAACAACTGATCGGCTGCCCACGCAGTACGCACATTCCACACGTAAGCCCCATGTTCGGTACGCGCAGCTGAGCGCGGCCTATCATGGGGCTTGCGTCTGTGTGGGGGTTGTAACTCCAATCACTGGACGCGCGTTGGGCCTTACGTAGACTGAGGCGCTCGCAGCGAAGCGAAACGCCGACTCGCTTCGCGGCACCATCACGCAGGGAGTTACGACCGTGGCAAGTGGCAACGCGATCCGAGGAAGCCGGGTCGGGGCGGGGCCGATGGGCGAGGCCGAGCGGGGCGAGTCCGCGCCCCGGCTGCGCATCTCCTTCTGGTGCTCCAACGGGCACGAAACGCAGCCCAGCTTCGCCAGCGACGCGCAGGTTCCCGATACCTGGGACTGCCCGCGCTGCGGCTTTCCGGCAGGTCAGGACCGGGAAAACCCGCCGGACCCGCCACGCACCGAGCCCTACAAGACACACCTCGCCTACGTGCGGGAACGGCGCAGCGACGCGGACGGCGAGGCGATCCTCGCCGAGGCGCTCGCCAAACTGCGGGGTGAGATCTAGGGGTTGGGGATTCAGGCGTCAGGGCCTGCCCGGATCCGTTTCCCGCCCGTCCGCGGACCGATTGTCAGTGCTGCCCTCTACGGTTTGTAAATCGGCAAACCGTGAGGGGGAATCGTGGCGACGGTCGAGGTGGCTGACAGGCATGTGCCCGCGTGGCGCGGGGGATTCGGGCGGCTGTGGAGCGCCGCCGTGCTCTCGAGCTTCGGTGACGCGCTGCGCGGGGCCGCGCTGCCCCTGCTGGCCGCCACGCTGACGGACCGGCCCCTGCTCATCGCGATGGTCACCGCCTGCGGCTATCTGCCCTGGATCGTCTTCGGGCTGCTCGGCGGAGCCGTCGCCGACCGCGTGGACCAGCGGCGCGCCATGTGGACGGTGGATGCGGTACGAGGCCTGCTGGTCGCCTGTTTCGCGGTGGCCGTCGCTCTCGGGCACGCCTCGATCGGCCTGCTGGTCGCGCTGGCCTTCGCCCTGACCACCCTCCAGACACTCTTCGACAACGCGTCCACGGCCCTGCTGCCGTCCCTCGTGGACCGCGCGGCGCTGGGCAGCGCGAACGCGCGCCTGATGACCGGGCAGCGGACGGCCGGCGGCCTGCTGGGCGCCCCGGTCGTGCCACTGCTCCTGGTGGCCGGTGCCGCCGTGCCCTTCGCGGCCGACGCCGTGACCTTCCTGGTGGCCGCGGCGCTGGTCGCCTCGCTGCGGACCGCCGCGCCCGAGCGGAAGCCGAGACCGGCGGGCAGCACCCTGCGCCGCGAGATCGCCGAAGGGCTGCGCAGCCTGGGCCGCGACCGGGCGCTACGCGGGCTGTGCGCCGCCACGGCGCTGTGCAACATCGGCGTGGGCGCCCTCATCGCCGGCATGGTGCTCCTGGTGACGGGCTGGCTGGACGCCGGCACGGCGGGATACGCGGCGGCCATGACGGCGTACACGATCGGCGCCCTGAGCGGGGGAGTGGTGAGCGGTCGGCTCGTCGCCCGCCTCGGGCGGGTGGGTGCGGTGCTGCTCGCGGGGACGGTGCAGATCGGTGCGTTGATCGTCATGGGCTCGGTGCGCAGCCTGGTCGCTCTGGTGGCCGCCATGGCCGCCTTCGGGTTCATGGGCATGGTGTGGAACGTGAACACCCAGACCGTGATGCAGGAGCGCAGCCCCGCCGAGATGCTGGGCCGGGTCTCCTCCGCCTTTCGGACCCTGGCTGTGGCGGGTGCCCCCTTGGGCGCTCTGCTGGGCGGCGTCGTGGCCACCGCCTGGGGCCTGAACACTCCGCCCCTGCTCGCGGCGGCCTTCTTCGTCCTGTCCGTCACCGCGCTGATACCCACGCTCAAGGCGGACGTATCCGTTGTCGCGCCGGACGACGACGCCACGACAGCTCACGCTCCGCGCTGATCAATTAGGTTGGGGCAACTGGGACAGGGACGAAAGAAGGCTGAAGTCCGACATGAACGCTGACGGCCGTACCAGGCTCAATCAGACGCCCGAGTGGACCGCTCTGGCCAAGCACCGCGAGGAACTCGGCGAGGTGCGGCTGCGCGAGCTGTTCGCCGCGGACCCCGGCCGCGGTGCCGGCTACACGCTGCGGGTCGGCGACCTGTACATCGACTACTCCAAGCATCTCGTCACCGACGAGACCCTGCGGCTGCTGCGCGAACTGGCCGCCGGGACCGGTGTCTTCGGCCTCAGGGACGCCATGTTCCGCGGCGAGAAGATCAACACGACCGAGCACCGCGCCGTGCTGCACACCGCGCTGCGGGCGCCGCGCGACACGGTGGTGGAGGTCGAGGGGGAGAACGTCGTGCCCGGCGTGCACGCCGTCCTCGACCGGATGGCCGACTTCGCCGAGCGGGTCCGTTCGGGTGCCTGGACCGGCCACACCGGCAAGCCCATCAAGAACGTGGTCAATGTCGGTATCGGCGGCTCCGATCTGGGCCCCGCGATGGCGTACGAGGCGCTGCGCGCGTACACCGACCGCGACCTCACGGTCCGCTTCGTGTCGAACGTCGACGGCGCCGACCTGCACGAGGCCATCCGCGACCTGGACGCGGCCGAGACGCTGTTCGTCATCGCCTCCAAGACCTTCACCACGATCGAGACGATCACCAACGCGACGTCGGCGCGCGACTGGCTGCTGACCGAGCTGAAGGCGGGCCAGGAGGCCGTCGCGAGGCACTTCGTGGCGTTGTCGACGAACGCCGGCAAGGTCAGCGAGTTCGGCATCGACACGGCGAACATGTTCGAGTTCTGGGACTGGGTCGGCGGACGCTACTCCTACGACTCGGCGATCGGCCTGTCCCTGATGGTCGCCATCGGCCCGGACCGCTTCCGGGAGATGCTCGACGGTTTCCGGATCGTCGACGAGCACTTCCGCACCGCGCCCGCCGAGTCCAACGTGCCTTTGCTGCTCGGCCTGTTGGGCATCTGGTACGGCAACTTCCACGACGCCCAGTCGCACGCGGTGCTGCCCTACAGCCACTATCTGTCCAAGTTCACCGCCTACTTGCAGCAGCTGGACATGGAGTCCAACGGCAAGTACGTCGGCCGGGACGGGCAGGAGGTCGACTGGCAGACCGGGCCGGTCGTGTGGGGCACACCCGGCACCAACGGGCAGCACGCGTACTACCAGTTGATCCACCAGGGCACGAAGCTGATCCCGGCGGACTTCATCGGCTTCGCCGCGCCGGTCGCCGACCTGCGGCCCGGGTTGGCGGCGCAGCACGACCTGCTGATGGCGAACTTCTTCGCCCAGACGCAGGCGCTGGCCTTCGGCAAGACGCCCGACGAGGTGCGCGCGGAGGGCGTGCCCGAGGAACTGGTCCCGCACAAGACCTTCAAGGGCAACCACCCCACGACCACCATCCTGGCCCGCGAGCTGACCCCGTCGGTCCTCGGCCAGCTGATCGCCCTCTACGAACACAAGGTGTTCGTCCAGGGCGCCGTCTGGAACATCGACTCCTTCGACCAGTGGGGTGTCGAACTCGGCAAGGTCCTCGCCAAGCGTGTCGAGCCGGCGCTCACCGAGGGCGCTGACGTGCCGGGCCTGGACGCTTCCACCAAGGCCCTCGTGGCGACGTACCGGGAGCTGCGCGACCGACAGTGAGCGCGGGCGCGGAAGCGGAAGGGGCACGGCTGTCCTCGGACCGGGGCGGGCAGCGGAAAGCCCCAGGCCGATCACCTGGGGCTTTCCGAACGCGGCAGGTCTCAGGCCGACGCCGGCGGATACAGCGACCGCGGCAGCTGCGAGGCCGCCGCGGTGTCCAGCAGCCACAGCGTGCGGGCCCGGCCGCGGGCTCCCGCCGCCGGGGCCTGGACCTCGCCCGCGCCCGAGAGGGCGATCGCCGCGGCTTGTGCCTTGTCCGCGCCCGCCGCCAGGAGCCACACCTCGCGGGCGGCACGGATCGCCGGGAGGGTGAGGGTCACGCGGGTCGGCGGGGGCTTCGGGGCGCCGTGGACGCCGACCACCGTGCGCTCGGTCTCCCGTGCCGCGGGCAGTTCGGGGAACAGGGACGCCACGTGCGTGTCCGGGCCGACGCCCAGCATCAGGACGTCGAACGAGGGCACCGCGGCATGGTTCTCGGGGACCACCGCCTGGGCCAGTTCCTCCGCGTAGGCAGCTGCCGCCGCGTCCGCGTCCGGGCCGTACGGTCCGTCCGACGCGGGCATGGCGTGCACCCGCTTCGGGTCCAGGGGCACGGAGTCCAGCAGGGCCTCGCGGGCCTGTGTGACGTTGCGCTCCGGGTCGCCCTCCGGCAGGAACCGCTCGTCGCCCCACCACAGGTCCAGGCGGCCCCAGTCGATGGCGTCCCGGGCGGGGGCGGCGGCCAGGGCCGCGAGCAGCCCGTTGCCGTTGCGGCCGCCCGTCAGGACCACGGAGGCCGCGCCGCGCGAGGCCTGCGCGTCCACGATCTTCGTGATCAGGCGGGCCGCGGCGGCCTGGGCCATCAGCTCCTTGTCGTGATGCACGACCAGCTGCGGAGTGCTCACTTCGCCGCCGCCTTCTTCACCGGGGCCTGCGCCGCCGCTTCCTTCGCGGGAGCTTTCGCAGCCGTTTCGACGGGAGCGGGGACCGCGGCCGGTTCCCCTGTGCCGACCGGTTCTCCTGGTTCTCCTTTGGCGACCGGACCCTGGGCGTCGGTGTCCGGTTCCGGGGCCGGCTTCCCGGCGGGCGCCTTGCCCCCCTTGCCGTTCGAGGTGCTCAGCCGGTCCACGCCGAAGCGCAGCGCGGACGCGTACGTGTCGTCCGGGTCCAGTCGCCGCAGCTCCTCCGCGATCAGCTCGGCCGTCTCGCGCCGCTTGAGCGCCACCGCACGGTCCGGCTGGCCCTGGATGGACAGGGTCGCCAGAGAGCCGTCCGCCCGGTCCAGCACGATCGGACCGTGATCGGTGTTCATGCGGACCGCCGTCAGCCCGGGGCCCGAGGACAGCGAACGCTTCACCGGCACGTCCAGCCGGTCCGCGAGCCACATCGCCAGCAGCTCGCAGCTCGGGTTGAACTCCTCGCCCTCCACCTCGACGGCCTTGACCTCGCAGGTGACCTGGTCGAGCGCCGCGGCCAGCATCGAACGCCAGGGCGTGATGCGGGTCCAGGAGAGGTCGGTGTCGCCCGGTGTGTAGGCGTCGGCGCGGATGCCGAGCTCCCGTACCGGCTGCTCGGAGGCGTACGTGTCGGTGACCCGGCGCTGGGCGAGGGCGCCCAGCGGATCCTGCGCCGGATCCAGCGGCGCGTTCACCGGCCACCAGACCACCACCGGGGCGTCCGGCAGCAGCAGAGGCAGGACGACCGACTGGGCGTGGTTGGTCACCTCGCCGTACAGCCGCAGCACCACCGTCTCGCCGGTGCCCGCGTCCGCGCCCAGCCGCACCTCGGCGTCCAGCCGGGACTGCGTACGGTCGCGGGGCGAGCGCGAGACGCGCCTGATGACCACGAGCGTGCGCGAGGGATGCTCGTGCGAGGCGTCGTTGGCGGCCTTCAGGGCGTCGTACGCGTTCTCCTCGTCCGTGACGATGACCAGGGTGAGGACCAGGCCGACGGCGGGTGTGCCGATGGCCCGGCGGCCCTGCACCAGTGCCTTGTTTATCTTGCTGGCCGTGGTGTCCGTGAGGTCTGTCTTCATGGCCGGCGCCAGCTCCGTCCGTCTCGCTCCAGCATCTCGTCCGCCTCGACGGGGCCCCAGGTGCCGGAGGGGTACTGCGCGGGCTTGCCGTGCCTGTCCCAGTACTCCTCGATCGGGTCGAGGATCTTCCAGGACAGCTCGACCTCCTCGGTGCGCGGGAAGAGGTTCGAGTCGCCGAGCAGCACGTCGAGGATCAGGCGCTCGTACGCCTCCGGGCTCGACTCCGTGAAGGACTCGCCGTAGGCGAAGTCCATGGAGACGTCCCGGATCTCCATCGAGGTGCCGGGCACCTTGGAGCCGAAGCGCACGGTGACGCCCTCGTCGGGCTGAACGCGGATGACGATCGCGTTCTTGCCCAGCTCCTCCGTCGCCGTGTGGTCGAAGGGGGAGTGCGGGGCCCGCTGGAAGACGACCGCGATCTCGGTGACGCGACGGCCGAGCCGCTTGCCGGTGCGCAGGAAGAACGGCACCCCGGCCCACCGCCGGTTGTCGATCGCCAGCTTGATCGCGGCGTACGTGTCGGTCTTCGACTGGGCGTCGATGCCCTCCTCCTGGAGGTAGCCGACCGCCTTCTCGCCGCCCTGCCAGCCCGCCGCGTACTGCCCGCGCACGGTGTCCCGGCCCAGGTCCTGAGGCAGCTTCACCGCGCCGAGCACCTTGGTCTTCTCCGCCGCCAGCGCGTCCGCGTCGAAGGAGGCGGGCTCCTCCATGGCCGTGAGGGCCATCAGCTGGAGCAGGTGGTTCTGGATGACGTCACGGGCGGCGCCGATGCCGTCGTAGTAGCCGGCCCGGCCGCCGATGCCGATGTCCTCGGCCATGGTGATCTGGACGTGGTCCACGAAGGACCGGTTCCAGATCGGCTCGAACATCGTGTTGGCGAAACGCAGCGCCAGGATGTTCTGGACGGTCTCCTTGCCCAGGTAGTGGTCGATGCGGAAGACCTGGTCCGGGGCGAAGACCTCTTCGACCGTCGTGTTGAGTTCCTCGGCCGACTTCAGGTCGTGGCCGAAGGGCTTCTCGATGACCGCGCGCCGCCAGGAACCGCTCGACTGGTCGGCCAGACCGTGCTTCTTCAGCTGCTGGATGACCACCGGGAAGGCGCCCGGCGGCACGGACAGGTAGAAGGCGAAGTTGCCGCCCGTGCCCTGTGCCTTGTCCAGCTCGTCGATGGTGTCGCGCAGCCGCTCGAAGGCCGCGTCGTCGTCGAAGGTGCCCTGGACGAAGCGCATCCCCTGGATGAGCTGCTGCCAGACCTCCTCGCGGAACGGCGTACGGGCGTGCTCCTTGACGGCGTCGTGGACCTCCTGAGCGAAGTCCTCGTGCTGCCATTCGCGCCGTGCGAAGCCGACCAGCGAGAAGCCCGGCGGCAACAGGCCCCGGTTCGCGAGGTCGTACACGGCGGGCATGAGCTTCTTCCGGGACAAATCACCCGTGACGCCGAAGATGACCAGGCCCGACGGCCCCGCGATACGCGGGAGCCGTCGGTCGGCGGGGTCACGAAGCGGGTTCGCTCCGGAACCGGTGAAAGGCGCCAAGATGTCAGCCCTCCGAGGGAGCGAGGCGCTTGAGCTCCGCCTCGGTCGACTTGAGGAGGTCGATCCAGGACGCCTCGAACTTCTCGACGCCCTCGTCCTCCAGGAGCTGGACCACTTCGTCGTACGAGATCCCGAGCTTCTCGACCGCGTCGAGGTCGGCGCGGGCCTGCTCGTAGGTGCCGGCGATGGTGTCGCCGGTGATCTGGCCGTGGTCCTCGGTGGCGAACAGGGTCGCCTCCGGCATGGTGTTGACGGTGTTCGGCGCCACCAGGTCGTCGACGTACATCGTGTCCTTGTACGCCTTGTCCTTCACACCGGTCGACGCCCACAGCGGACGCTGCTTGTTGGCGCCGGCGTTCTCCAGCGGGCTCCAGCGCTCGGACGAGAAGACTTCCTCGTAGGCCTGGTAGGCCAGCCGCGCGTTGGCGACGGCGGCCTTGCCGCGGGCGGCCTTGGCCTCGGGGGTGCCGAGCGCGTCGATCCGCTTGTCGATCTCGGTGTCCACCCGGGACACGAAGAAGGACGCCACGGAGTGGATCTTCGAGAGGTCGAGGCCCGCTGCCTTGGCCTTCTCCAGGCCGGACAGGTACGCGTCCATGACCTCGCGGTAGCGCTCCAGGGAGAAGATCAGCGTGACGTTGACGCTGATGCCGCGGCCGATGGTCTCGGTGATCGCCGGCAGGCCCGCCCTGGTGGCCGGGATCTTGATGAGGGTGTTCGGCCGGTCCACCAGCCAGGCCAGCTGCTTGGCCTCGGCGACCGTCGCCTGGGTGTTGTGCGCCAGGCGCGGGTCGACCTCGATCGACACGCGGCCGTCCTGGCCTCCGGTGGCGTCGAAGACCGGGCGCAGGATGTCGGCGGCGTCGCGGACGTCCGCCGTGGTGATCATGCGGATGGCCTCTTCGACGGTGACCTTGCGGGCGGCGAGGTCGGAGACCTGCTGCTCGTAGCCCTCACCGCTGGAGATCGCCTTCTGGAAGATCGACGGGTTGGTGGTGACGCCCACGACGTGCTGCTGGTCGATCAGCTCGGCGAGGTTGCCGGACGTGATGCGCTTGCGCGACAGGTCGTCCAGCCAGATCGCCACGCCTTCCTCGGAGAGGCGCTTGAGTGCGTCTGTCATGGAAATTGCATCTCCTACGTGTCGTATATGAGCGTCAGCGCTGGGCGGCGGTGAGGGATTCCCGGGCCTTGGCAGCCACATTCTCGGCAGTGAAGCCGAACTCGCGGAAGAGGACCTTGCCGTCGGCCGAAGCACCGAAGTGCTCCAGGGAAACGATGCGACCGGCATCCCCCACGTACTTGTGCCAGGTGAGACCGATCCCGGCCTCCACCGCGACACGCGCCTTCACCGCCGGCGGCAGGACGCTGTCCCGGTACCCCTGGTCCTGCTGCTCGAACCACTCCACGCACGGCATCGACACGACCCGCGTCGGCACGCCGTCGGCTTCCAGCTGCTCGCGCGCCTCGACGGCCACGTGCACCTCGGAACCGGTGGCGAGGAGGACCACGTCCGGCGTCCCCGTGGAGGCCTCGAACAGTACGTAACCGCCCTTGCCCGCATCCTCGTTGGGCGCGTACGTCGGCACGCCCTGGCGGGTCAGCGCGAGGCCGTGCGGGGCGCCCTTGCCGAACTCCTTGGTGTAGCGCTTGAAGATCTCGCGCCAGGCGATCGCGGTCTCGTTCGCGTCGGCCGGGCGCACCACGTTCAGGCCCGGGATCGCACGCAGCGACGCGATGTGCTCGACCGGCTGGTGGGTCGGGCCGTCCTCACCGAGACCGATGGAGTCGTGCGTCCACACGTACGTCACCGGCAGGTGCATCAGGGCGGACAGCCGCACCGCGTTGCGCATGTAGTCGGAGAACACCAGGAAGGTGCCGCCGTAGATACGGGTGTTGCCGTGCAGCGCGATGCCGTTCATCTCCGCGGCCATCGAGTGCTCGCGGATGCCGAAGTGGACCGTGCGGCCGTACGGCTGCGCCTCCGGCAGCGGGTTGTCCGCCGGCAGGAAGGACGACGTCTTGTCGATGGTGGTGTTGTTCGAGCCGGCCAGGTCGGCCGAGCCGCCCCACAGTTCGGGAATGACCGCGCCGAGCGCCTGGAGCACCTTGCCGGAGGCGGCACGGGTGGCGACACCCTTGCCCGTCTCGAAGACCGGGATCTTCTCCTCCCAGCCGGCCGGCAGTTCGCCCGCGGCGATCCGGTCGAACTCGGCGGCCCGCTCCGGGTTGTTGTTGCGCCACTCCTGGAAGGACTTCTCCCACTCGGCCTTCGCCTGCCGGCCCCGCTCACCCAGCGCCCGGGCGTGGCCCAGGACCTCGTCGGCGACCTCGAAGGACTGCTCGGGGTCGAAGCCCAGCACGCGCTTGGTGGCCGCGACCTCGTCGTCACCCAGCGCGGAGCCGTGCGCCGCCTCGGTGTTCTGCGCGTTCGGGGCGGGCCAGGCGATGATCGAGCGCATCGCGATGAAGGAGGGCCGGTCGGTGACCTGCTTGGCCGCCTCGATCGCGTTGTAGAGGGCGTGCGGGTCGAGGTCGCCGTCCGGCTTCGGGGCCACGCGCTGCACATGCCAGCCGTAGGCCTCGTAGCGCTTGACGGTGTCCTCGGAGACGGCCGTCTCGGTGTCGCCCTCGATGGAGATGTGGTTGTCGTCCCACAGGAGGACGAGGTTGCCGAGCTTCTGGTGGCCGGCCAGCGAGGACGCCTCGGCGGAGATGCCCTCCTGGAGGCAGCCGTCACCGGCGATCGCGAAGATGAAGTGGTCGAAGGGGGAGGTGCCCTCGGGGGCATCCGGGTCGAACAGACCGCGCTCGTAGCGGGCGGCCATCGCCATGCCCACCGCGTTGGCCACGCCCTGCCCGAGCGGGCCGGTCGTCGTCTCCACACCGGTGGTGTGCCCGTACTCCGGGTGGCCGGGAGTCTTGGAGCCCCAGGTGCGGAAGGCCTTCAGGTCGTCCAGCTCCAGGCCGAAGCCGGCCAGGTACAGCTGGGTGTAGAGGGTCAGGGACGAGTGTCCCGCGGACAGCACGAACCGGTCACGCCCGGTCCAGTCGGCGTCCGCCGGGTCGTGCCGCATCACCTTCTGGAAGAGGGTGTAGGCGGCGGGCGCCAGGCTCATCGCCGTACCGGGATGGCCGTTACCGACCTTCTGTACGGCGTCGGCGGCCAGGACGCGGGCGGTGTCGACGGCCCGCTGGTCCAACTCGGTCCACTCGAGGTCTGTGGTGGTCGGCTTGGTGCTCACCCTGAGTCAGGGCTCCTCTCCACAAGGTCGAATGCCGGGTGTTCTGGGCGCGCGCCCACCGGCTGCCGGTGCATCTGGGAGCACACCGGCCGCTGTCGAGCCTACCCCTGTAAGAACGTCCATTTTTTCGAGTCATTCCAGACTGCCGGGCCTCGTCGGAATCCGCCTCCCGACTGGGCCGTTCCGCGTTCGGCAGGTGAATACGGGGCCGCTCGTCCGAGTGCTCAATCGAGTGCCTGTCGGCTCTTCCGGAGCGCCGCTCAACACGACCCGACCCCCGCGAATGTCGGGGTATGGGCAACGTCTACAGTGGCGTGGTACGCGCGAGCCTTTACCGGGACTTCACACGGGAGGCTTGCTGAAATGTTCTCTGTCAGGGGTGTGCGTGACGGCCGTTGAATCCCGTCCAGCGGGGATTATCGGGACGAGCCAGAGCCCGAGCCACCGGCCGTTCGGGGCCCGTGTCAAGGCGTTCGTGGCGTTGACCAAGCCGCGGATCATCGAACTGCTGCTGATCACCACGGTTCCGGTGATGTTCCTGGCGCAGCGGGGCGTGCCTGACCTGAAGCTGGTGCTGCTCACCTGCGTCGGCGGCTACCTCTCCGCGGGCGGCGCCAACGCGCTGAACATGTACATCGACCGCGACATCGACGCGCTCATGGACCGCACCGCGCAGCGCCCGCTGGTCACCGGCATGGTCAGCCCGCGCGAGTGCCTGACCTTCGGCATCACCCTGGCGATCGTCTCCACCCTGCTGTTCGGCCTGACCGTCAACTGGCTGTCGGCCTGGCTCGCCCTCGGGGCGCTCCTCTTCTATGTCGTCGTCTACACGATGATCCTCAAGCGCCGTACGTCGCAGAACATCGTGTGGGGCGGCATCGCCGGCTGTCTCCCGGTGCTCATCGGCTGGTCCGCCGTGACGAACTCGATGTCGTGGGCGCCGGTCATCCTCTTCCTCGTCATGTTCTTCTGGACGCCGCCGCACTACTGGCCGCTGTCCATGAAGGTGAGGGCGGACTACGCGCGCGTGGGCGTGCCGATGCTGCCGGTGATCGCCTCCAACAAGGTCGTCGCCAAGCAGATCGTGATCTACAGCTGGGTGATGGTGGCGGTCTCGCTGCTGCTGACCCCGCTCGGCTACACGGGCTGGTTCTACACGGCGGTCGCGCTGCTGGCCGGCGGCTTCTGGCTGTGGGAGGCGCACGGGCTGCTCAGCCGCGCCAAGGCCGAGGTCACCGGTGGCAAGCTCAAGGAGATGCGGCTGTTCCACTGGTCGATCACCTATGTGTCGCTCCTGTTCGTGGCGGTCGCGGTGGATCCTTTCCTGCGATGAGTCCCGGTTTCTTGCGCTGAGTCCCGGTGGCGGGCGGGGTGCGTGGCCAAGGCCACTCACCCCGCCCGTCGCCGTTTGATCTACCCGTCGGTAGCATCCTGACCATGGCAGACACGCAGCAGGTCGACCCGAAGACCGCACGCAGGGTGACGCGGCTCGCCCACCGGATCAGCGGCTTCTCCAAGGCGCACGGCGGGGCCGAGGGCCAGATCGCCTACCTCGGACAGCGCGGCGCCCGCATCGTGCTCGTCGGTGAGGACGGCGCCTGGGGCGACCTGGTGGCCCCCTCGTACGAGATCGCCGAGAAGGCCGTCGAGAAGTCCGGCATCACCGTCCACGAGGCGTTCGACGGCGAGTTCGCGGCGAAGGTCAAGACGGGCCCGTACGAGTGGAGCCGCATGGCGGGGATCCAGGTGGGCGGTCCGAGCAACGCCTGAGATCCGTCCGCTGTTCGCACCGGGTGTGCGTGATCGCAACACCTGATGCCTGGTTCACCCGTTAGGACCTTTGAAGAAAGAGGTCCAGCCGCGGGGAGCCCGGATGATCGAAACGCCGTCCCTCGTGGACCAGTACTGCCACGGCGTGCTGAGAACGGAGCTGGGCCTCGGCACCTTCGAGGCCCAGTTGGCCCGTACCGAGGGTCCGCCCGCGCCGGGTACGACGCTCTTCGACACCCAGACGGGGTTCGCCGTACGGCGTTGGTGCCCCCCGCTCCTCGGGCTCGAACCGCACTGCGCGCCCGCCCGCTATCTCGCCCGGCGCCGTGAACTCGGCGTACTGGAATCGGGCCGCCGGCTGCTGCGCGGCAGCGGGATCACGACGTACCTGGTCGACACCGGGCTGCCCGGCGACCTCACCGGCCCTGTCGAGATGGCCTCCGCCGCGGACGCCGGGACGCGCGAGATCGTGCGCCTGGAACTCCTCGCCGAACAGGTCGCCGACACCTCCGGCACCGTCGAGTCCTTTCTCGCCAACCTCGCCGAGTCGGTGCACGGGGCCGCCGCGAACGCCGTCGCCTTCACCTCCGTGGCGGGCGTACGGCACGGACTCGCGCTCGCGCCCGAGCCGCCGGGGCCGGGAGAGGTGCGGGGCGCCGCCGGGCGCTGGCTGGCCGGACGCCGGGTGGGCGGGGAGCTGAGCGATCCGGTGCTGCTACGGCACCTGCTGTGGATCGCCGTCGCCTCCGGACTGCCCCTCCAACTGCACGCCGGGCTCGGCGAACCGGGCCTGCGCATCGACCGCACCGATCCGGTGCTGCTGACGGACTTCGTCCGGGCCACGGCGGGACTGGGCACCGACCTCGTCCTGCTGCACGGCTACCCCTACCACCGGCACGCCGCCCATCTCGCCGGGGTCTTTCCGCATGTGTACGCCGACTCCGGGGCCGCCCTGGTCCGCACCGGCGCCCGGGCCGCCACCGTCCTCGCGGAGATCCTGGAGCTGGCCCCCTTCGGCAAGATCCTCTTCTCCAGCGGCGCCCAGGGGCTGCCCGAGCTGCACGTGGTGGGAGCCCGGCTGTTCCGCGAGGCGCTGGCGCGGGTGCTGGGCGGCTGGGTCGCCGAGGGCGCGTGGTCGCTGCCGGACGCGCAGCGGGTGGCGGGGCTGATCGCGGCGGGGAACGCGCGGCGGGTGTACGGCTTGGAGTGACCGGCGGGGCCGTGGCCGTGAGGTCCGTGTCGGCGGGTCCGTGCCGGCGGGTCGGTGGGTCGGCGGATTCGTGCCGGCAGGTTCGTGGTCGGGAGGTCCGTGGCCGGGTGGTCGGCGGATTCGTGCCGGCGGGTCCGTGGTCGGGAGGTCCGTGACCGGTGGGTCCGTGCCGGCGGGTCCGTGGCCGGGAGGTCGGTGGTCGGCGGGTCCGTGACCGGCAGGTCCGTGCCGGCAGTGACCCGGCCTCAGGCCTTCGTCAGCGTCGCCTCGGTCGGCTGACCCGGCAGGTCGGCGACCGCCTCCTGCCGCTCCCGCAGTGACAGGAGCACCCGCAGCACCCAGATCCACATCAGGGCGGAGCCCAGCATGTGGAGGCCCACCAGGGCTTCGGGCAGGTTGGTGAAGTACTGGATGTAGCCGATCGCGCCCTGGCTCAGCAGGATCAGGAACAGTTCGCGCGTGCGCCGCAGGGTGTTCTTGGGTGCGTCGACCGCCTTGAGGACGAACCACAGGGCGAACGTCAGCGACACCACGATCCAGGCGAGCACGGCGTGCACCTTGGCGACGGTCTCCCAGTCGAGGGGCATCCGCTCGACCTCGCGGGAGTCGCCCGCGTGCGGACCCGCGCCGGTCACGATCGTGCCGACCAGGATCAGCAGGACGGCGGCGGCGACCAGGAACCAGACCAGCTGTTGCACGGCCTTGCCGACCAGCGGACGGGGCGCTGCGTCGCCCTCCCGGGTGCGCTGCCACATCACCGCGGCGATCGCGATCAGGGCCGATGTCGCCACGAAGTGCGCCGCGACCGTGTACGGGTTGAGACCGACGAGCACCACGATGCCGCCGAGGATCGCGTTGCTCATCACGACCCAGAACTGCGCCCAGCCCAGCCGGGTCAGGCTGCGCCGGTACGGCTTCTGGGAGCGCGCGGCGATGATCGCCCAGCCGACCGCCGCGCACAGCACGTAGGTCAGCATGCGGTTGCCGAACTCGATGGCGCCGTGGAAGCCCATCGCGCTGGTCGCGGTCAGCGAGTTGTCGGTGCACTTGGGCCAGGTCGGGCAGCCGAGCCCGGAACCGGTGAGCCGGACCGCACCGCCGGTGACCACGATGACCACCGACATGACGAGCGCGGTGAGTGCCGCGCGCTGGACCGTCCGGGGGTCCGGGGTCCAGCGTTCGGCGATGAAGGCGAGGGGATTGCGGACGGCCGCTACGGCGTCGGCACGGGTCACATTGAGCACGAGTTCCATCGTAGGGGCCCGCTTGTGCACGCTTTCACGAGGGTCCCTCGCCGGCCTGCGCCGGGCCTACTCCCCACGGACACCGGCCTGCTCCGGGCCTACTCCCACCGGAAGAACCGCCCGGCGGCAGCCAGCCCCACGACCGCCCACACGGCGAGAATCCCCAGGTCGCCCCAGGGCATCCCGGCCCCGTGCTGGAGCACGTCGCGCAGGCCGTCCGACAGTGCCGAGATCGGCAGGAGGCCCAGCACGTCCTGCGCGCCGGGCGGGAACTTGTCCAGCGGGACGATCACGCCGCCGCCGACGAGCAGCAGCAGGAAGACCAGGTTGGCGGCGGCCAGCGTCGCCTCGGCCTTCAGCGTGCCCGCCATCAGCAGGCCGAGCCCTGAGAAGGCGGCCGTGCCCAGGACCAGCAGAAGCAGCACGGCGAAGGGGTTGCCGTGCGGGGACCAGCCCAGGGCGAAGGCGATCACCGTGAGCAGGATCACCTGGAGGACCTCCGTGACCAGCACGGACACCGTTTTCGCGGTCATCAGTCCCCAGCGGGGGAGGGGGGAGGAGGCGAGCCGCTTCAGGACGCCGTACCGGCGCTCGAAGCCCGTCGCGATGGCCTGCCCGGTGAACGCCGTCGACATCACGGCGAGCGCGAGGATGCCGGGGGCGAGGAAGTCCACCGCCTTGCCGGCACCGGTGTCGACGATGTCCACGGAGCTGAAGAGGGCGAGCAGCAGCGTGGGGATGACCACGGTCAGTAGCAGCTGCTCGCCGTTGCGCAGCAGCATCTTCGTCTCCAGCGCCGCCTGGGCCGCGATCATGCGGGGCAGCGGGGCCGCACCCGGCCGCGGTGCGTAGACGCCGGAGGCAGTGCCCGTGGTGATGCCGGTGGTCATGAACGCAGCTCCTTGCCGGTCAGTTCCAAGAACACGTCTTCGAGGGTGTGCCGTTCGACCGAGATCTTCTCCGGCATCACCCCGTGCTGCGCGCACCAGGAGGTGACCGTCGCGAGCAGTTGCGGGTCGACCTTGCCGACGACCCGGTACGAGCCCGGCGTCAGCTCCGCGGCCGTGCAGTCGGCGGGGAGCGCCTTCAGCAGGGAGCCGACGTCCAGTCCCGGGCGGCCTATGAAGCGCAGGGTGTTCTCGGCGCCGCCGCGGCACAGCTCCTCGGGTGAGCCATGGGCGATGACCCGGCCGGCGTCGATGATCGCGACGTCGTCGGCGAGCTGCTCGGCCTCGTCCATGTAGTGGGTGGTGAGGATCACGGAGACGCCGTCGGTCCGCAGATCACGGACGAGGTCCCAGGTGGCGCGGCGGGCCTGCGGGTCGAGACCGGCGGTCGGCTCGTCCAGGAACACCAGCTCCGGGCGCCCCACCACGGCCATCGCCAGCGCGAGCCGCTGCTGCTGGCCGCCCGACAGCCGCCGGTACGTCGTCCGGCCGCAACCCTCCAGTCCCAGCCGCTCGATGAGGGCGTCCACGTCCAGCGGATCGGCGTGCAGCCTGGCGACATGGCGGAGCATCTCGTCCGCCCGCGCGCTCGAGTAGACGCCCCCGGACTGGAGCATCACGCCGATGCGGGGACGCAGTTCGCGGGCCTGTCGCACCGGGTCGAGGCCCAGGACGCGCACCGTGCCGGAGTCCGGTTTCCGGTACCCCTCGCAGGTCTCGACCGTGGTCGTCTTGCCCGCGCCGTTGGGTCCGAGTACGGCGGTGACACCTGCCTCGGCCACCAGGTCGAGGCCGTCCACCGCGGTCTTCGTGCCGTACCGCTTCACCAGGGCCTGGACCTGGACCACGGGCTCACTTCGCATGGGCCAGAGTCTAGGTACGCGAAG
Source organism: Streptomyces sp. NPDC050619 (assembly GCF_040654815.1). NCBI lineage: Bacteria > Bacillati > Actinomycetota > Actinomycetes > Kitasatosporales > Streptomycetaceae > Streptomyces > Streptomyces sp. NPDC050619. The sequence continues at coordinate 229,563 of NZ_JBFAIR010000005.1, read as the reverse complement.
GGCGCATCAGACCGGGGGGTACGGGATCTCCTCCTCGCGGGACCGGTGCAGCGCCAGCCACCGCCGCGCGTACGCGACCGCGTCCGCCAGGGGGAACAGCCGTACGTCGGCAGCGCCCACCTTCCCGCGGACGACGGTACGGTCCCGCTCGAAGTCGTGGCCCAGTTCGTCGAACCGGTCCGAGGAGATGGACACCTCGGTCACGACCTCCCAGCCGGCCGGGCCGGGCCGGCCCACTCTCACGAGCGGCGAGGGTATGCGGTATTCGGCGAGGTGGAAGCTGGTGCACGTGTCGTAGCCGGCACCGAGCAGCAGCACCCGGGCGCTCAGCTCCTCCAGCCGGGCCAGCGGGCTGCGCTCACCGAGCCGGCAGTCGGGCGCGTGCCCTTCCGTGACCGCCGCAGCACGAGAGCCGAGCGCCGCGAACGACGTCTGCGGATGCGCGCTGCGCGACGCGCCCGGCCACTTGCGCACGGTCTCGGGGATCACGCCGACCCCGCGCGCGGGCGTGACGAGGGGGTCGTACGCGGGCATCGTGGCCCGGATCGTCTCCCACCACTCCTCGGGTACCGGCGGATTGCCCCACAGGGCCGGGTCCGAGAGGTCGCCGGTCTGGGTGGGCACCACGAGCGTGCCGTCCGGGCCGAGTGCGTCGAGCAGTCCCTGGACGACCGCCACGGCACCTCCGCAGACCCAGCCGAGCGAGCTGAGGGAGGAATGGACGAGCAGGGTCTCACCGGCCTCGACGCCCAGCTCGCGCAGCTGGCCGGCGAGGGAGTCCCGGGTGACAAGAGGGCCGGTGGGAGGGGGTGTGGGCATGGTTCGGGAGTGTCCCCGAAGCCGTCCGCCCGCGCCACCCGTTTGATCGATCAGAGATCGTTTGCGCAGGTCAGCTTAGGTGAACCTAAGTGACGCAGGGCACCACCCGACGGCGAGGGCGCGGCTTGCCTGGCCCAGAGGAATTACGCAACAATGGCGTTGTGAAAAACGTCGGCGAGGCTCGGGAGACCCCCACGGGGCCCCCTCAGGAGGAACTCGCGACCGGTGAGCGCTCCACGCGCAACCGGGTCGCGCGATCCATCCTGGACCACGGGCCGTCGACCGCCACCGAACTGGCCGGACGGCTGGGGCTCACCCAGGCGGCCGTACGACGGCATCTGGACGCGCTGGTCGCCGACGACGTCGTCGAGGCGCGGGAGCAGCGGGTGTACGGAGCGCGTACGCGCGGCCGTCCCGCCAAGGTCTTCGCGCTCACCGACTGCGGCCGCGACGCCTTCGACCAGTCCTACGACAAGCTCGCCGCGGACGCCCTGCGCTGGATCCAGGAACGGTTCGGCGGGGACGAGGCGGTCGTCGCCTTCGCCCGCGCGAGGATCGCCGAGCAGGCCACCGCGTACCGCGAGGCGATCGAGGCCGCCGCCCCGGAGAAGCGCACCGAAGCGCTGGCCAAGGCCCTGAGCGCGGACGGGTACGCTGCTACGGCGCGAAGCGCACCGGTCGGCGAGCAGCTCTGCCAGCACCACTGCCCTGTCGCCCACGTCGCCGAGAAGTTCCCGCAGCTGTGCGAGGCGGAGACCGAGATCTTCTCCCAGCTGCTCGGCACACATGTCCAGCGCCTGGCGACCATCGCGCACGGCGACGGCGTCTGCACGACGTTCATCCCCAAGATTTCCACGCCCCCCAAGACCACTGATCACGCATCTGCAAGTACCGCCGGGAGGAACCCCGCATGACGCTCCCCATCGAGGAGACTGCCCACCCCGAGCTCGAGGGTCTGGGTACGTACGAATACGGCTGGGCCGACTCCGACGTGGCCGGTGCCTCTGCGAAGCGAGGCATCAACGAGGACGTCGTCCGCGACATCTCCACCAAGAAGAACGAGCCGGAGTGGATGACCAAGCTCCGTCTCAAGGGCCTGCGCCTGTTCGAGAAGAAGCCCATGCCGAACTGGGGCTCGGACCTGTCGGGCATCGACTTCGACAACATCAAGTACTTCGTGCGCTCCACGGAGAAGCAGGCGGAGTCCTGGGAGGACCTGCCCGAGGACATCAAGAACACGTACGACAAGCTCGGCATCCCCGAGGCGGAGAAGCAGCGCCTCGTCGCCGGTGTCGCGGCCCAGTACGAGTCCGAGGTCGTCTACCACCAGATCCGCGAGGACCTGGAGGAGCAGGGCGTCATCTTCCTGGACACCGACACCGCGCTGAAGCAGCACCCGGAGCTCTTCAAGGAGTACTTCGGGACCGTCATCCCGGTCGGCGACAACAAGTTCGCGTCGCTGAACAGCGCCGTGTGGTCCGGCGGCTCCTTCATCTACGTGCCGAAGGGCGTGCACGTGGAGATCCCGCTCCAGGCCTACTTCCGTATCAACACGGAGAACATGGGCCAGTTCGAGCGGACCCTGATCATCGTCGACGAGGGTGCCTACGTGCACTACGTCGAGGGCTGCACGGCTCCGATCTACAAGTCGGACTCGCTGCACTCCGCGGTCGTCGAGATCATCGTCAAGAAGAACGCCCGCTGCCGGTACACGACCATCCAGAACTGGTCGAACAACGTCTACAACCTGGTCACCAAGCGCGCCGTGGCGTACGAGGGCGCGACCATGGAGTGGATCGACGGCAACATCGGCTCCAAGGTGACGATGAAGTACCCGGCCGTCTACCTGATGGGCGAGCACGCCAAGGGCGAGACCCTGTCCATCGCCTTCGCGGGCGAGGGCCAGCACCAGGACGCCGGCTCCAAGATGGTCCACATGGCGCCGAACACCTCGTCCAACATCGTGTCGAAGTCCGTCGCGCGCGGTGGCGGCCGTACCTCCTACCGTGGTCTGGTGGAGATCGGCGAGGGAGCCCACGGCTCGAAGTCCAACGTGCTGTGCGACGCGCTGCTTGTCGACACCATCTCCCGCTCCGACACGTACCCCTACGTGGACGTCCGCGAGGACGACGTGTCCATGGGCCACGAGGCGACCGTCTCCAAGGTCTCCGAGGACCAGCTCTTCTACCTGATGAGCCGTGGTCTGAGCGAGTTCGAGGCGATGGCCATGATCGTGCGCGGCTTCGTCGAGCCCATCGCGAAGGAGCTGCCGATGGAGTACGCCCTTGAGCTCAACCGGCTGATCGAGCTGCAGATGGAAGGCGCGGTCGGTTAAGGCCCGTCTCCCAAGACAGCTAGCGAATCACTGACGCAGGAAAGAGAGCAGACCGACAGCCATGGCTGAGGCTCAGAACATCCCGGTGGGGTCCACCACCGCCGGCCAGATCGCGGTGGCCGCCGAGTCGACCGTCGCCACGCGCATGAGCGCGCCCCCGTCCTTCGACGTGGCGGACTTCCCGGTCCCGCACGGCCGCGAGGAGGAGTGGCGCTTCACGCCGCTGGAGCGGCTGCGCGGGCTGCACGACGGCACCGCGGTCGCCGCCGGCGGCGGCGTGAGGGTCGGCATCGACGCCCCCGCGGGAGTCGTCGTCGAGACCGTCGGCCGTGACGACGCCCGGATCGGCAAGGCGGGCACCCCGGTGGACCGCGTCGCCGCCCAGGCGTACTCGGCGTTCGAGAAGGCCGGCGTGGTCACCGTCCCCAAGGAGACGGTGCTCACCGAGCCGATCCGCATCGCCGTGCACGGCGAGGGCGGGATCTCCTACGGCCACCAGGTCATCGAACTGGGAGCCTTCGCCGAGGCCGTCGTCGTCCTCGACCACACCGGTGACGCGGTGGTCGCCACCAATGTCGACTACATCCTGGGCGACGGCGCCAAGCTGACGGTCGTCTCCATCCAGGACTGGGACGACAAGGCCGTGCACGTGGCCCAGCACAACGCGCTGATCGGCCGGGACGCCACCTTCAAGTCGTTCGTGGTCACCTTCGGCGGCGACCTCGTACGCCTGCACCCGCGTGTCGCCTACGCCGGCCCCGGCGGCGAGGCCGAGCTGTTCGGCCTGTACTTCACCGACGCGGGCCAGCACCAGGAGCACCGCCTCCTGGTCGACCACAACATGCCGCACTGCAAGTCGAACGTCGCCTACAAGGGCGCGCTCCAGGGCGACGACGCGCACGCGGTGTGGATCGGTGACGTGCTGATCGAGGCCAAGGCCGAGGGCACGGACACGTACGAGATGAACCGCAACCTGGTGCTGACCGACGGCGCCCGGGTCGACTCCGTGCCGAACCTGGAGATCGAGACCGGCGAGATCGTCGGCGCCGGGCACGCGAGCGCGACCGGCCGCTTCGACGACGAGCAGCTCTTCTACCTGATGGCCCGCGGCATCCCGGCCGACGAGGCCCGGCGTCTGGTGGTCCGCGGCTTCTTCGCCGAACTGGTCCAGCAGATCGGCGTCGACGACATCGAAGAGCGCCTTCTCGTGAAGATCGACGAGGAGCTGGAGGCGTCGGTCTGATGGCTGCCTCTTCGACGTTCGTACGCGTCTGTGGGCTGAGCGAGCTGGAGGAGGACACCCCGAAGCGGGTGGAACTCGACGGCACGCCGGTCTCGGTCGTGCAGACCGAGGGGGAGGTGTTCGCGATCCACGACATCTGCTCGCACGCGAACGTCTCGCTCTCCGAGGGCGAGGTGGAGGACTGCCAGATCGAGTGCTGGCTGCACGGCTCCAGCTTCGACCTCCGCACCGGCAAACCGTCCGGCCTTCCCGCGACGCGCCCCGTCCCCGTATACCCCGTAAAGATCGAAGGGGACGATGTGCTCGTCTCCCTTTCCCAGGAGTCCTGAGGCACCCATGGCAACGCTTGAAATCCGAGACCTGCACGTCACCGTCGAGGTCGAGAACGGCACGAAGGAAATCCTCAAGGGTGTCGACCTCACCGTGAAGCAGGGCGAGACGCACGCCATCATGGGCCCGAACGGCTCCGGCAAGTCGACCCTCGCCTACTCGCTCGCGGGGCACCCGAAGTACACCATCACCAGCGGCACCGTCACCCTCGACGGCGAAGACGTCCTGGCGATGTCCGTCGACGAGCGCGCCCGCGCCGGCCTGTTCCTGGCGATGCAGTACCCGGTCGAGGTCCCCGGCGTCTCGGTCTCCAACTTCCTCCGTACGTCCGCCACCGCGATCCGCGGCGAGGCCCCCAAGCTGCGGACGTGGGTGAAGGAGGTCAAGGAGACCATGGAGCGGCTCAACATGGACCCGGCCTTCGCCGAGCGCAACGTCAACGAGGGCTTCTCCGGCGGTGAGAAGAAGCGCCACGAGATCCTTCAGCTGGAGCTGCTCAAGCCGAAGGTCGCGATCCTCGACGAGACGGACTCCGGCCTGGACGTCGACGCCCTGCGCGTCGTCTCCGAGGGCGTCAACCGCGTCCGCGAGAGCGGCGAGGTGGGCACCATGCTCATTACGCACTACACCCGCATCCTGCGCTACATCAAGCCCGACTACGTCCACGTCTTCTCCGCGGGCCGGATCGTCGAGTCCGGCGGCGCCGAGCTCGCCGACAAGCTGGAGGACGAGGGCTACGAGGCTTACACGAAGGGTGGCGTATCAGCGTGACGCAGTCGCCGGGCCTCCTCCTCGACACCGAGGCGATCCGCAAGGACTTCCCCATCCTGGACCGCACGGTCCACGACGGTCAGAAGCTCGTGTACCTGGACAACGCGGCGACCTCGCAGAAGCCGCGCCAGGTGCTGGACGCCCTGAACGAGTACTACGAGCGCTACAACGCCAACGTCCATCGCGGTGTGCATGTGCTCGCCGAGGAGGCCACGGCGCTGTACGAGGGCGCGCGCGACAAGGTCGCGGCGTTCATCAACGCGCCGAGCCGCGACGAGGTGATCTTCACCAAGAACGCCTCCGAGTCGCTCAACCTCGTGGCCAACATGCTGGGCTGGGCCGACGAGCCCTACCGGGTGGACCACGAGACCGAGATCGTCATCACGGAGATGGAGCACCACTCCAACATCGTGCCGTGGCAGCTGCTCGCGCAGCGCACGGGCGCGAAGCTGAAGTGGTTCGGCCTCACCGACGACGGCCGCCTCGACCTCTCGAACATCAACGAGATCATCACGGAGAAGACGAAGATCGTCTCCTTCGTGCTCGTGTCGAACATCCTCGGCACGGTCAACCCCGTCGAGGCGATAGTGCGCCGGGCGCAGGAGGTCGGCGCGCTGGTCTGCATCGACGCCTCGCAGGCCGCGCCGCACATGCCGCTGGACGTACAGGCCCTCCAGGCCGACTTCGTGGCCTTCACCGGCCACAAGATGTGCGGCCCGACGGGCATCGGCGTCCTCTGGGGCCGCCAGGAACTGCTCGAGGACCTGCCTCCGTTCCTCGGCGGCGGCGAGATGATCGAGACGGTGTCGATGCACTCGTCGACGTACGCCCCGGCGCCCCACAAGTTCGAGGCGGGCACCCCGCCGATCGCGCAGGCGGTCGGTCTGGGCGCGGCCATCGACTATCTGTCGGCGATCGGCATGGACAAGATCCTCGCCCATGAGCACGCGCTCACCGAGTACGCGGTGAAGCGGCTCGGCGAGGTGCCCGACCTGCGGATCATCGGCCCCACCACGGCCGAGGACCGGGGCGCGGCGATCTCCTTCACGCTCGGTGACATCCACCCGCACGACGTGGGCCAGGTCCTCGACGAGCAGGGCATCGCCGTCCGGGTCGGACACCACTGCGCACGGCCGGTCTGCCTGAGGTACGGAATTCCTGCGACCACGCGAGCGTCGTTCTATCTGTACTCCACGCCGACCGAGATCGACGCTCTGGTCGACGGCCTGGAGCACGTACGGAACTTCTTCGGCTGAGGGGCGTGCTGAACGGTGAAACTGGACTCCATGTACCAGGAAGTCATCCTGGACCACTACAAGCACCCGCACGGGCGTGGTCTGCGGGATGGCGACGCCGAGGTGCACCACGTCAACCCGACGTGCGGCGACGAGATCACGCTGCGCGTGAAGTACGACGGCACGACGATCAGTGACGTCTCGTACGAGGGCCAGGGCTGCTCGATCAGTCAGGCCTCCGCCTCCGTACTGAACGACCTCCTCGTCGGCAAGGACCTGGCCGAGGCGCAGAAGATCCAGGAGACCTTCCTGGAGCTGATGCAGTCCAAGGGCCGGATCGAACCCGACGACGCGATGGAGGAGGTGCTGGAGGACGCGGTCGCGTTCGCCGGTGTCTCCAAGTACCCGGCGCGGGTGAAGTGCGCCCTCCTGAGCTGGATGGCGTGGAAGGACGCGACGGCCCAGGCCCTGGGCGGAGCCGACGCCGAAAGGAAGACGGCATGAGCGAGACCATTGAGATCAAGCCCGCCTCGGAAGAGGAAGTCCGCGAGGCGCTGTACGACGTCGTCGACCCCGAACTGGGCATCGACGTCGTCAACCTGGGCCTTATCTACGGCATCACCATCGACGACGCGAACATCGCGACCATCGACATGACCCTGACCTCGGCGGCCTGTCCGCTGACGGACGTCATCGAGGACCAGGCCAAGTCCGCCACGGACGGCCTGGTCAACGAGCTGCGCATCAACTGGGTCTGGATGCCGCCGTGGGGCCCCGACAAGATCACGGACGATGGTCGGGAGCAGCTGCGGGCGCTCGGGTTCAACGTCTGAGACTGACTGGCTGGATCACTGGATCAAACGGCGACGTCCTTCGGGCGTCGCCGTTTTCCGTGCTCAGGCGAGTCCCCCCACGAGCCGGAACGCCGAGTCCGACCGATACAGGCCGCTGTACTGGTACGACTCCAGGCGGAGGCTGAAGTCCTTGTGGCGCAGGAAGCGGCCGGGGTAGTTGACCGACTCCAGCATGATCGCGCCGGACATCGTCGAGGTGCGGGCGCAGAACGTGGCGTCCTGCTTGAAGAGGGACGAGCCGTCGTCGCGTTCCGCGCGCAGGACGAAGTCGCGGTGGCGGAGGTAGGTGCCGTCGGTCGTGGCGAAGGAGTAGCAGGACGCGTTGGCCAGGCCCTTGACCAGTGTGAAGGTGGCGTCCTGGCGGGCCGAGGCGGAGCTGATCCGGTCGAGCCCGACATAGCTGCCGTTGACGTGCCAGTAGCGGTCGGGGTAGTTGACCGAGCGGACCGACCGCCAGCTGGACTGTGGCTTCGCGGCGGACGAACTCGCGGGTGGTGTGGGGGACTTGGGCGGGTCGGCGGCGGGCGGAGACGCGGAGGTGGGGTCGTGCCGGGCGGGTGGGGTCGTCGGGGTCGGGGCGGAGGGGGTGTCCCTCTTCTTGCCCGGTGTCGTGGCGCCGCTCGTGGAGGGGGTGGCGTAGGAGATCAGGCCGGGGCCGGTCGGGTCCGCGGCGGCTGCCCCGTCCCGCGTCTTCGACCGCTCGTCGGTGTGCTTGTCCGTCAGGACTATCGCCGTCACGCAGGTGGCTACGGTGGCTATCGCCAGTGCGCCGGCCAGATACAGCCGTCGAGTTCCCGGAATGCGGGTGGTGTTCGGAGTCCAGCCGCTCTCCCAGGGCTGATCCTGAGGGGGCCGGGACTTGCTTCGTGGCATGCGCGGTTCCTCCAGCGGCGCCGGGGGCGACGGCTGCGGCCGTGATCATCAAGTAGGTGAACGGTGAAACACTAGTGGAGCGGGTGAGCTCCCGGGAGCTGTTTGACCGAGCGGTGTCCACATCAGCTTCCATGGGGCCGTCGCACTGATGTGTACGCTCGTACGCATCACTGTGTACGCTCGTACACATGGGATACCTGTTGCTTGCCGGAGCCATCGCTTCCGAGATCGCCGCGACGACGGCCATGAAGTACTCCGACGGCTTCAGTAGGCTGCTGCCCTCGCTGCTGACCGTCCTCGGCTACGTCGTCTCCTTCGCGCTGCTCGCCCAGACGCTGAAGTCCCTGTCGGTGGGCACCGCGTACGCGATCTGGTCCGGTGTCGGCACCGCGGTCGTCGCCGCGATCGGGATGGTGTTCCTCGGGGAGGGGATGAGTGTCGTGAAGGCCGCCGGCATCGCGCTGATCATCGTCGGCGTGGTCGTGCTGAACCTGGGAGGTGCGCACTGATGGCCCGGCGTTACGACCCCGAGCGACGTCAGCGGATCATCGACGCGGCGATCCGGGTCGTGGGGGAGAAGGGCCTGGCGGGCCTGAGCCACCGCTCGGTCGCCGCCGAGGCGGATGTCCCGCTCGGCTCGACGACGTACCACTTCAAGACCCTCGACGAGCTGATGGTCGCGGCGATGCGGCAGGCGAACGAGGGCTTCGCCAAGGTGATCTCCTCGCGCGGCGGGCTGGCTGACCCGCACGCCGACCTGGCCGCCGAACTCGCCGCCCTGCTGGGCGAGTGGCTCGGCGGCGAACGCACCGGCGTCGAGCTGGAGTACGAGCTCTACCTCGCCGCCCTACGCCGCCCCGCCCTGCGCCCGGTCGCCGCCGAATGCGCCGAGGACCTCGCCGACCGCCTCGCCCACCGCACGGACCCGGTCACCGCACGGGCGGTGGTCGCGCTGGTGGACGGGATCTGTCTTCAGGTGCTGCTGACGGACGATCCCTATGACGAGGAGTACGCGCGCGAGGCGCTGGGGCGGGTTATTGGCGCGGCGGGGTGAATTCGGTGGGCGTGGACTGGAGTTGTGGGGTCGGTTGGTGTGGGGGGCGTTTCGGTCGGCCGCGGGCTGGAGCTTTGGTCGGTTGCGGTCGGGGGAATTCCCGGTCGGTCGTGGGGCGGAGGGCTTTGGTCGGCCGCTGCGCTGAGCTCTGGTCGGCTGAAGTCGGGGAAGTCCTGGTCGGCTGTGGTCGTGGAACTCGTGGAACTCGTGGAACTCGTGGCTGTTGGCCGGACTCCTGGTCGGCTGTGGTCGAACCCGTGGCTGCGGGCCGGAACCCTGGTCGTGTGCGGTCGTGGAACCCGTGGCCACTGGCCTCGGTTGCGGTCGGGGGGAAGTCCAGGTCGGCTTCGGCACGGAGCTGTGACAGAGCTCTGGTCGGTCGTGGGCCGGAAGGCTCTGGTCGGCCGCTGCGCGGAGCTGCGGTCGGCTGAAGTCGGGGAAGTCCTGGTCGGCTGCTGGTCAAACTCCTGGACGACCGACGTCGTGGAACCTGTGGCTGTTGGCCGGACTTCTGGTCCGCCGCGGTCGAACCCGTGGCCGCTGGCCGGACCCCCGGTCGGCCGCAGTCGTGGTGCCGGTGCCCATTGCCCGTAACTCCGGACGGCCGCGGCCGGGGACCCCGTGGCCGCTGGCCGGCCCCCCGGACAGGCGCAGTCGTGGTGCCCGTGCCCATTGCCCGTAACTCCGGACGACCGCGGTCGTGGAGCCGGTGGCCACGGGCCGCTCCCGCGGTCGGCCGCAGTCGCGGAAACCCGTGGCCACTGCCCGGACCCCCGCCCGCCAGTTGCGCCGTGAACCCTTTCGCCGCCGTCGGGGAACAGGGGATGACATGCTCGCCCCGACCACCCCTACGGAGGCCGCCACGTGACCGGACCGCCGGATCCGGCTTCGCTCGAGGACGCCCAGGTCGTCGCTCAGTCCCTGGAGGAACCGGAGCTCTTCGCCAGGCTCTACGACCGCTATGCCCCCGACATCCACCGCTATGCGGCACGGCGACTGGGTGTGGGTGCCGCCGACGACATCACGGCGGAGACCTTCCTGACCGCCTTCCGTATCCGGTCCCGCTACGACACCAGCCGGCCCAGCGCCCGCCCTTGGCTCTACGGCATCGCGGGCAATCTCATCGGCAAGCAGCGGCGCGCCGAGGTGCGGGGCCTGCGGGCGCTGGCCCGCACCGGGCACGACCCGGTCGCCGAGACCTGGGCCGAGCGTGCCGACGCCCGTGTGACCGCACAGGCGGCGCAGGCCCCGCTCGCCGGGGCGCTGGCCGCGCTGTCCGTGGGGGACCGGCACGTTCTGCTGCTGGTGGCCTGGGCGGACCTGACGTACGCGGAGGTCGGTGAGGCTCTCGGCATCCCCGTCGGCACCGTCCGCTCCCGGCTCAACCGCGCCCGCCGCAAGGTCCGTTCGACGCTGGGTGCCGATCCCGCATTCACGCTCGACGCCACGGAGGTGGTCTGACCATGGACGAGATGACAGCTGTCCGCGACCTGCGGGCCGAGGCCCCGGAGCCCGAGCGCGCACAGCTCGTCGCCGGACGTGACCGGCTGCTGCTGGAGGCCTCCGGCCGCACCCGCACCCGCCGGCTGCGCGGCGACTGGCGGCTTGTGGCCGCGGGGACGGCGGCCCTGATCACAGTCGTGGCCGTGATCGGGACCCAGGTGGCCGATCGCGGCTCGGACGGTGCGCGGCCGGGAGCCAGTCCCGGCTACACCCTCGAACTGGGCAGCGCCAAGGACTTCCTGAACGCCGCCGCCGACGCGATCGCCGCCCGTCCCGGGCTCACCGCGCGCGACGGTCAGTGGATCTACGTGAAGTCCGTCGAGACGAACGTGACGGACGACGAGCCCGACCCGGAGACCGGCGAGGACTGGATGCCGTACGCCGATCCGAAGATGGAGGGCGGGCGGGCCGGCGACGACCACTCCCCCAGGGAGGAGTACGCGTTCCTCAAGAGCCTCCCGGACGACCCGGCGAAGGTGCGGGCGAAGGCGCGCGCGTTCTTCTACGCCACCGACGCGTCCGAGACCCGTACGCAGCACGAGTACCGGGCCCTCGTGGCCGTCCTCAGCCGGGCGTACGCGTACGACCCCGTCGGCCTCGCCAAGGTCTACCGAGCCCTCGCCACGCTCCCCGGGGTGCGGCTCGCGGAGGTCCAGGACGAGGCGGGGCGCAGCGCCTACGCGCTGTACCTGAAGGGCGGCGCGACCGGCTTCCGCGACGAAGTGCTCCTCGACCCGGCCACCTACCTCTTCGCGGGGCGCCGGTCGGTGGAGCGGAGCGGCAACGAGGAGTGGGGCAAGGCAGACGTCGTGATCAGCTCGGCGCGGCTCGCGGTGGCGGTGGTGGACAAGAAGGGGGAGCGGCCCTGATCCCGGCCGGTGTGGCCTGAACCTCAGCCGGTGTGCCCGGCACCTGAGCCGGTGTGCCGGGCACCTGAGCCGGTGTGCCGGGCACCTGAGCCGGTGTGCCGGGCACCTGAGCCGGTGTGCCGGGCACCTGAGCCCGTGTGCCCGGCACCTGAGATGCCGTGCGCACCGGTTCGCCCTCACCCCGCCCGGCCGGTTAGGTTGCCCTCATGACCGACACGACTGCTCCTCGTACCACCGGCGCCGTTGCCGCCGGGCTTGCCACCGTCGCCGCCGACGGCACCGTTCTCGACACCTGGTTCCCCGCTCCCGAACTGTCCGGCGAGCCCGGCCCGTCCGGCAGCGAGCGGCTGTCCGCCGAGCAGGCCGTGGCCCTGCTCGGCGAGGGCGCCGCGAAGGCGATCGGACCGGACGCCCGTCGGGGCGTGGAGGTGGTCGCGGTCCGCACGGTCATCGGCTCCCTCGACGACAAGCCGATCGACGCGCACGACGTCTATCTGCGCCTGCACCTGCTCTCGCACCGCCTGGTCAAGCCGCACGGCCAGAGCCTGGACGGCATCTTCGGCTTCCTCGCCAACGTCGCCTGGACCTCGCTCGGCCCGGTCGCGGTCGACGACATCGAGAAGGTGCGGCTGGGCGCCCGCGCCGAGGGCCTGCACCTCCAGGTCACGTCCGTCGACAAGTTCCCGCGTATGACGGACTACGTCGCCCCGAAGGGCGTCCGCATCGCCGACGCCGACCGGGTGCGGCTCGGCGCACACCTCGCCGAGGGCACCACCGTCATGCACGAGGGCTTCGTCAACTTCAACGCGGGCACGCTCGGCACGTCGATGGTCGAGGGCCGTATCTCCGCGGGCGTCGTGGTCGGCGACGGCTCGGACATCGGCGGCGGCGCCTCCACCATGGGCACGCTGTCCGGCGGCGGCAACGTGATCATCTCCATCGGCGAGCGCTGCCTGATCGGCGCCGAGGCGGGCGTCGGCATCGCGCTCGGCGACGAGTGCGTGGTCGAGGCGGGTCTCTACATCACCTCCGGCACCCGCGTGACCATGCCCGACGGCCGGATCGTCAAGGCCCGCGAGCTGTCCGGGGCGTCGAACGTCCTGTTCCGCCGCAACTCGGTCACCGGCACGGTCGAGGCCCGCCCGAACAACGCGGTCTGGAGCGGCCTGAACGAGATCCTGCACAGCCACAACTGACACTCAAGGTCACGTACGAGGTACCCGGCGTGACCTCCTCATGGTTTTGGCAGATGAACGGGTGGACGCGGAGTCCGATCAGAGGCCGAACCGACGAAATGAGGACCGAGCAATGACGAACGAGCGAGCCAGGACCGTGGCGCGCTGGCTGACCGGGACGCTGACCCTGGCGACGGTGTGCTGGCTGCCGGTGGGGGCCGCGCACGCCGACGAGACCAACACGGGCTCGCACAACGGCCCGCGCATCGGACTGGTCAACGTCGGCCAGGTGGATGATCCGATGGAGGACGTACTGGAGCACGTACTGCTGATCGGCGACGGATACACCTGGGGCTGATCGCGCAGCGCCCGCCGTGAGGCCGGGGCCCGTACCGCACACCGAACGCGGTACGGGCCCCGGCCCTTTCCGTAAGGAGTTCTCCCCGGGTGGCATAGCGGCGGCCCGCCGCGCGCGTCACAAGGAGCACAGGGGCGGGGCACAGGTGCCGCCGGGGAAGAGAAGGTGACGATGAATGCCGAAGGGCTCGAGAGTTTCCGGGAGTTCGTGGACAGCAGGTCGTCGGCACTGCTGAAGACGGCCGTGCTGCTGTGCGGGGGAGACCGGCACGCCGGGGAGGACCTGCTCCAGAGCGCCCTCGTCAAGGCGGCCGACAAGTGGGAGCGGATCGACGAGCCCGAGGCCTACGTACGGCGGATCCTCTACCGCCAGCAGGTCAGCCGCTGGCGGCTGAAGTGGCGCAGACGGGAGGTCAGCGTCGCCGAGCCGCCCGAGGCGGGCCCGCCCGGCGCGGACGCCGCGGCCGCCGCCGAACTGCGCGTCGTGATGCGCGAGGCGCTGTCCCGGCTCACCGCACGCCAGCGCACCGTGCTCGTGCTGCGCTACTTCGAGGACCTCCCCGAGGCCGACGTGGCCCGCCTCCTCGGCTGCTCCGTCGGCACCGTCCGGTCCACCACCCACCGCTCCCTGGCCCGGCTGCGCTCGCTCGCCCCCGAACTGGCCGCCCTGGGTTCGTCCGACGCCGAGGGGCTGCCGTCCCGTGACTACTCGCCCGTGGAGGTGCGTCCATGAACGTCGAGGAACTCGTGCGCGACGCACTGCGGGAACAGGCCGCCGCACAGACCCCGGCCCGGCCGGGGTTCGCCGACCGGGTGCTCGCGTTCCGCCGGCGTCGCCGCACCCGCAGGATCGTCGCCGTCACCGCCGCCGTGGTCGCCGTCGTGGTGACCGTACCGATGCTGGAATCCGGCGACTCCGGCAGGACCGACGTACGCCCCGCGGACGTGGTGCGGCAGAACGGGATCAGCGCCCACCCGGACCAGTCGCCGCCGCGTGACCTCATCGCGGCCGGGGACACGGCGCTGGCCGCGTACTACACGGCCAAGGTCCGCCCGCGGTCCGGCAGCCAGGGCGCCTTCGTGCGCACCTACTGGCTGCTCGACCCGAAGACCGGGACGTACGAGAAGGACCCCCGGTGGTCCTTCGTCGCCGTCGCCCCCGGCCTGAAGACCGCCGCCGTGCTGGAGCAGAGCCTGCCCGCGCGCCGGATCGGCCTGCTCGACCTCGCGACGGGGGAGGTCGAGCGGTGGATCCCGGTCGGGCACGGAGTCGGCGGGCTCGCGTTCTCGTACGACGGGAGCAGGCTTGTCGCGACGACATACGACGAGGACCCCGATCTGCGCACCAGGGTGAAGTCGGCCGACGGCGGCGGGGAGGCGTGGATGTCCGCGTACGGCGACTCGAGCCGGTCCGGTTTCTACGACCTCGACGTGGCTTCCGGCAAGGGCTCCTGGAGCCCGGTCGCACCCGACCGCGATATCAACGCCCGCCAGGACTTCTCGTTCAGCCGCACCGGCGACCTGGTGTACGCGCAGGTCATCGGCGGCCGGGACGGCATGCAGCAGTTCTACGACCTCAAGGGCGACAAGACCGCCGCGCCCGCGAACGAGAAGTACCTGCGGTCGGACGTCGGTGCGCGGCTGTCCCCGAACGGCAGGCTCGCCGCTCTCGGCCTGACGAAGGAGGTCGCCGGCTCCCCCGGCAAGTCGTACTCCTCGATCCGTGATCCCCGTACGGGCAAGGAGATCACCAAGGTGCGCGGAGACCGGCTGCTCGCCTGGGTCGACGACAAGCGGCTCATCGGCTGGGAGCGGGTCACGAGTCTGGAGGAGGCGTACCGGCCCCAGCTCGTGCTGGTCACGATCGGCAGCGACAAGGTCGTGCCGCTGAGCGGCGTCCGGGAGCAGGACAGGAATCTCGACCGGCAGGGGTGGGAGCCGGTCTTCGCGCGCCGCTGATCAGACGGCCACGAGCTGTTCGTAGGCCGCCAGCAGCCCGTCGACCGCCTCGCGGCCGGCGGGCCGCAGCGGTGCGCGGACCGGCCCCGCGGGCAGGCCCAGGGCGTTGAGGAGACCCTTGACGGTGACCGCGCCGGGCAGGCCGGACGACATCGTCAACTCGATGAGAGACGTGGCGCGTTGCTGGAGACGGGCCGCCCCGGCCGGCTCGCCCGCGTCGAACGCGTCCAGGACCGCGCGGAGTTGGCCCGGGACCACGTTCGCGACCGTGCTGACGTAACCGGCGGCGCCCACCGCGTACAGGGCGAGATTGTGCTCGTCGCAGCCCGCGTAGTACGCCAACTCCGTTCGGGAGAGCACCTTCTGGGTGCCGAGGAAGTCGTAGGAACAGTCCTTGACCGCCACGATCCGGGGGTGCTCGGCGAGCCGGATCACGGTCTCGGGCTCGATGCGGGTGCCGGTGCGCCCCGGGATGTCGTACAGGACGAGGGGCAGCCCGGACGCGTCCGCGACCTCCCGGAAGTGCGCCTCCAGCGCGTCCTGCGGGGGCCTGCTGTAGTACGGGCTGACCACCAACAGGCCGTCCGCGCCCGCCTTTTCGGCCGCCAGGGCCAGTTCGACGGTGTGCCGGGTGTCGAAGGTGCCCACGCCCGCCACGATCGACGCCCGCTCACCCACCGCGTCCCGGACGGCCGTGACGAGCGCGGCCTTCTCCGCGTCCGTCGTGGTCGGCGACTCGCCCGTCGTACCGGACAGGACGAGACCGTCGCAGCCCTCCGTCACCAGCCGGTCGGCCAGGCGCCGCGCGCCGTCGAGATCGAGCGCGCCCTCCTCGGTGAAGGGCGTGATCATGGCGCAGAGGGTGCGGCCGAAGGGGGCGGCGGAGGGGGCGGCGGAGGAGCGGGCTGTGGTCATGGGAGTAGTTTCGGCACCACCATCGTGAAGCTCCACTTAATTCTTCTACGAGATATCGCTAAGGGATGCTGCGAGGAGCGCGCCAAGGCCCTATGTCCAACCCGGGCCTTCATGGGTCACCATGGCGAGGACGGTCATCGACCCCTGCTCATGGGAGGCGTCATGAAGCTCGGCAAGGCACTCGCCACCGGCGTCGCGGAAGAACGGCCTCAGGCCCACGAGGAAGAACGCGAACTCTCCGAAGAGATCCTCGCCGAGGAGATCAGGGAACTGCGGGCGCCAGAAGAGGCCCCGGCCGCCCGATGAGGCTGCGGCTTCCCGAGGAACGCCCGACGGAGCCGCCGACCGGATACAAGATCGCCCACCCGGTGCTCTCCCAGGACGGGACCCGGGCCGGGTTCACCGGTGTGTCGCTGGGCGGCGCGCTGCCGTACGGAGTCGTGGCCGAGGCGTCCTGCGTCTACGGCCTGCGGCACCGGGCACCGCACCGCCGCTGCGACTGCGGCTTCCACTGCGTGCACGACCGTACGACGGCCGAGGCGCTGCTGTGCACGGCCGAGCACCGTACGGCCGTCCTGCTGGAGGTCTCCGTGCTCGGCCGCTACATCCGCTTCGAGCGCGGCTTCCGCAGTGCCCGCCAGCGGGTGCGGACCGCCACCGTCGGCCCGTGCGCCTGCGGCAAGGTCGCGGCGGCGCTGGCCGACGCCGGCTGGGGCAGACCCGGCTGGCGGGCCCTGGTCGCCTCCTGCGCGGGGTGCCTGCGCGGCCGTACGTCCGTCTCGCCAGCCGGCTTCGCCCGGCTGGCCGGGGACGGGCTGCGGGTGGTGGCCGGCAAGGGCCTGGAACTGCCCGCCGGCGACCTGGGCCCGTCCGACGGCCTCGGCGTGCCCGAACTCACCGCGGAGGCCGCCCTGTTGCAGGCCCGGCTCGACTGGTTCCAGGCCCAGCTGGCCCGGCTCGGCGGGGGCGAGGGCGGGGGCGGGGTGCAGGGGTAGCGGGGCGGAGGGCCGCGGGGACAGCGGGGGCGGGCCGCAGGGGTATCGGGGGTGGTCAGGGGTACCCGGGTGGTCCGAAACCGAGAGGAGGCGGACACCGTGACCGGGACCATGGCCACCAGGCCGGCACACGACGCACATCACGACGCACATCACGCAGCACAGCACTCGGTCGGCGAACTCGTCGGACAGGCCACCGAACAGCTCTCCCGGCTCGTACGACAGGAAGTGGCCCTCGCCAAGGAGGAGCTCGCCGCGAAGGGCCGCCGTGCCGGACGCGGCGGCGGGCTGCTCGGCGCCGCGGGCGCCGTCGGCTACGCCGGTCTGCTCGCCCTGGCCGGCACGGCCGCCGCCGCGCTCTCGCTGACGCTGCCCGTCTGGGCCTCGGCGCTCATCGTGACGGGCGTACTGTTCGCGCTCGCGGGCGTGCTCGCGGTGACCGGCCGCGCCCAGCTGCGCCGCGCCACACCGCCCACGCCCGAGGAGGCCCTCGGCAGCGTCAGGGCCGACGTCGAGGAGATCAGGGGAAGGGCGCACCGATGACGGACAGGACAGGGGCACAGGGTACGGGTGCCAAGGGGCCCGACGAGCTGCGGCGCCAGATCGAGCTGACTCGCGGCCAACTGGGCGACACCGTCGAGGAGTTGGCGGGCAAGGCGGACGTGAAGGGGCGCGCCCGGGCCCGGGCGGCCGACCTCAGGGACAAGGCGGGCGCGATGACGATCCAGCTGCGCAGCAACGCCGCGCAGGCGGGGCATACGGTGCACGAGCGGGCCGCACACGCCGGGCACGCGGTGCAGGACCGGGCCGCGCACGCCGGGCACGCGGTCCACGACCGGGCCGCGCACGCCGGGCACACCGCCCAGGACAAGACGACGCACGCGGGGCACGCGTTGGAGGACAGGGCGGAGCACAACTTGCCGTGGCCGGCCCGGCCCGTCGTCAAGGCGGCGGTTCGGCATCCGCGGCCGGCGCTTGTCATCGGCGCGGTGGTGGCCGTGGTCGTGGTGGTGGGGTGGCGGTATCCCCGGAGGTAGTGATCTCAGCTCGTCGGGCGGCCCCGAATCGCGGACTTGACCTGAATCTCGGTTGAGGTTGGAGGGTGGTCGGCACACACCGACCACCGCATCCTGGAGGCCGCCATGACGCGCCGCACCGACACCCACCCCGACCTCACCCGCCCGGAGGCGGGGGCGCCGTTCTTCAGTACGTGGCGGGTCGGGACGCCCGAGCGGCAGCGGCAGGCGGTCGAGGCGATCGGGCGCACCTGGGAGCGCCGGCCCTGGCCCGCCGGCGGCCTGCTCGGCTACCACGTCTACACCGGGCACGACGGCGAGACGCTGCTGCACCACTCGCAGTGGACGCGGGAGCAGGCTTACGAGGCCTTCGTGAAGGTCCACCGCCAGGAGCGCAACGATGAGATCGACACCGCCGTGCCCGGGATCGAGCGGGTGCGGCTCGACCGCTACCGGCGGTATCGCAGCCGGGAGCGTGCCGCCGGGGACTCGCGGGTGCCGGGTCTGATCGTGGCCGTACGGATCGACTTCGAGGAGGAGGCGTCCGGGCGGCGGCGCGACTGGGTGGACCTGATCCTGGGCGCCGAGGTGCCCGCGGAGAACGAGCGCGGACTCATCTCGGCGCACTTCCACATCAGCGGCGACGGCACCCACGTCCTGAACTACGCGGAGTGGGAGAGCGAGCAGTCCTACGAGGAGGCCATCGGTATGGCCGCCGGCCCGGAGTGGGAGCGGCTGCGGGCGTACCCCGGCCTGAAGGGCTTCACCGTCGCCCGGTACGGCCACGCGCTCGGCCTCGTGCCCGAGTAGCCCCGGGCAGTACCTGAGACAGACGGGTATACCGAAAACTCGATCCGTCTGGACAAAAAAAGTGTTCGGTGAGACGGTGGAGACATGCTGGACGTCACCGTGATCGAGGACCCCGAGGCCGCAGCCGTCTCCCTGGACCCCATAAGGGCCCGGCTGCTCGCCGAGCTGGCCGCCGGACCCGCGTCGGCCACCATGCTGGCCGGCAAGGTCGGACTGCCTCGGCAGAAGGTGAACTACCACCTCAAGGCGCTGGAGCGGCACGGCCTGGTCGAACTGGTCGGCGAGCGCCGCAAGGGCAACGTCACCGAGCGGCTGATGCGCGCGACCGCCGCGTCGTACGTCATCTCGCCGCTCGCGCTCGCCGCCGTACAACCGGACCCGGACCGCTTCCGGGACCAGCTCTCCGCCCGCTGGCTGCTCGCGGTCGGCGCCCGCCTGGTGCGCGACGTCGGCTCGCTGATCACCGGCGCGGCGAAGGCCCGCAAGCGGCTGGCGACGTTCGCGCTGGACGGCGAGGTGCGGTTCGCCTCGGCCGCCGACCGGGCCGCGTTCATCCAGGAGCTGACGGCCGGGGTCGGCGCACTGATCCGCAAGTACGACGCCCCGGACACCGAGGACGGCCGCGATCACCGGATCGTGGTGGCCGTCCATCCCACGGTCAAGGACCAGACCACCCCGGAACTCGAGTCTCAGTAAGCAGGAGCCCGCCATGTCCAAGGAATTCGAGATCGCCCGTGAGTTCGAGGTCGACGCCTCGCCCGAGCAGGTGTGGGAGGCCGTCACCGCCGGGACCGACGGCTGGCTGTGGCCGATGGAGCCCCCCGAGCCGCGCGAGGGCGGCAAGGGCCCCTTCGGCTCCACGGTCACCGCCTGGGATCCGCCGCACCGCTACACCAACCGTGTCGAGAACGTCGAGGGCATCTCCGAACAGACCCTCAACCAGCTCGACTACACCATCGAACCGCGCGACGAGGGCCGGCGTGCCTGGGTGCGGTACGTGCACAGCGGGATCTTCGTCGACGACTGGGACAACCAGTACGACGGCGCCGCCAAGCACACCGACTTCTACCTGGCGACCCTGCGCCAGTACCTGCTCCACTTCGCGCCCCGCACGGCCGCCTTCACCACCTTCGACGGCCCGGACGCGTCCAAGACACCGGATGCCCTCGCCGCCGTCGGCCGGGCGCTCGGCCTCGCGGACGACACCGCCGAGGGTGCGCGCGTCCAGGTGCGCGGCCCCGAGGGGCAACCGCTGGACGCCGTAGTGGACTTCCGCAACCCGTACTTCATCGGGCTGCGCACCGAGGACGCCCTGATCCGCTTCTTCGGGCGCAACCACTGGAGCTACCCGGTCGGGATCAGCGTCCACGACTTCGCGCCCGGCGCCGACGCGGACGCGGACGAGGCCGCGTGGAAGGGCTGGCTGAACGGAGTGTTCAGCCAGCCCTGAGCACCGCGAACCGGTCAGCGGCTACGGCCTGAACCGCAGGACCTGCGGGTCGTGGTCGCTGATCTGGTCGTTGAACTCCGCGTTGATGTGCACGCTGTCGTACTCGAAGTCGCACTCGCGCCGGATCGACGGGCTGATCAGGATCTGGTCGAGGACCTGGCTGTTGCCCTGGTAGTCGTAGGTGTAACGCTCGCTCTTCGGCAGGGACTTGATCGCCGACCAGAGCGCGCCGTCGTCCTCCAGGATCTTGGTGGTGCCGGAGAACTCGAAGTCGTTGATGTCGCCGAGCGTGAGGACGTCCGCGTTCTTCTGGGCGGCCAGGATCTGCTTGACGAAGGTGTTGACGGCCGTCGCCTGGAGGTGCCGCTGGGTCTCCGAGCTGCGCACCGGGGGCTGGTACTGCGCGGTCAGCCCCTGGTCGCCGCCCTTGGAGTTGAAGTGGTTCGCGATCACGAAGACCGTGCGGCCGCGGAAGACGAACTCGCCGGCCAGCGGCTTGCGGCTGCTGGCCCAGGCGGTGTTCGCCGGGTCGATACGGCCGGGGGAGGCCGTCAGGGCCGCCTTGCCGTGGTCCTTGGTGACCTCGACGGCGGTCGTGGCGTCGCCGCCCGCGCGGTCGGTGAAGGAGACCCGCTGAGGGTTGAACAGGAACACCTGGCGGATGTTGCCGCCCGGCTCGCCGCCGTCGGCGTTGTTGACCGGGTCGATGGAGCGCCAGTCGTACTTCGGGCCGCCGGCCGCGACGATCGCGTCGATCAGCTTGGTCACCGTCTGGTCGGCGGCGACCGTGCCGTCGTTCTTCGCGCCGTTGTTGTCCTGGATCTCCTCCAGGGACACGATGTCGGGGGACTGGAGGTTGTGCGTGATCGCGGCGGCGTGCTCCTCGAAGCTCGCGTCGGTCGGGTCGAGGTTCTCGACGTTGTACGTCGCGACCGCCAGCTCGCCGCTGTGCTGCTTCTGCGTCGTCTCGCGCTCGAGACCGCCGCTCTTCAGCGTGCCGATCTCGTTCGCCACGAGTGTGTAGCCGCCGAACTGGTTGTAGTCCAGCGGGCCGGCGGTGGTGCCGGTGAGGGTGTCGCCGACGTTCGCGGCCGGGAAGTCGGCGACCGCGCCGAGGGACTGGATCTGGAGCCGGCCCGTGTTCTGGGAGTCGTAGGAGCCGTAGACCGTGCCGCCGCCGCGGCTGGCGTTCTCGCGCGGCTTCACCGTGACCCACAGCTCGGTGAACGGGTCGGTGGCGCCGACCACGCGGGCGTCGGCGACCTGGACGTTCATGCCCTCCAGGGACTCGTAGTAGTCCAGGGCGTACTGCGACGGCCGCAGGGGCAGGGCGTTGACCGAGCCGTTCGCGGCGCTGTCGCCGGCCGGGGCGTAGGTGCTCGGCACGGACCTGGCGCTGATGACGGTGGCGGCCGGGACCGCGTTGCCGCCGGAGACCACGGTGACCGTCGGGCGGACGATCTCGGTCAGCGCCTGGTTGCCGGAGGACGTGCCGCCCGGGACGTACTCCGAGACCGTGCCGGAGACGGTCACCGCGTCGCCGACCGCGACCTTCGGGGCGGAGCTGGTGAAGACGAAGACGCCCTCGCTGGTGGCCGGGTCGGCGTCCGGTTTCGGATCCTGCATCCAGAAGCCTCTGGACGATCCGTACGTGCGCACGCCGGTGACGATTCCGGTCACGTCCGTGACCTGCTGTCCGGCGTACGGCGACATGCGGGTCGTGCCCTGGATGTCATGGATACGCACGGAATCCGCGTGTGCGGGCGAGGTGAGAACGACGGTGGACGCCGCGGAACAGACGGCGGCGACGGTGAGCGCGGCGAGACGCGCGGAAGACTTGCTCGGCAACGGGATCCCTCCGGGGATGTACGTGGGTGCCGGGATGAGGGTGTGGAGCATGGGACCGCGGGTGACGCGCGTAGAACAGAGTGAACAGCTGCCCCCTCTCCTTCTACGCGCGTCAATCTCCTGCCTGGTCACACGAGTTGTCAAGGTTTCAGCCATGTACGGGCCCTGACCGGGACATGAACCAGGCGGCATGGGTGGAAATCCGTCTAGGCTGAGCAATCGAGTGGTACGACGCCCCCTAGGAGAACCATCCGATGTCAGACAGCTCCCCCCTGCCGCCGGTGCGGCTGCGTCCCGAAGCGGAGCTGGCGCGGGACGCGCTGTCCACGCCGTTGCTCTCCCGGGCCGCGCGGCTCGCCCGCTGGGCCGGACCGGACACGCGGGTCGACGCCGGGGGCGGGCTCGTCGACGAGCAACTGCCCGCGGCTGCCGAGGTCCTCGGGCTGAGCGGGGACGACGCCGCGGCGTACGCGAGCGAGGCCTGGCGGGTCGCCCTCGACACCGGGCTCGTCGAGATCGTCGACGAGGCGGCGGGCACCGTCGCGACCGGCGAGGACCTGGCGCTGCTCACCGGCGGCGCCCCGCAGGACGTGCTCGGGGTGTGGCTGGCGGCCCTGGAGACGGTGCTGGCCGACGCGAGCGTGCCCGACCTCGACGACCTGGCCGACGCGGCGGAGGCGGGCGGCGAGGTCGACCTCTCGTCGCTGGACTGGGATCCCGAGGCCGAGGCGGAGCTCCTGGACGGCGTACTCGGGAACCTGTACCTCCTCACCGTCAGCGAGGACGGCCCGGGCGAGGGGCCCGTGCCGCTGCCGGCGCTGGCCGCCTCGGTGATCGTGCCGGGCGACATGGGCGAGCCCACCAACGACATGCTGGAGCAGGTGTCCGACGCGATGATGCGGCTCGACGACCAGTTCCGGCTGCTGGAGCCGGTCGGGCTCGTGGAGTACCAGCCGGTCGACGAGACACTCATGGCGGACACCGAGGAGGAACCCGCGGCCCCCCTCGACGACACCGACGTCTCCCGCTACGGCATGGTCCGGCTCACCCCGCTCGGCCTGTACGGGCTGCGGTCGCGCCTGCTGGAGGCCGGGTTCGCGGCGCCCGCGGTCGGCGACCTCGCGGACAAGGGGGCCGACGCGCTGCTCGACGCGACGGCGACGTTCCCGCCGACGGCGGCCCAGGCCGAGACCGAGCAGTGGCTGACCCGTCGTGAACCCCTCGCCGCGGCACGCGAGTTGCTGGCGGCGGCACGCGGCTCGGACTCCGGTGCGCCGCTCAGGCGACTGCTCTGCCAGCAGGCCCTGTCCCTGGTGGGCGCGCAGGCCGAGCCGGCGCTGCGGGAGGTCCTCGACGACCCGGAGCTCGGCGGGCTGGCCCGGGTCTGGCTGACCGAACGAGGCGCCTCCGGCGTGCCGGCGCCGTCCGAGGACCTGGTGTTCTGGCTGACCGTCGACACGATCGCCGCACAACTGGCCGCCGAAGGGAACTCCGACGAGCTGCGGGGCCTGGTGGAGGGCCTGGCGCAGCAGCACAGCGGGTTCTTCGCGGCGGCCTGGCGGGTCGAGCACCCGGCCACGGCGGATGTGCTGGAGGCGATGGGGCGACTGCATCCGGACAAGAAGATCGCGAAGGAGGCCCGGAAGGCGGCGTTCAAGGCGCGGTCGCAGCACGGGGGGTGAGGGGGTTCTGCGCGGAGGGTGAGGGGGTCCTGCGCGGGGGAGCGAGCGCGGTCTCTTTTTGGTTCCCCTGGGACAGTCCTTTGGTTCTACTGGGGCAGCCCATACGGATTCATGGAAGCGGGCCCGGTGAAGTCGCCCGGTGTTCAACCGCTGTTCAGACCCGGACGGGACCGTGACGCGGACCGAGGTCCGCCACCCTCCACGGCACACCCCTTGTCACAGGAGACACCATGTCGCTCACCCGCAGGGCCTTCGCCAGAAAATCCGCGATCACCGGAGCCGGTGTCGCACTGGCGGGCAGCGTCGGCGCCCTCGCCACCGCACCGAACGCCCTCGCGTCCAAGGAGACCTCCACCGGGACCGAGGGCACCGGAGAGGAATCGGCGGCCGCGTACGGCAGTGTCGGTTACGGACCGCTGCTCACCGACCCGAAGGGCATCCTCGCGCTGCCCGCCGGATTCTCCTACCGCGTCATCACCTACAGCGGGAAGACCAAGCTGGAGTCGGGCGAGATCACCCCGTCCAACCACGACGGCACGGCCGCCTTCGCCGGCCCGCGCGGCACCACCCTCCTCGTCAACAACCACGAGCTGAAGGGCCCGCGCGCCAACTGGACGTACCCGGTGCCGCTGACCGAGGGCCTCGTCTACGACCCGGCCGCCTCCGGCGGCTGCACGGTCGTCGAGGTGCGCCCCGACGGACAGGTCGCCGAATGGGTCGGCATCGCCGGCACCTCCACCAACTGCGCGGGCGGCAGCACCCCCTGGGGCACCTGGCTCACCTGCGAGGAGAACTCCGACCGGGCCGGCACCAACGGCATGACCAAGGACCACGGCTACGTCTTCGAGGTCGACCCCCGCGATCGTCGTGCCAACAAGAACCCCAAGCCCCTGAAGTTCTTCGGCCGCTACGACCACGAGGCCGTCGTCATCGACCCCCGGCGCGGCCACGCCTACCTCACCGAGGACGCCTCGAAGCCCAACGGCCTCTTCTTCCGCTGGACCCCGCCGAAGGGCTTCGAGTACGGTCACGGCAAGCTCCGCACCCTCGCCGACGACGCCGGCGTCCTCCAGGCGCCCAAGTGCTACGACTCCGGCGGCAAGTTCGTCGACGACCTCTCCCGCGCCACGAAGACCGGCACCGTGTACGGCGTCGACTGGGTGGACGTCCCCGACCGGGACGCGCAGACCGTCCCCGTACGCAAGCAGTTCGCCGACGGCGAGATCACCCGCGCCCGCAAGCTGGAAGGCATGTGGTGGGGCGACGGCGGCGCCTACATCGTCTCCTCCTACGCCCGTGAGGAGAGCCCCGTCCAGCACGACGGCCAGGTCTGGTTCTACGACCCCACGCGCCGGACGCTGACGTTGAAGGTCCTGCTCGGCGTCAACCCCGACCCGTCTGTCGACGGCGCCTTCGACGGCCCCGACAACATCACCGTCTCCCCGTACGGCGGCCTGATTCTCGCCGAGGACGGCGAGGGAATCTCCCACCTCTTCGGCGCGACGGACAGCGGCCGCACCTACCCCATCGCCCGCAACGACCTGAACGTCGGCACCGAGGAGGAGCCGGAATACAGCGAGTTCGCCGGCGTCACCTTCTCGCCCGACGGCACGACGCTGTTCGCCAACATTCAGACGCCGGGCATCCTGGTCGCGATCACTGGGCCGTGGAAGCGCCAGAAGCGCGGCTGACCCTCTCTTTTCCATACGCCGGGAATTAATTCACTCGCCCGTCCCGCGGTACGCCTCCTACAGTGATGAATGTCCAGGTGCGAAGGCAGGACCTACTTCCACTGATAATGGGGCGGCCGCGGGTTCGAGTCCCGCCACCGGTACAACGCGCCGGTGTAGCTCAGGGGTTAGAGCACCTACGTCGGTTCCGCCGGCCTTGAACTCTGGACACCACAACTTCATGCACCTCCCGGTGCGCGGGCTGCGGCTACTTCTCTTTCAAAGAATCCACGCCGCCGCCGACTTGATCTCGGGAGGCGCAGCACATGGTGTGTGCCCGGTGCGCAGGCAGCGGCTACTTCGGGACCTGGTGGGAAACCGTGCGGGTTCGAATCCCGTCATCGCTTCGGGCGATGTGGCGGAACTGGCAGACGCGCCTGGTGATAAGGCCGTCGCCGACTTCGACCTCGGGCACACTCCTTTTGCTGCGCCTCCCTCCGAAACGCAAACGAATTCGGGGGAATTCACCATGGCACGCTTCAACAACAAGGCGGCCCGGGCGCGGCCCACCTCGCGCGTCACTTCGACGGGCCAGGTGCTCCGTACCTACGAGGGCGGCCGAGGCCGTGAGCGCGACGCGCGCTCGGAACTCTTCCTGCTGTCGGTCTCCAACCTGGTTTCGCAGCAGACCTTCTACGAGACCGGCGCCGACCGCGACGACCGGTTCGCGCGCCTCGTGCGCGAACTCGCCGTCACCGACCCGGAGTGGACCGCCGGCCTGCTCGGCTGGCTGCGCGGCGAGGGCAACCTGCGGACCGCGTCGATCGTGGGCGCCGCCGAGTACGTCAAGGCCCGCCTCGACGCGGACGCGGACGCGGCCGACGGCCCGTCGAACCGACAGGTCGTCGCCTGCGTACTCCAGCGTCCCGACGAGCCCGGCGAGCTCCTCGCGTACTGGACCGCGATGTACGGCCGCAACGTCCCCAAGCCGGTCAAGCGCGGCATCGCCGATGCCGTACGCCGCCTCTACAGCGCCAGGTCGCTCCTGAAGTACGACACGGCGTCCAAGGGCTACCGCTTCGGCGACATCCTCAACCTCGTGCACGCGGCCCCGGACCCGGACAAGCCGTGGCAGGGCGAGCTGTTCCAGTACGCCCTCGACCGCCGGCACCACCCGGACACGGCTGTGGTGCCCAGGTCGCTGCCCGTTCTGGCGGCCCACCGTGACCTGATGGCACTGCGGCCCGCCAAGCGGCGCAGGGTCGTGATGGGTGCGGGCGGCGCGCAGCGCCTCGCGGACGCGGGCATCACCTGGGAGTCGCTGGCCGGCTGGCTACAGGGGCCGATGGACAAGTCGGCCTGGGAGGCTGTGATTCCGTCCATGGGGGCGACGGCCCTCGTTCGCAACCTGCGGAACTTCGACGAGGCCGGTGTCTCGGACGAGGTCGCCGCCCAGGTCGCGGCGAAGATCAGCGACCCGGCGCAGGTCGCGCGCTCGCGGCAGTTCCCCTTCCGGTACCTGGCCGCGTACCAGCACGCGCCGTCGCTGCGCTGGTCGTACCCGCTGGAGCAGGCACTCGGCCACTCGCTGGCCAACGTGCCCGCGCTGCCCGGCCGCACCCTCGTGCTCGTCGACCGTTCGGGCTCGATGTTCTTCTCGCGGCTGTCCGAGCGCTCGGAGCTCAACCGGGCCGACGCGGCGGCGATCTTCGGCACGGCGCTCGCGCTGCGGGCGGCGGACGCGGATCTCGTCGAGTTCGGGACGTCGAGCAACCGCCTGAAGTTCCGCAAGGGCGAGTCGGTGCTGAAGGTCCTGGAGCGCTTCGGCGACCTGGGCGGCACCAACACGAGCGAGGCGGTACGCAAGCACTACAAGAAGCACGACCGCGTGCTGATCGTCACGGACGAGCAGGCCGCGTACAGCCACTACGGCGACCCGACCGCGCAGGTTCCGGCGCAGGTCCCGGTGTACACCTGGAACCTCGCGGGGTACCGGGCGGGCCACGGTCCCTCGGGGACGGGGAACCGGCACACGTTCGGCGGCCTGTCGGACGCGGCTTTCCGGATGGTTCCGCTGCTCGAGGGGGCCCGGGACGCCGACTGGCCGTGGGCTGCCTGAGGGCTGTGAGGGTGTGGCCCGCACTTCGGTGCGGGCCACACCCTTGTGCTGAGGAGATCTGATATCTAACATTTCAGTTGTGGAAGCGATGCAACCCGTGCGCCGGACCCTCCTCAGGGACCGCGCCTACGAAGCGATCAGGGACGCCATCGTGGCCGGTGACATCGAACCGGGCGCGGTCGTCCGCGACGCCGAACTCGCCGAGCGGCTCGGGCTGTCCCGGGCGCCGGTGCGCGAGGCCTTCGCGCGGCTGGTCGACGAGGGGCTGCTGGAGAGCAAGCCGCAGAGCTACACGCGGGTGACCCCGGTGATCGCCTCCGACGTACGGGACGCCGCCGCCGTGGTCGGCGCCATGCACGAACTGGTCACGCGGGTCGCCGTGCCCCGGCTGTTCGCCGCGGACATCGAGGCGATGCGCGCGGCCAACGAACGGTTCGCGGCCGCCGTCCGCGCCGGTGACGTGGACACCGCCCTGCGGGCCGACGACGAACTGCACGACGTCCTCGTCCGCGTCAGCGGCAATCGCGCCGCCGCCGCCACCGCGGCCCGCTACACCCCCCTCATCCGCCGCCTGGAGCGACGACGCTTCGGCGAGGGCGGCAACTGTCGTTCGGCCGGCCTGCACGACCGGCTGATCGAGTCCTGTGCGGCCTCAGACGTGGACGAAGCGGTCCGTGTCACCGCGGAGATCTGGCGAGGACTGGCCGAACTCGCCGACAGCGACTGATCCCGATCCCGGGAGGATCCATGTCCCTTTCTTCCTACGACCGTTACCCCCTCCTCTTCGGGCCCTCGCCCGTGCACCCCCTGGAGCGGCTCACCGCGCACCTCGGCGGCGCGGCCCTGTGGGCCAAGCGCGAGGACTGCAACTCCGGTGTCGCGTACGGCGGGAACAAGACGCGCAAGCTGGAGTACCTGGTCGCCGACGCCCTCGCGCAGGGCTGCGACACGCTCGTCTCCATCGGCGGCGTGCAGTCGAACCACACCCGCCAGGTCGCGGCCTGCGCCGCCCGCGCCGGGCTCAAGTGCGTGCTGGTGCAGGAGAGCTGGGTGGAGTGGCCGGACGCCGTGTACGACAAGGTCGGCAACATCCTGATCAGCCGGCTCGCGGGCGCGGATGTGCGGCTGGTGCGGGCCGGCTTCGGTATCGGGTTCAAGGAGAGCTGGGAGCTGGCGCTCCGGGAGGTCGAGGAGGGCGGCGGGAAGCCGTACGCCATCCCGGCCGGTGCCTCCGACCATCCGCTCGGCGGTCTGGGGTTCGCCGGATGGGCGTTTGAAGTCGCCGAGCAGGAAAGGGACTTGGGCGTCTTCTTCGACACCGTCGTGGTGTGCTCGGTGACCGGGTCGACGCAGGGGGGCATGGTCGCCGGGTTCCGTGCCCTTGAGGAGGCGGGCGGGCGGACACGGCGCGTGATCGGCATCGACGGGTCGGCGGCACCCGCCCGCACCCGGGAGCAGATCGCCCGGATCGCCCACAACACCGGGCAACTCATCGGCGTCAAGAAGGAGTTGACCGAGGCCGACGTCGAGCTGGACGAGCGCTACCACGCGGGGACGTACGGCATCCCGGACGAGACGACCCTGGAGGCGATGCGCCTCGCGGCCCGCACCGAGGGGATGGTCACCGACCCCGTGTACGAGGGGAAGTCGATGGCCGGGATGATCGACCTGGTCGCGCGCGGCGAGATCGGCCGGGACTCCACCGTGCTCTACGCCCACCTGGGCGGGCAGCCCGCGCTCAACGCGTACAGCGCGCTGTTCTAGCCGATCCCGGATCGCCTGTCCCGGTCGCCTTCTCGCGGTGGCCGGATACAGTGCACAGCGTGTGGGCCGACAATCAGCAGCGGGAGCCGCGTATCCACGTGCCCGACGGCCCCCGCCGCCGGGCCACGATCAACGACGTCGCCCAGCTGGCCGGAGTGTCCCGCCAGACCGTCTCCCGGGCGGTCAACGACAAGGGTGAGATAGACCCGGCCACGAAGGAACGGGTGCTCGAAGCGGCCCGTCTGCTGGACTACCGGCCGAGCCGGTTCGCGCGGGGCCTCGTCCGCAAGGGGGCGGTGACGGCGGGTCTGGTGATCCCGGACCTGATGAACCCGTTCTTCCCCGAGGTGGCCGCCGGGGTGCTGGAGGCCGCCGAGCAGCGCGGCTGGCAGGTGGTGGTGTGGGACTCCCGCACGGACGACGTCCGGGAGCGGGAGGCGCTCGACGTGCTGTCCCACCAGGCGGACGCGGTCGTCGGCTACTTCAAGAATCAGGATGACGTCCTCGCCCGCCACCTCGGCGGGGTGCCGCTGGTGCTGCTGGAACGCGGCCCGCAGCAGACCCGGTTCGCGGCCGTGGGTATCGACGCGGCGGCCGGCCTGGAGCAGGGCATCGCCCATCTGGTCGGCGCGGGGCACCGCAGGATAGGCATGCTGGACGGCGACCGGCTCGACGCCCCCGGCCCCCGGCGCGAGGCCTTCCTGGCCGAGGCCCGGCGGCACGGCCTGCCCGTCGACGACAGCTGGGTCGTGATGTGTCCCGAGCACAGCGTCGTCGGCGGCGAGGCGGGCATGGAGCGACTCCTGGACATCCGGCCCGAGATGAGCGCGGTCTTCGGCTTCAACGATCTGATCGCCGTCGGCGCGATGCGTGCCGCCCGCCGCCTGGGCCGGAGGGTGCCCGACGACCTGGCCGTGATGGGCTTCGACGGACTCTCGCTCGGCGAACTGGTGGAGCCCGCCCTCACCACCCTGCACCTCGACAAACGCCGGCTGGGACGGCTGGCCGTCGAGCAGGTGGCCCGCCTGCGCACGGGCGAGGAACCGCTGAGCGGCGCGGACGCGTGGGTGAGCCCCGAGCTGGTGGTACGGGCCTCGGCCTGACGGCGCCCCCCCCGGCCTCTGAAAACGCGTCAACAGATAGCGCTCGCACATGTCTTGACTCCTGTTTTCAGCCACCCCAATACTCGTCGGCAACGTTCACGTGAACGTTCACGGAGCCCCTGACATCGTTGTCTCTCCGAAAGCGAGTGCGCGCCCATGCCACACCGAACGCTGTCCCGCCGACGTCTGCTGGGGGCCTCCCTCGCCGGCGCCGGCGGAGCCCTGCTGGGCCTGTCGGGATGCGGGGCGGCCAGTGGCTCGGCCTCGGCCGGAACCGATCACCTGAGTCTGTGGTACTGGAAGGGCTCGCTGAGCGACACACTGCTCGCCACCGCCAGGCGTGCCGTACCCGGCGTGCCGGGGCTGAAGGTGAAGGGTTCCCAGATCCCCGACGGCGACATCGACTCGAAGGTGCGCACGAGTCTCGCCGCCCGCGCCTACGTGCCGGACCTGACCGTCGTGAACTCCGACAACCTCGCCACGTTCTTCCCGGACGAGAACGAGTTCCTGGACCTGCGGACGCTGGGCGCGCAAGCCGTCCGCGACCAGTACCTCGACTGGAAGTGGAAGAGCTGCTTCACCCCGTCGGGCCGGATGATCGGCTTCCCGCTCGACGCCGGCCCCACCGCGCTCTACTACCGCGCGGACCTCTTCCGTCGGGCCGGACTGCCCGACGAGCCGCGGGAGGTCGCCGCGGCGACCTCCTCCTGGGAGAAGTTCCTCGCCGCCGGCCGGACGCTCCGGGCGAAGGGGCCCGGCAAGCCGTACCTGGTGAGCAACGTCGGCAACGTCTTCCAGCAGATCCTGCTCCAGAGCCCCCAGCAGTTCGTGGACGCCGACAACCGCTTCATCGGCGACCAGCCACACATCAGACGCGCCTGGGACCTGTCCGTGGAGATGTTCCGCGAGGGCCTCAGCGCCCGGATCACGGACGGCACGCCGGACTTCAACGCGGCCATGAGCGGGGGCCGGGTCACCACGATGACCACCGCGGTGTGGGCCATCAACGGGCTGAAGGACAGCGCGCCGAAGACGTCCGGTGCCTGGCGGCTGACCACTATGCCGGACGGCCCGGCCAACTACGGCGGGTCGTACGTCACCATGACCCGCTACTGCCGCGACCCCGAGGGCGCCTTCGCCTTTGTGAAGTGGCTGCTCGGGCCGGCGAACCAGCTGGGGAGCTATCAGGAGATGGCCCTGTTCCCCACCACTCCGGCCGTCTACGCCGACCCCGCGATGCGCACGCCCGACCCCTTCTTCGGCGGTCAGCGGCCCATCGACGTCTTCGGCCCGGCCGCCCAGAAGGCTCCGGTCATCTACTTCAGCCCGTACGAGGAGACCGCCAACACCCCGTTCTTCCAGGAGCTGACCAACGTGGAAACGCTCGGCAAGAAACCCGACAGGGCCTGGCGGGACGCGGTGAACACCGCCGAGACGGCGCTGTCCCGGCTGGGAGTGAGCTGACATGGCCACAGTTCTCGACCCGCCGACCGAAAAGCGGCCACTTGTCCGCCGTACGCGATCCACCGCCCCGGGCGGACGGCGCCGCCACATCCCGGCCCTCCTCGCCATCTCCCCGTTCTATGTGCTGTTCGCCGTCTTCGGCGCCTTCCCCGTCGTCTTCTCCCTGTACCTGTCCTTCCAGGACTGGGACGGCATCGGCGACATGCGGTACGTCGGCCTCAAGCAGTACGGCTGGCTGCTCGAGGACTCGGTGTTCTGGCACTCGGTGCTCAACACCTTCGAGATCTGGTTCCTGTCCACGGTGCCGATGCTGTTCCTGGCCCTGGTGCTCGCGTTCCTGCTGCACTCGCAGGTCCGGTTCACCGGCGCCTACCGGGTGGCGTACTTCATCCCCAATGTCACCTCGATGGTCGCCATGACCGTCGTCTTCGGCTCGGTCTTCGCGCAGACGGGCCTCGCCAACTCGGCGCTGAGGATGGTCGGGTTGGACGGGGTCGGCTGGCTGTCCTCCGAGTGGGGGATCAAATCGTCGCTCTCCCTCATGATCATCTGGCGGTGGGTCGGTTACAACGCCCTGATCTTCCTGGCGGGCCTCCAGGCCATTCCCACCGAGCACTTCGAGGCCGCCCGCGTCGACGGCGCGAACAGCTGGCAGACCCTCTTCCGGGTCGTGTTGCCGCAACTGCGGCCGGTGGTCCTCTTCGCCGCCGTCACGTCCACCATCAACGGCCTTCAGATCTTCACCGAGTCCCAGGTGCTGTTCCAGTCGGGCGACGTCGGAACCACG
Organism: Streptomyces sp. NPDC050619; assembly: GCF_040654815.1. Lineage (NCBI taxonomy): Bacteria > Bacillati > Actinomycetota > Actinomycetes > Kitasatosporales > Streptomycetaceae > Streptomyces > Streptomyces sp. NPDC050619. The sequence goes on along the minus strand of NZ_JBFAIR010000005.1, from coordinate 196,563 downwards.
GGCGGACCGGGCCAGGAAGGTATGACCATCGTGCTCTATCTGTGGCAGAAGGCCTTCAAGGACCACCAGTTCGGCTACGGGGCCGCGATGGGCTGGGTCCTCTTCGCGATCATCGCGGTCTTCACCGTCATCAACTGGCGGCTGGTCTCCGGCTCCGACCGCGAGGACCGCCGCGGTATCGCCGGTCTCGCCCGGTCACTGCGCCGCAAGGGGGCCCGCGATGGCCGCTGACGAGAGGACGACCGGCAGCGCGGGCCTCGCCATCGGCGCCGGCAGCAGGCTCACCCGGGTCGGTGTCCGGGCGGTGCTGCTGCTCGGTGTGCTGGTCTCGCTGTTCCCCTTCTACTGGCTGGTGGTGATGGCCTCCGGCACCACTCAGGACATCTACCGCTACCCGCCCAAGCTGGTACCGGGACCGCATCTCCTGGACAACATGCGGCGGGTGCTCGACAGCGTCGACTTCTTCGGCTCGCTGTTCAACACCGTCGTCGTGGCCGTGCTCGGGACCGCGCTGGTGCTGTTCTTCGACTCGCTGGCCGCGTTCGCCTTCGCCAAGTACGAGTTCCCGGGCAAGAGGTTCCTCTTCGGCTCGCTGCTGGTCACGTACATGATCCCCGCACAGCTCTCCCTGGTGCCGCAGTTCGTCACCATGGCCGAGTTCGGCTGGGCCGGTTCGCTGAAGGCGCTGATCATTCCCGGTGCGGCCAACGCCTTCGGCATCTTCTGGATGCGCCAGTACGCCCAGAACTCGCTGCCCGACGAGCTGCTGGACGCCGGGCGGATCGACGGTGCCGGCTTCTTCCGGCTGTACTGGACGGTGGCGCTGCCGCTGTTCCGCCCCGCCCTCGCCTTCCTCGGCATCTTCACGTTCATCGGCCTCTGGAACGACTACATCTGGCCGCTGGTCGTCATGATCGACCCCGACAAGGTCACCCTCCAGGTCGCCCTGGCGAACCTCAACGTCCTGTACCAGACCGACTACTCCCTCGTCATGGCCGGAGCGCTGATGAGCGTCATCCCGCTGATCGTCGTCTTCCTGCTCGGGGCGCGGCACTTCCTGCGGGACCTTGCCGCGGGGGCGACGAAGATGTGACGGCGGGCCGTTCGTGCTAGGCGGTGGCCCTCGGCCTGCGGCTCGTGATCACGAACGCGCACACCAGCAGCGCGCCGAGCGCGATCAGCGCCCCCACGCCGAACGCGCGTGCTGCTCCCTCCGTGAGGATCTCGGACGGTGACCCGGTGGCGTGCCGGGTCGCCGTGCCGAAGACCGTGACCAGGATCGACAGTCCGAGCGTGCCGCCGAGCCACTGAAGGGTCTGGAGCAGCCCGGAGGCGGCGCCCGCCTCGCGCGGTTCGACGCGGGCGAGGATCGTCGCGTTGAGCGGCATGAAGCTGAGGCCGGTGCCCACGCCCATCAGCAGGAGCGGGCCGAGCAGACCGACGGTGTAGCCGTCACCGGGTTCGAGCCGCCACAGCCACGCGCCCGACGCGGCGAGCAGGGTCATGCCGGTGAGCAGTACCGGCTTGGCGCCGAGGCGGGCCAGCAGGCGGGGCACGAAACGGACCGTGGTGAACATCGCCAGGGTCAGCGGCAGGAAGGCGAAGCCCGCGCGCAACGGGCTGTAGTCCAGGACCTGTTGGCCGATCAGGCTGAGGAAGTAGAACGCGCCGAACATGCCGGCGGGCAGCAGCAGAATGCCGGCGTAGCCGCCCGCCCGGTCGCGGTCGGCGAAGAGCCGCAGGGGCAGGATCGGCTGGGCCGCGCGGGACTCGACGAAGGCGAAGGCCGCCAGCAGGGCCGCCGCCGCGCCGAAGGCGAGCAGCGCCTGGGTGTCGCTCCAGCCCGCTTCCGAGACCCGGATGAACGCGTACACGAGCGCGGTCATGCCGGTGGTGCCGGTGAGCGCGCCGGCCGCGTCGAACCGGCCCGCGTGGCGCGGGGTCTCGGCGACGAAGCGGGGCAGGGCGACAGCCACCGCCGCGCCGATCGGTACGTTGATCAGCAGGGCCCAGCGCCAGGACGCCCAGGAGGTGAGCATGCCGCCGAGGACCAGGCCGATAGAGGCGCCGATGCCCGCCATGGAGGCGTAGATGCCCAGGGCGTGGTGGCGGCGCGGGCCGTCGGGGAAGTTGGTGGTGATCAGGGCGAGGGTGCTGGGGGCGGTGAGGGCGGCGCCGACGCCTTGCAGCGCGCGGGCCGCGAGCAGCCAGGCGCTGTCGGTGGCGAGCCCGCCGAGCAGCGAGGCGGCGGCGAAGAGGAGGACGCCGAGGGTGAGGGTCCGGCGGCGGCCCGCGATGTCGCCGACCCGGCCGCCGAGCAGCAGCAGGCCGCCGAAGGCGAGCGTGTAGGCGTTGAGGACCCAGGACAGTCCGGTGGGGCTGAAGTCGAGGTCCTTTTGCATGTCCGGCAGAGCGACGTTGACGACGGTGGAATCGACGCCGACCATCAGGTAGGCGGTCACGATGACGAACAGGACGGCGCCCAGCCTGGCAGGCGGGTGCGGTGCGGAGAGCGGGTCGGTGGTGGTGGACGGTGCGGACGGGACGGACATGGAGTTCTCCCGGTCTGGCGTCCCCGAGGAGGAGCGTGCGGGCAGCGCGGACTGCCCGCCGAAATAAGCGGGGACTATCTCCGATTAGCTTTCAGTAAGATACGGAGAGGGTCCCCGGTTTGCAAGGAGTATCTGGATGACGCAGGTCAGGTCCATGCGCGCGGACGCCCGTCGCAACTACGAGCGGTTGCTGGCGGCGGCGACCGAGGCGTTCGCCGAGCATGGGGAAGGCGCCTCGCTCGACGACATCGCCAAGCGGGCGGGGGTCGGATCCGGCACGCTGTACCGGCACTTCCCGACCCGTCAGGCGCTGCTGGAGGCGGCGTACGTCGACCGCATCGAGGCGATCGCGGCGCGTGCCGAGGAGATCGCGCGGGAGCTGCCGCCGGGTGAGGCGCTGGTGGAGTGGCTGAACGAACTCAGCGCGGGGATGATCCAGGTGCGCGGGCTGAAGGCGCTGCTGAGATCGGCCGTCACGGACGGGAGCTCGGACGTGGTCACGGCCTGCGGCAACTCTGTGAGGGGCGCGGCGGCGCGGCTGGTGGAGGCGGCGCAGCGGGAGGGGACGCTGCGGCAGGACGTCGAGCCGGTCGAGATCCTGCGCCTCGCGCACGGGGTGGCGACGGCCTCGGAGCTGGCGGACGGGGAGGGGAAGTACATCCGCCGGTATCTGTCACTGCTGACGGAAGGGCTGCGGCCCGGGCCGGGGGAGTGAGAGCGGCGGGCGCCCCGGTGCGGGGCGCCCTTGAAGCCGTACGGGTCGTGACAAGCGGTCGTTACAGCGCCTGGGCCCCCGGCTTCACCATGTTCCGCACCGTGCGGGCCTTGACGAAGTTGCCCAGGGCCGTCATCTCCCACTCGCCGGAGAACTGCTTGATCATCTTGGCCATCAGGACGCCCGTCTGTGCCTCGGCGCTGGTGAGGTCGAAGCGGACGAGTTCCTCGCCGGTGGCCGCGTCGAGGAGACGGCAGTAGGCCTTGGCGACCTGGGTGAACTTCTGGCCGGTGAACGAGTTCACCGTGAAGACCAGGCCGGTGACCTCCTGGGGGAGACGGCCGAGGTCCACGACGATCACCTCGTCGTCACCGCCGCCCTCGCCGGTGAGGTTGTCGCCGGAGTGCTTGATCGCGCCGTTCACGATGGACAGCTTGCCGAAGTAGCAGCTGTCGATGTGGTTGCGCTGCGGGCCGTAGGCGATGACCGAGGCGTCCAGGTCGATGTCCTTGCCGCCGTACGCCGGCTCCCAGCCGAGGCCCATCTTGACCTGGGACAGCAGGGGTGCGCCGCCCTTGACCAGGGAGACGGTCTGGTTCTTCTGGAGGCTGACCCGGCCCTTGTCGAGGTTGATCTTCCCGGTGCCGGGAGCGGCGGCGGGCGGGGGCGGGGGAGCGGCGGGCGCCGGGGGCGCGGCCAGGCGCGGGTCCAGGGGCGGGGCCGGCGGCGCCACCGGGGGCTGCATGGCCGGCGGGGGCGGTGCCACCGGCTGGGCGGCGGCGGGGGCCGGGGCCGGCTCCTCCACGCTCACGCCGAAGTCGGTGGCGATGCCCGCGAGGCCGTTCGAGTAGCCCTGGCCGACCGCGCGGGCCTTCCAGACGCCGTTGCGCAGGTAGATCTCGACGATCACCAGCGCCGTCTCGGAGCCGAGTTGCGGGGGCGTGAACGTGGCCAGGACGGAGTTGTCGTTCCCGTTGCGGATGGTGGCCGTCGGTTCGATGCCCTGGAAGGTCTGGCCGGCGGCGTCCGGGCTGGCCGTGACCACGATCTTCTCGATGCCCGGGGGGACGGCGGCGGTGTCGACCGTGATCGCGTCGGGGGCTGTGCCGCCGCCGGAGCGGTAGGCCACGCCCGGGCCCGCCGGCTGGTTGTAGAAGATGAAGTCGTCGTCGGAGCGCACCTTGCCGTCGGCGGTGAGCAGCAGGCCCGATACGTCGAGCCGCACCGGGGCGGCGACGTCCACCGTCACGCGGGCGGCGGAGAGAGGGATGTTCGAGCCGGGGGTCATAGCTGTCATGCCTCATTGAACGAGCGAGGCCGTTTTACCGTTCCCTTACCTGGCGGCCAATCGGGTCGGTTCCGCTCAGCGGCTGTTGCGGGGGGTGTGGGGGCCGCCGCCCCCCACACCCCCCGCATGGAAGAGCGCGAAGCTCACGGCACCACCACGATCTTCCGTCCCACCCCCGCCGCGAACTGCTCCAGCGCCTCGGGGTACCGGTCCAGCGGGATGCGGTCGCTGATGAAGATCTCGGGGTCCAGGACCCCGTTCGCGAACAGCTCCGCCGCTCGTTCGAAGCTGTGCAGGACCGCCATCGAGCCGGTGATGGTGATCTCCTGGTTGTAGATGCGGTACGGGTCGATCGTCACGCGGGTCGCGTAGTCGGCGACGCCGAACTGGAGGAACGTGCCCGCCTTCGCCACCCGCTCCAGACCGTCCTGGATCGCCGCCGCGTTGCCCGTCGCGTCGACCACGACGTCCCAGCCCTGCGGCCGTTCCAGCTCGTCGGCGTTCGCCGCTGACCCGGAGACGCCCAGCCGCTGCGCCGTCTCCAGTCGCGTCGGGTTCAGGTCCACCATGTCCACGCTCGCCGCTCCGGTGCGCTTGGCGAGCTCCAGCATCATCAGGCCCATCGTCCCGGAGCCGTAGATCAGGACGTGGGCGCCGAGGCGGGACTGGAGGACGTCGTAACCCCGGACCGCGCACGACAGCGGTTCCACCAGTGCCGCGTCCTGCGTGCGTACGTGCTCGGGCAGCTTCACGCAGTTCGCCACCGGTGCCACCGCGTACCGCGCCGCGCCTCCCGCCGTGGTCACGCCGATCGCGGCCCACCGTTCGCAGAGGTTGTTGTGGCCCGTACGGCAGTACCGGCACTCGTAGCAGTAGAGGGACGGGTCCACCGCGACCCGGTCGCCGGTCGACAGCTCCGTGACCTGGGTGCCCACCGCGACCACCTCGCCCGCGAACTCGTGCCCGGGCACGATCGGCAGCTTCGGCGCGAACTCGCCCTGGAGGATGTGCAGGTCGGTGCCGCACAGGCCGCAGGCGGCGACCTCGACGACGACCTGGCGCGGCCCGGGCGTCGGGTCCGGGACCTCGGCGACGACGGCACGGCCCACGGACTCGATGACGGCGGCCTTCATTTCACGGCTCCCAATGACAGGCCCTGGACCAGTTTGTCCTGGGCGGCGAACCCCGCGGCGAGCACCGGCAGGGAGATCACGAGCGACGCGGCGCACACCTTGGCCAGGAACAGGCCCTGGCTGGTGATGAAGCCGGTCAGGAAGACGGGCGCGGTCTCGGCCACCACACCCGTCAGCACCCTCGCGAAGAGCAGTTCGTTCCAGCTGAAGATGAAGCAGATCAGGGCCGTCGCCGCGATGCCGGGCAGCGCGATCGGCGCCACCACGCGCGCGAGGATCGTCGGCAGGCGCGCTCCGTCCACCCGCGCGGCCTCGATGATCGCCACCGGGACCTCGGCCAGGAAGGACTGCATCATCCACACCGCGATCGGCAGGTTCATGGAGGTGTAGAGGATGACCAGGAGCCAGATGTTGTCGAGCATCCCGGTGTTCTTCGCGAACAGGTAGATCGGCAGCAGACCCGCCACCACCGGCAGCATCTTCGTCGACAGGAAGAAGAACAGGACGTCCGTCCACTTCTTCACCGGGCGGATCGACAGCGCGTACGCCGCCGGAAGGGCCAGGAGAAGAACGAAGAGCGTCGACGCCACCGACGCCACCACCGAGTTGATCAGCGCCGGCCAGGGGCTCGCGCCGCCGCCGGTGCCGAAGAACTCGCGGTAGCCGTCCAGGGTCAGGGCGGCGGTGAAGGACGGCGGGTTGGTGGCCGCGTCCGACTCGGAGTGGAAGGACGTCAGGGCCATCCAGGCGATGGGCAGGAAGAAGACGATTCCCGCCAGCCAGGCCACCAGGCCCAGGCCCGCTCCCTTACGGCGGACACCTACGGTCACTGCGCTCATGCGCGCGACACCTCCTCGCGGAACAGCGACGACACCACACGCAGGGCGAAGGTCGCGATGATGATCGAGCCGATGACCACCAGGACGCCGGCGGCCGAGGCGAGGCCGTTCTCATGGGCCTGGTAGAAGCTCTGGTAGACGGTGTAGGGGAGGTTCGCGGTGCCCAGGCCGCCGGAGGTGATCGTGAAGACCGCGTCGAAGTTCTGGACGATGTAGATCGAGCCCAGCAACGCGCCCAGCTCCAGGTAGCGGCGCAGATGCGGGAGCGTCAGGTAGCGGAAGATCTGCCAGTCGCTCGCGCCGTCCACCCGCGCGGCCTCCATCTGCTGCTGGTCGCGGCTCTGGAGGCCGGCCAGCAGGATCAGCATCATGAACGGGGTCCACTGCCAGATCAGCGATGCCTCGACCGCGAGCAGCGGGGTGTTGGAGATCCAGTCCGGCTGTGGGCCGCCCACATAGTGCAACAACCCATTGAACAGGCCGTATTCGGGGTTGTAGAGCACATGCTTCCAGAGCAGGGCCGCCGCCACCGGCACCACCAGGAAGGGGGCGATCAGGAGCGTGCGGACCACGCCCCGGCCCTTGAACTTCCGGTCCAGGAGCAGTGCCAGGGCCAGGCCCAGGATCAGGCTGGCCAGCACCACCGCGACCGTCAGCAGGACCGTCGTCCACACGGACTGGCGCAGGTCGGCGTCGGTCAGCACCTGCTGGTAGTTGTCGAAGCCGGTGAAGTGGCGGGCCTTGGGATAGAGGGCGTTCCAGTCGAAGAAGGAGATCACCAGCGTGGCCACGAACGGGAGTTGGGTCACGGCGATCATGAAGATCAGGGCGGGGAGGAGCGGGGCGCGGGTGGCCCAGTTGCGCAGGCGGGCGGGGGGCTGTGGCGCTGTGGGCGCGGGCGTGGTGGGCACAGGGGCCATGGTCGTCGCGGTCATCGTCCCTCGTACTCCTCGGAGATCCGCTCGGCGAGTTGCTGGGACTTGTTCAGGGCCGACTCGACGGACTGGCGTCCGGCGATGGCCGCGCTGATCTCCTGGGAGACCTTGGTGCCGAGATCGGTGAACTCGGGGATGCCGACGAACTGGATGCCGGGCGCGGGGCGCGGCTGCACGCCGGGGTCGTTGGGCTTGGCGCCCTCGATGGCCTGCTTGGTCATCTCCTGGAAGGCGGCGGCCTCCTTGACGTACGCGGGGTTCGTGTACGTCGAGGCGCGCTTGCCGGCGGGCACGTTGGACCAGCCGATCTGGTCGCCGACCAGTTGCTCGTACTGTTTGCTGGACGCCCAGGAGACGAACTTCCAGGCCTTGTCGGGGTTGCGTGAGGCGTCCTGGATGCCCCAGGCCCAGGTGTAGAGCCAGCCGGCGGACTTGGTCTCCTCGACGGGGGCGGGGGCGTAGCCGAGCTTGCCCTTGACCGGGGAGTTCGCCGCCTCCAGAGAACCGGCCGCGGAGGTGGCGTCGTACCACATGGCGACCTTGCCCTGGGTCAGGTTGTTGAGGCACTCGGCGAAGCCGGACTGGGCGGCGCCGGACTCGCCGTGCTTGCGGACCAGGTCGACATAGAACTTCGTCGCCTTCTCGAAGCCGGGGGAGTTCAGCCGGGCCTTCCAGTCCTTGTCGAACCAGGTGCCGCCGAAGGTGTTCACGACCGTCGTGAGCGGCGCCATCAGCTCGCCCCAGCCCGGCAGGCCGCGCAGGCAGATGCCCTTCATGCCCGGCTCGGCCCCGTCGACCTTCGCGGCCAGGTCGGCCACCTGGGTCCAGGTGGGGTGCGCGGGCATCGTCAGGCCCTTCTTCGCGAACACGTCCTTGCGGTACATGAGGAAGGAGGACTCGCCGTAGAAGGGCTGGCCGTAGAGCTTCCCGTCGTCGGCGGTCAGCGACTGGCGCATCGGCTTGAGGATGTCCTGTTCGTCGTACGCCGGGTCCTTGGCGACGTAGGAGTTCATCTCGTGCAGCCAGCCGTTGCGGGCGTAGATCGGGATCTCGTAGTTGCTGAGGGTGGCCACGTCGTACTGGCCCGCCTGGTTGGCGAAGTCCTGGCTGATCTTGTCGCGGACGTCGTTCTCCGGCAGGACGGTGAAGTTGACCTTGATGCCGGTCTCTTTGGTGAAGTGCGAGGCGGTGAGCTTCTGCAACTCCACCATCTGCGGGTTGTTGACCATCAGGACATTGATGGCGTTGCCGCCCGCTCCGGCCCCGCCCGCTCCGACCCAGCAGCCGGAGAGCAGCGGGGCGAGCAGCGTCCCTACGGCAGCCATGGCGAGCGTGGCTCGCGGTGGCCGTCGTCGGCTCTGGGTTCGCATGGATCGCTCCTGGACGTATATGGAGATAAGGGGCGTCTTGGGGGTGTGGGGGCACCCTGTAGGGAGGGTGTGTTCGTTTGTCGGACGCGGATGAACAGTGGTGTCAGACGCGGATGACCTGGGGCCCCAGCAATGAGTAGCGATGGGCCTCGGACGTCGGAAGCAGGGTGCTCGTCACGATCGTCTCCAGCGTGCCGATCTCGGCGAACCGGCAGAAGCTGACCGCTCCGAACTTGGTGTGCACGCCGGCGAACACCGTGCGGCGCGCGGCCCGGATCGCCTGCGCCTTGACCTCGCTGACCGCGGGGTCGGGGGTGGTCAGACCGTGTTCGCGGGAGATGCCGTTGGCGCCGATGAACGCCAGGTCGACGACGAAGCCGGCCAGCATCTTCGTCGTCCAGTGGTCCACCGTGGCGAGGGTGCCGGAGCGGACCCGGCCGCCCAGCAGCAGTACCGAGACGGCGTCGGCCTCGGCGAGCGCGCCCGCGACCGGCAGGGACGCGGTGACCACGGTCAGCGGGCGGTCCGTGGGCAGGGCCTCGGCGATGAGCTGGGGGGTGAAGCCCTCGTCGACGAAGACCGTCTCGGCGTCCCCGAGCAGCTCGGCCGCGGCGGACGCGATCCGGCGCTTCTCGGGGACGTGACTGGTGGCGCGGAAGGCGAGCGTCGTCTCGAAACCGGCGCTCTCCACGGGATAGGCCCCGCCATGGGTGCGGCGGACCAGGCCGTGGTCCTCCAGGGCGCGCAGATCCCGCCGTACGGTCTCCTTGGCCACGCCCAGTTCGGAGGCGAGCGCGGTGACGTCGACCGAGCCGGTGGCGCGCGAGGCCCGCACGATCTCCCGCTGGCGCTCTTCTGCCGTCCGCGTGCTCATGGCCGACACCTGCTCCCTTGCTGTGCTGCCCGTTCGGGCCGGGTGAGGCCCTGGGGGAAAGTTCTACAGCGGGCGCGCGGCACTGACCAGGTCTGTTGCGGGCCCGATACTGCCCGGGTGCGCCCGTTTACAGTGAGTCGTGTCCGTCTCGGACCTGCGCGACTGTGTGCAGGCGCGTGAGAACGGGCAGCGCGGGTGCCCGAATGCGGCGGCGGGCGGGCCCGTTCGGTGCCCGCCCGCCGCCGCGAACGTCTGTTTCCCGCCGTGTCAGGACGGCCTGATGTCAGTACGGCCAGATCGGCGGGTCGCTGACGAAATGGCCGCCCAGGTAGGCGTGCGCCACGTTCTCCGGGTCCAGCTCGCCCTGCTCGGCGATCAGCTTCTCGGCGTAGGGCTCGGAGTCGTCCTGCGGCTCGTAGCCGAGCGCCCGCGCGGTGGTCAGGTCCCACCACAGCCGGGTGTTGGCGGAGGAGCCGTAGACGACGGTGTGCTGGACCTTCTCGGCGGTCAGGGCCGCGTGGAAGAGGCGGGCGCCGTCGGCGGGGCTCATCCACACCGAGAGCATGCGCACGCCGGTCGGCTCGGGGAAGCAGGAGCCGATGCGGACGGAGACGGTCTCCATGCCGTGCTTGTCCCAGTAGAACTGCGCGAGGTCCTCGCCGAAGGACTTGGACAGGCCGTAGAAGGTGTCCGGGCGGCGCGGGGTGTCGATGGGGATCAGGGGATCGTCGCCCTGAGGGCGCGGGGTGAAGCCGACGGCGTGGTTGGAGGAGGCGAAGACGATCCGCTCCACGCCCTCCTCGCGGGCGGCCTCGTACAGGTTGTACGTGCCCTCGATGTTCGCCCTGAGGATCTTCTCGAAGGAGGATTCCAGGGAGATGCCCGCGAGGTGGATGATCGCGTCGACGCCCCGGACGGCCTCGCGCACGGCGTCCTTGTCGGCGAGGTCCGCGACGATCGCCTCCGGCTCGCCCTCGATGGGGCGCAGATCGAGCAGCCGCAGTTCGTAGCCGTAGTCGGGGAGCAGGTCCCGCATCAGGGTGCCGAGCCCGCCGGCGGCGCCGGTGAGCAGAACGGTGCGGGGAGCGGGCATCCTCGGGTCTCCTTGAGTCGGCCTTGTGCATGGTCGGCCTCACGCATCGTCCGCCCCATGCATGGACGGCGTTCACATTTCTGGACAAGCTAAGGATCTCTCGACCTGCTCGTCAAGTGTCGCGCGGACAGGGGAAATCTGCTCCTGAGTTGGGGATCCGCGCGCTTGACCGGCCCGGAGCGGCTCCTTAGGGTGGACGCGTTCAGAAATGTGGACGTGGATCAGAAGAATGCACGCGTCTGTTGTAAAGGGAGAGCCCGTGACGTCAGCCCCCCTCGCCGCTCGACTGGGCATCCCCGGCGGGCCGCTGTTCTTCCCCGTCACCGCCTACGGCCCCGACGGCTCCGTCGACCTCGACGCCTACCGCGCGCATGTGCGCCGCGGGGTCGAGTCCGGGGCCGCCGCCGTCTTCGCGTGCTGCGGCACCGGGGAGTTCCACGCCCTCGTGCCCGAGGAGTTCGAGGCGTGCGTGAGGGCGGCCGTCGAGGAGACGGCGGGCCGGGTGCCGGTCGTCGCGGGCGCCGGATACGGCACCGCGCTCGCCGTGCGGTACGCGCGGCTCGCCGAGGGGGCCGGGGCCGACGGGCTGCTCGCCATGCCGCCGTATCTCGTGGTCGCAGGACAGGAGGGGCTGCTGCGGCACTACCGGGAGGTGGCCGCGGCGAGCTCGCTGCCGGTGATCGTCTACCAGCGCGACAACGCCGTCTTCACCCCCGAGAGCGTCGTCGAGCTGGCCCGCACGGACGGGATCATCGGCTTCAAGGACGGGGTCGGCGACCTCGACCTGATGCAGCGGATCGTGAGCGCCGTACGCACCGAGGCGCCCGGCGACTTCCTCTACTTCAACGGCCTGCCCACCGCCGAGCAGACCCAGCTCGCCTACCGCGCCGTCGGCATCACGCTCTACTCCTCCGCCGTGTTCTGCTTCGCCCCCGAGATCGCCCTCGCCTTCTACCAGGCGCTGGAATCCGGCGACGACGCGACGGTGAACCGCCTCCTGGACGGCTTCTACCGGCCCTTCGTCGAACTGCGCGCCCAGGGTCGCGGGTACGCCGTCGCCCTCGTCAAGGCCGGGGTACGGCTGCGCGGGCTCGACGTGGGGGAGGTCCGGCCGCCGCTGCACGAGCCGAGCGAGGATCATGTCAAGCAGCTCGCTCAGCTGATCGAGCGCGGGTATGCGCTGCTGGAGGAGGACAAGTGAAGGCGTCGACCTTCGTCTACCCCTGGGATGTCACCGGGGACCCGGAGGCGCCCGCGAGGATCGCCTCCCTCGGCGTGCGGCAGGTGACCCTGGCCGCCGCCTACCACTCCACGCGCGCCCTGACCCCCCGCCACCCGCGCCACCGCATCGTCACCGCCGAGCACGCGGCCGTGCTCTATCCCATGGACGACCGGTGGCAGGGGCGGGAGCTGCGCCCGTACGCGGCCGGGGACTGGGCCCCCGGGGACGCGTTCGGCGAGGCGGCGACGGCGCTCGCGGAGGCGGGCCTGGAGGTGCACACCTGGGTGGTCCTCGCGCACAACTCCCGCCTGGGCGCCGAGCACCCGGACACCTCGGTCGTCAACGCCTACGGCGACCGCTACCCGTGGGCCCCGTGCATCGCACAGCCCGCCACGCGCGCGTACCTCGTCGACCTGGCCGCCGAGGCGGCGGTCCGGCCCGGGGCGCGCGGCACCGAACTGGAGTCCCTCGGCTGGTACGGACTCCAGCACCTGCACGCCCACGACAAGACCGGCGGGGTCGGCCTCGGGGACGCCGGGCAGTACCTGATGGCGCTCTGCTTCTGCCCCGCCTGCCGGGAGGGATACGGCGGCCAGGGCCTGGACGCCGACGAGCTGGCGGCCGCCGTACGGGCCGCCCTGGAGCCGCTGTGGCAGGGCGCGCCCGACGACGGAGGCTGGGCGGGGGTCGAGAAGCTCCTGGGCGCGTCCTTGGCGAACGCCACGCGCGCGTGGCGCGACGAGACCGCCCGCACCCTTCAGGAGGCGGCGGTGGCCGCGGTCCGCGCCGCCGCTCCCGAGGGCTTCCAGGTGCTGCTGCACGCCGACCCCGTGACCCACCACGTCGGCGCCAACCCGGGCGTCGACCCCGCGCACATCCTGTCCGTCGCGGACGGTGTGGTCGTGCCGTGCGCGGGCGGCACCGGTCTGCTGACACCCTTCGCGGAACAGCGGCCGAGTCGACGGGACGGTGCCGTCATCGCCGCCAACTTCGGCGTGGTCTCGGGCATGGGCGGCAGCCCGGGCACGCTGGCGGCGGACGCGGCTCGGGCACGACAGCTGGGGGCCACCGAACTGCGGCTGTATCACGCCGGGTTGGCGTCAGACGCGGATCTCGACGCGGTCCGGGCGGCCCTGCGCTGACCTGGCAGGCCCGTCCTATTCCGGAGATTTGAAGTTCCCTCCTCCGAAACGTCGACCGGATGCAGCCGACTGTTTGGTTTTTGGGGCTGGCCGGTCCAGGACAGTCCGCTTTCGGTTGTTGTCACCTTCATCTATCTCTCTCTATCGTCGTTGACCGTGCCGACTTCCGGAAACGGTCGAAGGAGTCGAACTTCCGGTCGGCGCGACGACGCGAGAGGAGTGAGTAATGGTCAGTGCTCTCATTCAGCAGAATGAGCGGTTCTTGACGATCCTGGACCGGCTGAGCTCGAAGTCGGTCGAGGATTACTACAACCCGTACCAGCTGTTCGAATGGCCGGAGAGCCTGCCGGAGCACATGTGGTGGATGAGTCCCGAACTCACCACCACCTACCGGACCGAGGCGGCCGAGCGGCTGAGCGAGGAGCAGCTCCACGCTCTCTCACGCTATGAGAGCATCAACTTCTACAGCCTCAATGTGCACGGCATCCGCGAACTGCTCATCGAGGTGACCAAGCGCATTCACACATCAGGTTTCGAAACCCCGTCGGAGTTCTTCCACCACTTCATCGGTGAGGAGAACGAACACATGTGGTTCTTCGCGGAGTTCTGCCTGCGATACGGGAAGAAGATATATCGGCAGCCGGGCGGAGTCGCCGCCGAGATTCCACAGTCGAATGTCGAGAGCCTACTGGTGTTCGCGCGCATCCTCATATTCGAGGAACTGGTCGACCACTTCAATTCCAAGATGGCGCTGGACAATCGGCTGCACGAGACCATCCGGGCCATCAATCGCATCCACCACCAGGACGAGTCCCGGCACATCGCCTTCGGCCGGGAACTGGTCGCCGCGCTCTTCGTCGATGTGCAACGCACCTGCACCCAGCAGGAACTGGACGACATATCCACCTACCTCAAGCGCTACATGACATTCAGCTTCGAGTCGCTGTACAACCCGCAGGTCTATCGCGACGCTGACATCGACAGGCCGCAGGAGCTGCGCCGGGAACTGCTTCAAGGGCCCGCCCGCGCCGAGTTCGAGGCGACCGTGTTCCGTAAGACGGCCAAGTACCTGCAGAAGACCGGGATCATCCGATGACGGCCGCCCCGCACCACACCGAGGGCTTCACCCGCGGGCGCGGCGACGGAGGCACGGACGCCCTGGTGATCCTGGGGCCCGGGCAGACCGACCTGCTGCGCGCGCTGGACCGCACTTTCACCGGATGGGGTCGGGCGGCAGGCGCGAGCGAGATCCTCCCGCCGCCCGTCTACCCCTTGCGCGACCTGGAGAAGTTCGACGTCTACACCAACTTCCCGCACCTCGCCTTCGCTGCTGCCCCGCTGGACCTGGAGCACGGCACCGGAAAGCCCGACGAGGGCCGGTTCCGGCCCGGCGACCTCCAGGCCCCACAGCTCGGGCTGCCGCACGCCACCTGCTACGGCGCCTATCTGTACTACGAGAACACGCGCTTACCGGACGACACCCTGGTCACCCTCGTCAACCGCTGCTTCCGGCACGAGGACCACTACAGCGGACTGCGTCGGCTGCTGAGCTTCCAGATGCGCGAGATCGTCGCGCTCGGCACGTACGAGCACACACAGCAGGTCGTCTCCCGGTTCACGGAGCGGATCCTGGCCTTCGCGGACGCCCTGTCACTGCGGATGGACAAGCAGGCCGCGAGCGACCCGTTCTTCGAGAACGACGGCGCCCGGGCGCTGCTGGCGAAACTCAGCCCGGTGAAGTACGAGTTCCAGGTCGGCGACCTGGCGATCGCCTCCGTCAACACCCACCGCAACTTCTTCGGCGAGCGATGCGGTATCCGCCGTGCGCAGGACGGCGAACACGCCTTCACCAGTTGCGTCGCCTTCGGGCTCGAACGCTGGCTGGCGGTGCTGCTGGAGCACCACGGGCAGGACGCCGAACGCGCCCTGCAAGCCGTGGACCGGGCGGCCGGACAGGCCTCCTGACATGGACGAGGGGCGGATCGGTATCGATCTGGTCCCCTACGGCAGGGTCCGCCAGTTGCTGGCCGTCGACGGGCAGCCGGCGCTGAAGCGGATGCTCTCCGCGGAAGAGCTCCGGATCACCCGCACCGACGACGGACCGGACATCCCCGGGATCGCCGGTCGACTGGCCGCCAAGGAAGCCGTCTTCAAGCTGTTCCGGACGGCCGGACAGACCCTGCCGTGGCAGGACATCGAAATCCTCAAGGAGGACGGTGGCTGGCCCGTGGTGCGCCTTCGCGGACGCGCCGCCCGGCTGGCGGCCGCATCCCTCGTCGAGCACATCGCCGTGAGCATCGCGCACGACGAACCCTGTGCCGTCGCGGTCGCCTACTGCGGCGCACAGCAGCACGGGAACCGAGAACGGACGTAACCGAGGAGTGGACATGGCTTCGGCAGGAATCGATGAAGTACGTACGTGGATCCTGGACCGGCACCCGGACCGCACGTCCGTGGCCGCCGACGAGAACCTCATCGAGAGCAGGCTCGTCGACTCGCTCTCCTTCGTCGAACTCGTCTACACGATCGAGGGCGCAAGCGGCGTCGAGATCGACTTCGACACTATCGACATCCAGGACTTCCAGACGCTCTCGGCGATCGAGAAGGCGTTCTTCGCGGCGGCCTGACCCCAGGAGGCAGTAAGCATGGAAGCCGTTTCCTACACGGCCCAGTGGACCGCGGCCGCCCGGGCCGTGGAGTCAGAGCGCGACGGTGACGCGCTGTTCACCGACCCGTTCGCCCGGGAGCTCGCGGCTCCGCGCGGATTCGAACTGCTCGACCGGTACGGCGGCGGCGGGCTGCTGCCGTTCATCGCAATCCGCACCAAATACTTCGACGACGCCATCGAGTCCGTCCTGCGGGACACCGCCGTCGACCAGATCGTCCTCGTCGCCGCAGGCATGGACACCCGCGCGTTCCGGCTCACCTGGCCGGAGCACGCCACCGTCCATGAGGTGGACCACGACGCGCTCATCGACGAGAAGCGAGCCCGGCTCGGACGGCTGAACGCCACCGCACGGGCCGAGCGCCGGGAGGTGAAGGCCGACCTGGCGGGCGACTGGCTGCCCGCGCTGACCGCCGCCGGTTTCGACGCGGCCCGGCCGACCCTGTGGGTCACCGAGGGGCTGATGTTCTTCCTCGCCGAGGATCAGGCCGCCGGGCTGCTGCGCACCCTGGGCTCGGCCTCCGCGCCCGGCAGCCGACTCGTCGTCGACTTCGTGAGCACGGCGCTGCTGCGCAGCCCGTTCTCCCAGACCTTCCTCAAGGGGCTGCGCGAGGACGGCACACCCTGGCGATTCGGCACAGACGAGCCCGAGGACTTCCTCGCGGCCACGGGCTGGAAGGCCCGGGACGTGAAAGAGCCCGGCGAACCCGGTGCCGGGGCGGGGCGCTGGCCCTACAAGGTGCAGCCGCGCGACCGCCGGGGCGCCTCTCGAAGCTGGCTCGTGCGCGCCGAGTATGTCGGGGAGTGAGTCCATATGACAGCCGCCACCACGCTGGAGCGGATCGAGTCCTTCCTCCCCGATCGCAGCGTACGGATCGACGACGTCGCCGGCAGCCTCGGGCTCAGGCGCCCCGAGATCGGCGTCTTCCGCAAGATCTACGGCCTGGACCGACTGCGCTTCGACCCGGACACCGGCCTGTTCGACCTGGTGCTCCCCGCGGCTCGCCGGGCACTCAAGGCGCTGCCCGAGGGACACCGCGTCGCCTATGTTGTCTACGCACACACCGTGCAGACCGTCACCCCGTCGCACATCGACGCCGCACAGGTGATCCGGGAGGACCTCGGCCTGCCCGACGCCGAGGCGTTCGCCCTGAGCCACCAGGCGTGCGTGAGCAGCCTCGGCGCCATCGACCTGGTGGGGGAACTGCTGCGTGCCGAGGCGCCGGAGGGGGCGTACGCGCTGATGGTCACCGGTGAGAGGGCGTACTCGCCGAAGGTCCAGCTGATCCCCAACAGCGCGATCATGGCCGACGCCGCGGCGGCCTGTCTCGTCACCGTCGGCGGCGGCGGGGACGAGGTGCGGTCCTTCGCCACGCGTACCCTCGGCGAGTTCGCCGCGGGCCTGGAGATGGCCAAGGAGCAGATCCAGCGCTTCGGGCAGGTCTACGGCACCGTGCTCGGCGAGGTCATCCACGAGGCGGCCGCCCGGGCGGGGCTGACGTTCGACGACATCGACCTCGTGATCCCGCACAACGTGAACATGGTGTCCTGGCGGCAGACGATCAAGGAGATGAGCGCCGACCCCGCGAGGTTCTTCCTCGACAACATCCCGCACTACAGCCACACCTATGCCTCGGACGTGTTCGTCAACTACACGACCCTGCGCGAGGCGGGCCGCCTGACCGACGGCCGGCACTATGTCCTGGTCTCCGTGGGCCTGGGCGCCACCTTCGGCGCCATGGTCATCACTCACAGGGAGCGGTGACGTTGGATGACAGACCACGCGGATCTCATCTACACCAAGGACCTCAAGGAAGCCCTCACCGGCGACCGCGACGCCCGATTCGTCTGGCTGTGCAACTTCGAGGTGGAGCGCCGGTGGGCCCGTTCGTACGCCGGTCTGCCCGCCGTGCAGGGTTCCGCGACGGCCGCCACCGTACAGCGTATGGAAGAGCTGGGCGCCCTGCTGGCCGAGCCGGGCGACCACCTGCTGCTGGACCGGCCCCTGGACGGCGGCTACCGGCGCTACGCCGAGGCCATCGGTCTCGGCACCCCCGCAGAGCTGGTCACCCGGGCACCGGCAGGCGACTCGGGCACCGCCGGGGCCGTGCCGGAATCGCCGGAGCTCCTCGGCAGGCTGCGCGAACTCGCCCGGCAGGGAGCCTGGTTGATGCCCATGGGAGTGTCGGACCAGGAGGAGCGCATCACCCGGCTCACAGGCCTGCGGCTCGCGGTGCCGGACGCAGCCACGTACGAGCACGTCAACAGCAAGATCTACAGCCGCCGGATCTCGGAGGAGCTGGGGCTGCGCACCATCCCCGGCCACTGCTGCCAGACCGTGGGCGAACTGCACCGCGCGCTCGACGAGCGACTGTGCGACGGCGGGCCGGTCATCGTCAAGGACGCCTACGGCGTCTCCGGCCGCGGCCTGGTCGTCCTCGACAGCCGCAAGAAGGCCGACCGGCTGCTGCGCATGGTCGACCGCCGGGCCCGCCGAAGCGGCGACGACCGGCTGCACGTCGTGGTGGAGGCCTTCCTGCCCAAGCGGTTCGACCTGAACCACCAGTTCACCATCGACCGGCACGGCCGGGTGCGGCAGGACTTCGTCAAGCAGGCGCTGACCTCTGGCGGAGTGCACCTCGGCCACGTCATGCCCGCGGACCTCGACTCCGCCCAGCGTGACGAACTCGCGGGAGCGGCCGAGGCCCTGGGCAAGCGGCTGCACACGGACGGGTTCACCGGCGTCGTCGGCGTGGACGCGCTGCTCGGCGCGGACGGTCTGGTGTACCCGGTGCTGGAGATCAACGCCCGGTTGAACATGGCCAGTTACCAGGGCCGCGTCACCGAGCGCTTTGGCCGGGAGCACGGCGCCGCCCTGGCACGGCACTACCCGCTGCGGCTGACCGAGCCGGTCCCCTTCGAGGAGATCACCGAAGCGCTCGGTCCCCTCGCCGACCCGCCGCTGGACCAGGACGGCCTCGTCATCACCTGCTTCGGCACGGTCAACGCGCAGGCGGCCGGCGCCGACGCCTCCTTCGACGGGCGCCTGTACACCGTGCTGTTCGCGGCCGACCGGGCGGGCCTGGACGCACTCGACCGCCGTGTCACCACCGCGCTCGGCGGCATCAGCCCCACCGGGAGGACCTCATGAGCAGCCCGTACCGTATCCAGGGCATCGACATCACCGAGCTCGCCGAGCGGTTCGGCACCCCGCTCTACGTCTACGACGCCGACGTCCTGGACGACGTGTACTCCGGCTTGCGGGAACGGCTGCACCCGGCCGTCGACATCTTCTACTCCCTCAAGGCCAACCCCAACGTCGCCGTCTGCGGCCGGCTCGGCTCGCTGGGCGCGGGCGCCGAGATCTCCTCGCTGGTGGAGCTGATGACGGTCCGCAGGGCCGGCATCGCGGCGCAGGACGTCATCTTCCTCGGCCCGGGCAAGACCCGCGCGGAACTGGAGGCGTGCGCCACCGCCGGTTTGTACGCCGTGGTCTGTGAGTCCCTCGACGAGGTCGCCGAGCTGGAGCGGATCGCCGCCGAGCGGAACGTGGCCGACCTGCCCGTCCTGCTGCGGGTCAACCCCGACTTCCACACCAAGGGCTCGGGTCTCGCGATGAGCGGCAAACCGCGGCAGTTCGGCATCGACGCGGAAGTGCTCCGCCGCTCGGCAGCTCAGCTCGCCGGCCTGCGCCGGGTCCGGGTCCGGGGCTTCCACGCGTACATGGGCACCCGGTTTCTCAATGCGGACGACATCGTGCACAACACCCGCGAGATACTCGCCCTGTCGGCTGAACTCGCGCGGACCCTCGGCATCGACCTGGACACGGTGGACTTCGGCGGCGGCTTCGGGGTCGCCTACTTCGAGAACGAAAAGGACCTCGACCTCGACACCGCGGTCGCAGGCATCAACGACGTCGTCGAGCCGTTCGCCAAGGCCCACCCCGGCTGCCGTCTGATCAACGAACTCGGCCGCTATCTCGCCGCGGCCTGTGGCACGTACGTCGTACAGGCCCGGTACGTCAAGGAGTCCCTGGGCGAGACGTTCGTGATCGCCGACGGCGGCACCAACCACCACATGGCCGCCGTCGGCATCGGAAGCTTCGTCAAGCGCAACTTCCCGATCCGCTCGCTCAGCCGCCATGACGAGCAGCCCGCGCACATCTACACCGTCACCGGCCCGCTGTGCACCCCCAACGACGTCGTCGGCAAGAAGGTCCGGCTGCCCCGTGTCGAACCCGGCGACCTCATCGGCGTCGAACGCTCCGGCGCCTACGGTCCCTCGGCCTCACCCGGGCTGTTCTTGAGTCACGGCTTCCCGGCGGAGGTGCTGGTGCACCGGGGCACCGCCCACCTCGTGCGCGAACGGGACCGTGCTGAGGACCTGCTCGCCAAGCAGCACACCGTGGACTTCGGCCGGGGCCGCCACGCCTGACCCCGCACCCATCAGCCGTCGAAGGAGACAAGCACATGGAACGCCACACCGTGGTCGCCGCCGTCGAGGCGGCCCTCAGCGAGGTGCTGGAGCGCACCGTCAGCGGACTCACCGAGGACACCCGGCTCCTCGAGGACCTGCACCTGGACTCCACCTCGATCCTGGAGATGCTGATGGCCCTGGAGGACGCCATCGACATCTCCGTCGACCCGGAGAACCTCGACATGGAGGACTTCGCGTCGGTCGGCACCCTCACCGACTATGTCCTGACCCAGCAGGCCCCGAGCGGAGTGTGAGGCACCTCGCCATGCCGACCCTTCTCGCCGCCTCCGGGGTGGTCGCCCCGCCGCGCAAGCCCTTCGACGACTCCGCCGAGAACCTCGCCCACTACCGCGACCTGGTCGAGCCGTTCGGCCTCGCCGTGGACGAGACCCTGCTGCGCGGCGGCCCGAACGTCAGCCACCGGGACCTCGTGGACCGCCTCGCCGAGGCCGACGGCGTCCAGGGCAGCGACCCCGACCTGGTGGTCGTCGCTCATGCCCTGCCCGACCTCACCCCGTTCACCGCCGTTGCCCCCCACCTGGACCATCTGCTCGGGGGCCGGTCCGTCAACTTCGGCATCCACCAGCAGGGGCTGGCGGCGCCGTTCACCGCGCTGCGCGCCATCACCGCGTTCCAGCGGGCCGGCCGCGCCGGACGGGCGGTCCTCGCCGTACTGGAACAGACCACCCTGCCCACCCGCCATCCCCTGGTCCACGACAACCGGCTCGTCGACTCCGGGGTCGCCCTGGTGCTCGGCACCGACGACGGACCGCACCTGGCCGGTGTCGAGACAGTCTCCGCCACCGGGCGGCCCGCCCGGCGGCTCGCGGAACTGACCGCCGCCGACCCGGACGGCACCCTGCTCGTCACCGGCCCCTGGACGGACCGCGAAGCCCTCGACGCCGCAGCCGGGACGACGACGTCGTACCAGGTCAGCCCCGGCACCTACGCCACCGGCCTGTGGCTGGCCCTGGCCCGTCAGTGGCGGGCCTGGCGGGAGCGTTACCGCACCGTGGTGCTGTGCGACACCGACCCGCGATCCGGCGAGACCTGCATTGCCGTACTGCGCTCCGACCTCGTGCTGGAGGAGCAGCGATGACGACCGCCCCCGCGACCACCGGGCAGGCCCGGCTCGCCGCGTTCGCGTCGGCTCTCGACGACTGCCACGAACGCGCCGTGCCCGGCGGCGCGGTGGCCTCACGCACCGGCTGGACCGTCGCCTCCGCCGAGCGGCTCGCCGACGGCAGCCCGGTCCCCGGCGCGGCCGGCTTGCTCACCGCGCGCCGTAACGCGGCGACCGCCGACGCGCGGGCGTTGGACGTGTTCTGCGCGGCGCTGCTGCGGCTGCACTGGCAGACCCTTCGCGACGCGCTCGACACGGCGGTCGGACGCCTCGATGAGCGGGAGTCCGAGGGCACCTCGCTGCTCGGCCGCCAGCTCGTCCGGGGCGCCGTGGCCGACGTGGCGCTGGCACTCTCCGGGACGCGCGACCTGCTGGACCTGCCCGCACAGACGCCCGAACGCCGCCACCGCGCGCACCGGGACCTGGTGGCCGCCGGACGCACCGCGCTCAGGCTGCACGGTGCCCACGGCTTCACCGCCGACGGCGCCGGGACCCTGCTCCATATGACCGAACTGCTGGGCAACACCTACCTGCACGCCGAGGCCGCCCATGACTGAGTCCCTGCCCCGGCGCGCCGTCCTCCTGCGCGACCACGTGCGGGAGGCCGCCGCGGAACTGCGCCCTCTCGGCCTGGAACTCGACCGTGACCCCACGGCCGTCGACCGCCGGCTCGACCTGGCCGCCGTCGGCCTCATGCGCCGCTGCACCATCCCGATGGAGTACCTGTCGTCGCCGCTGCGCATCGGCCCGTACACGTACGACATGAGCTCGTGCCTGGAGCACACGATCACCATCGAGGAACTGAGCTACGGGGACGCCGGGTTCATGCTGGCCTGCCCGGGCCCGCTGATGTCGGGCGTCGCGGTCGGCGCGCTCGGTGACGACAAGCAGCGGCATGCCTACTACGAGCGGCTCTCGGGCCCTGAACCCGTGTGGACCTTCTTCGGCCTGACCGAACCCGACAAGGGATCGGCCGCCGCCGAACTACTGACCGAACTCACCTCCGACGGCGATGGCTTCCGGCTCAGCGGCGCCAAACGGTACGTGGGCAACGCCGCGTTCGCCCAGCTCGGCGTCGTCTTCTGCCGCCGCGCGCCTGGTCCGCTGGGCATCGAGGCCGTCCTCGTGGACACCAGCGACCCCGGATACCGCGCCGAGCTGATCCCGACCGTCGGCATGCGCGGCGCGCGCATTTCCGCCATGACCCTCGACGGCGTACGCGTCGAGCGCGAGCAGATCCTCGGCTACGACACGCTCAAGCCGAGTCGTCGCGGACTGGTCGGCGCCATCCGTACGCTGCAGCGCTTCCGGCCTGTGCTCGCCGGCACCGCGCTGGGACTCACCCGCGCGGTCCTCGACCATGTGCGCGCCCGGCGGCCGACCCTGGCGGGGGACGCCCGGCACCGGCTGGAGGACATCCAGGACCGGCTCGACGCCGCCCGACGGCACAACTACACGATCGCGGCCGCGATCGACGCCGGCACGGTACGGGCGGACCGCATCGCGGGGATCAAGACGCGCGCCGCCGAACTCGCCGAGACCGTCACGCTGGCCGCGGCTGACCTGCTCGGGCCGGGCGCTCTCCTGGACGACCCGTGGTTGGAGAAGGTGTACCGGGACGCGCGCGCCTTCGAGTTCATGGAGGGCACCGGCCACATCCAACGGCTGGCGGTCTTCCAGGGCGTGGCGAAAGGGACGTTCCTCCAGTGACAAAGAACGGGAGCCGGCCGTGTGGATCGGTATCGACGTCCTCGCCGAGGACGAACTGGACGGGTTGCTCAGCCGGCCCTGGTTCCGCGCCTATGTCTACGACGCCGACGAACTGGCTCTTGCCGACAACCTCGGCGAGAGCCGCGCGCGCGAGTTCCTCACCGGCCGGTTCGCCGCGAAGGAGGCCGCGCTGAAGGTCATCGGCACGGGTGTCGGCGCCGGAGTGACGCCCCGTCAGGTAGCCGTTCTGCGCGACGAGTCCGGCGCTCCCGTTGTACGGCTGTCGCAGGCCGCCGCCCGGCATGCGCGCGCCCGCGGCATCGACAACCTCAACGTCTCCATCACCCACAAACGGGGCCTGGTCGTGGCGGCCGCGATCGGCGCTCCACGCTTCCCCCCGTCACCGCCGGTGTCACCGGCCACAGCCCAGGGAGAGTCGTGCCCCACCCTCCTTTCACCTCGGAATCCGTGACCGAAGGCCGTCTCGACGCGAGCCCCGATGCCCTGCGCAGGGCTGGGGAGAGCTGACCGTGCGCATCGCCGTCACCGGCTCCGTCGCCACCGATCACCTGATGGTCTATCCCGGCCGTTTCACCGAACAACTGGTGCCGGACCGGCTTGACCGGGTCTCGCTGTCCTTCCTCGCCGACAGCCTCGACATCCGGCACGGCGGGGTGGCCGCCAACATCGCCGTCGGCCTGGCGCGGCTGGGCCTCACGCCGGTGCTGGCTGCCGCCGTGGGCACCGACTTCGCCGACCGCCGGCGCCTGCTGGAGGCGCAGGGCGTGGACACGCGCCTGGTGCGGGTGAGCGACACCCTTCACACCGCGCGCTTCGTGTGCACCACGGACGCCGACCAGAACCAGATCGCCACCTTCTACCCGGGCGCGATGACCGAGGCCCGGCTCATCACGCTCGCACCGGCCGCCCGACGCGGGCTGGAGCTGGTGCTGATCGGCGCTGACGATCCGGAGGCGATGGTGCGGCACACCCACGCATGCCGTCGCCTGGGGCTGCCCTTCGCGGCCGATCCCTCGCAGCAGTTGGCCCGCCTGGAGAGCGGTGCGGTCCGCGAACTGGTGGACGGCGCCCGGTACCTGTTCACCAATGCCTATGAGGCGGCGTTGATTCAGCGCCGGACGGGCTGGGGAAGGGGCGAGGTCCTCGACCGGGTCGGCACCTGGATCAGCACCCTCGGTGCGGACGGGGTCGTCATCGCCCGGCGGGGGCGGCCCGAAGTGCGGATCGACGCCGTCGCGACCGACCGCGCGGCCGATCCCACGGGCGTCGGCGACGCGTTCCGCGCCGGATTTCTCGCGGGTGTGGCCTGGGACTGGACGCCGGAGGACGCGGCCCGGCTCGGCTGCGCCCTGGCCACCGTCGTACTGGAGTCGGTGGGCACGCAGGAGTACAAGCTGTCCGCCGCCGACCTCGCGATCCGTATGGGCAAGACCTACGGAGAGCCCACTGCGGCCACGATGCGCCCTCGGCTGTCCGGGGCGCTGCGGCCGGACTGGGCGTGAAAGGCACGCGCCATCCCCCCGCCGTGGTCCGGCGGGGGGATGGCGCGCGGGGTGGGGCGGTCAGGCCGAAAGGCTGTCGACCAGGCCGGCGTTGGCCGCGGCGACTCCGGCCTGGAAGCGGCTGTCTGCGCGCAGTTCCTCCATGATGGCGGCGATGTAGCGCCGCAGGGTCCGCGAGGAGATGCCCACC
Source organism: Streptomyces sp. NPDC050619 (assembly GCF_040654815.1). Classification (NCBI taxonomy): domain Bacteria; kingdom Bacillati; phylum Actinomycetota; class Actinomycetes; order Kitasatosporales; family Streptomycetaceae; genus Streptomyces; species Streptomyces sp. NPDC050619. The sequence goes on along the minus strand of NZ_JBFAIR010000005.1, from coordinate 171,713 downwards.
CGGCGGGCGATCACGTCGTCCTTGAGGCCGGACGCGAGCATCTTGAGGATCGAGCCCTTGACGTTGTCGAGGGCCGATTCGGGGGCGGTGCTGCCGTTGAAGGAGCACGCGGACTGCCAGACGTTCTCGAAGATGCCGCGCAGGAGGTTCACGATCACCGGCTCGTAGACGGCGGTGACCATGGGCGCGCGCTCCGCCGCCGAGTCGGTCGGCAGGAACGCCGTCTGCTGGTCGACGATGACGAGGAAGTGCGCGATCTCGTCCGAGGTGCGGACCTCGGCCCCCGCGTTCTGGTTCTTGTGCAGGTTGGCGCGGAAGGCGGGGTGGGAGCGGGCGGTGTGCGGGAAGAGGGTGCGCAGCCGCACACCGTGCTGGGCCACCTCCTGCGACAGCACCTCGGTCTGGTCCAGCAGGTCGGTCTCGTGGCTGTTGACCGGCCACATGGTCAGGATCTCGCCCGAACTGCGGCGGATGGAGTCGGCCAGCCGCAGCATCAGTTCGCGCTGCTCCTCCAGAGTCACGACCAGTTCGCCGCGCCCCTGGGAGCGCTGATGCAGCTGGTAGGAGTTGAGGAAGCGGCCCAGCCGCCGGTGGATGGAGGCAAGTTCGCGCCGTTTCTCATGGATCAGCGCCTCCACCGGCAGGACGAGTTCGACCTGAGCGGAGTCCGGATCCGCGGCCGTGTAGGTCTGTCCCTCCTCGCAGTACCTGACGAGCTTGAGGCACCGCAGCCGGTCCATGATCCAGGCGGCCGTCGCGACGGACACCCCGACGGCCGCTGCCGTCTCCCGCACGGTCACCGAATGGCGCGAGAGGGCGTGTTCGTATGCACGGACTGCGAGTTCGTCGTCGATCTCGTCGTGTCGTGGCACCGGAGCGGTGCATAACGCGTCCATGTCGTCGCTGAGCGCTTGGGAGGGATTCGCCGGTAAGAGTTCCTTTTTCACTGCTTCCCGTCCTGTTATTTTCGACAATCAGTGAGTCTCTACCCGAAGCATTTCCGTGATTTCCTCGGTTACGGCGGACACTTGGTCGTTGAGAAAGAAATGACCGCCCGGGAAGTGTATGACGCGGAACTCCGCAGTGGTGTGACGGCGCCAGCCCTGCTCGCCGCCGCCCGACACGTAGGGGTCGGATTCGGCCAGCAGGAACGACACGGGACATTCGACTGTCGTCTCGGGAGTGCTGAGATAGTGCGAGTTGGCGTGGTAGTCGTTCTTCACCACTGCCAGGACGGGCTCGAGGAACTTGGGTTTCTCGAACAGCCTGGCCGGGATCGAGCCGAGTTCCCTGAGTTCGGCCACGATCTCCTCGTCGCTGTCCGGGGTGTGCGCGCCCAGCCCGTCGGAAGGCGCGCGGCGTCCGGAGACGATGAGGTGGACAGGCCTGCTGCCCGCCGCCTCCAGACGCCGGGTGACCTCGAAGGCCACGACCGAACCGAAGCTGTGGCCGAACACGGCCAGGGGTGCTGCCCCGCGCCATTCCGTGAGCTCCTCGACGATCCGGTCGGCGAGTTGTCCGATGTCCGAGAGCGGCGGCTCATCCCGGTTGCCCGGGCGGCCCGGGTATTGGACGGACAGTGTCTCAATGGACTCCGGTAATGCGGCCGACAATGTGCGGTAGGCCGTGGCCGAGGCGCCCGCGTAGGGGCAGCAGACCAGGCGGACAAAGGGGTTCGTGCGGGGGGCGAGTTTCCGTATCCATGGGCTCTTTTTTGCAGTCTCTTGGCTCTCCATCGCGCCTTCCGTGCATAGCCCGCAATGCCTAGTGGGGGAGATCCATGTATAGGGCATTCGAACGGAACGCTACTGTCGACTCCGAAGAGTGTCAACGGTTGTTCCGTTAAGAGATATTGACAGGATCTGATGATGCGTCAGATGTGATGGGAATGTGGCGAAAGGATCCGGCCGAAATGGCGCCGAATATCCGAGGCGATAACCCGGGATCACCGGGGGCGGGGCGTGGCCTCCTGGGGTGTGGGCGCGGACGTCGGGGCGTTCGCCGAGCGCTCGGCGCGCCCGATGAGCGCGGTGACCGCCGCCGCGGCGAGGACGAACGCGGCTCCGGCCCAGGCGATGTAGGCGGCGTCCGTCGCGTCGAGGATGCCGGCGCCGAGCATGCTGGACAGCGAGATCGCCAGGTACATCACGGCCGCGTTGAGGGAGACGGCCAGTGGTTCCGTGCCGGGCGCGGCCAGCGCCATGATGCGCTGCTGCTGCGGCGCGGTCACCGACCATGATCCAATGCCGCTGACCGCGGTCAGGACGACGGCCGTGGCGTAGGAGGAGTGCGAGACGGCCGTCAGGGCGAACACCACGGTGAGTAGCAGCGTCGCTCCGACGACCACTGCGCGGGGCCCCTTGCGGTCGGCCAGTCGGCCCGCGGTGAGGTTCCCGACCGTGCCCGCCAGGCCGAAGGTCAGCAGCAAGGCGGCCACCTTGCCGCCGTCGTCACCCGTGGCGGGCTCGAAGACGGCGCTGATGTAGGTGTACGGCAGGTAGATGCCGACGAACGCGATCAAGGTGCCGGCCAGCACCCCGACGACCCTGCGGTCGGTGAGCGGGGTGAGCCGCCGCCTCAGCCCGGTCGGGCCGCCGACGGTGACATCGGGCAGTCGCAGGGCGATGACCGGGGCCACCGCCAGGGCCAGGGCGGTGACGAACCACATGGTCGCCTGCCAACCCCACGCGTTGCCGATGGCGGTGCCGAGCGGAGCGCCCAGGGCGAGAGATCCGGTCAGGCCCACGGTCACGATCGCGATTGCCCGCCCGCGCTGCTCGGCCCCCGCCAGGGTGGCCGCGGTCGCGCCCGCGTTCGGCGTGAACATCGCCGCGCCCGCCGCCGCGACCACCCGGGAGGCCAGTACCAGCGGGTAGTCGGGTGCCAGTGCGGTCACGACGTTGCCGACGGCGAACACCATGAGCGCCGTGATCAGCACCGTGCGCCGGGACCAGCGGGAGGTGAGGGCCGCGAGCATGGGTGACAGTAGGGCGTACGTCAGCGAGAACACGCTCACGAGTTGGCCGGCCGCGCCCACGGACACGTCCAGGGAGTCGCTGATGTCGGGCAGCAGGCCCGCGATGACGAAGGCGTCGGTGCCGACGGCGAAGGTTCCCAGCGCCAGTACCGCGGCGTGTCCCCGCCAGGGGTGCCGCTGCGTGCCGGTGGTCTGCGCGGTTGGAGTCATGGATGCCCTCGCATTTCGATGAGCGTCAGTTATGTCGATGAACATCGCAATAGATGTTCGATGTGTATCGTAGATGTCGATCGGCATCTACGAAACCGAGTTGCCGGCGAGACTGGACTGGAGAGGCGATGGGAACGTTGGAGCAGGTGCGGCTGCCGCAGCCGGATCTGGGCGGGGTGGAGATCGGGACCGTGCTACAGGCTCTGGCGGACCCGGTCAGGCTGCAGATCGTGCGGCTGCTCAGCGAGCTGGGGCAGGCGCCCTGTGGCGGGCTCGACCTGCCTGTCAAGCGGTCCACCGTCTCCCATCACCTGCGGGCCCTGCGCGAGAGCGGCCTGCTGGAGACGCATCTGCAGGGCAACACCCGGGTCAGCCGGATCCGTCGGGAGGAACTGGACCGACGCTTCCCGGGGCTGCTCGCCTCGATCCTGGACGCCGCGCCGGCCGCCGGTGCCACGCCCACGGAAGCCGACGACGCCCGCACCGGCGGAGGGCGCTAGATGGGGCGCTACGCGCGACTCGCGTACACCGACAGCGTCCGCCGGACGCAGGAGGAGCACGGTAGCTCCCAGGTCGGCCTGCGCGCCCTCGCCCAGGCGGACCTGGGGCCGGACCGGCTGGGCCCCGACGAGGCGGCGTTCATCGGCGAGCGGGATGGCTTCTATCTCGCCAGCGTCAGTGAGACCGGCTGGCCCTATGTGCAGTACCGCGGCGGCCCGCCCGGCTTCGTGCACGTGGTCGGCGAGCGGACGCTGGCCTGGGCCGACGTACGCGGCAACCGCCAGTACATCACCACCGGCAACGTGCGCGCGGACGGGCGGGTGGCCCTCTTCTTCATGGACTATGCGGGGCAGGCGCGCCTGAAGCTCTTCGGCCGTGCGCGGACCGTGCCGCTCGACGAGGACGCCGGTCTCGCACGCCGCCTCGGCGAGACCCGCACCGACGGCCGGGTCGAACGCCTGGTGGTGGTCGCCGCCGAGGGCCTCAACTGGAACTGTTCCCAGCACATCACCCCGCGCTACTCGGAGGCGGAACTGGCTGAGAGCCTAGGGCCGGTACGGGAGCGCATGGCCGAACTCCAGCGGGAGAACGAACTGTTGCGCGCCCGGCTCGCCGAACTGGACATGCCGGACTGACCTCCGTACCGGGGCGGCCGTCGGGCGCGGGAATTTGAGCCGGGCACCTCGCGACCGTCAGGTCTCGACTACGGAGTGCGCTCGGTCGTGATCATGACAGATGCCGGGCCGAGGGTGTATAACACGCTCGACCGATGGAATTCGAACGCTGAGTGGTCGTAACCGCCCACGGCGTTACGCCGGTTGTCCGCCTTCGACAGGGCAGTCTCGGTTTCGGCGAGCCGTGAGAAGGCAAGCCGACGGTCGCCGACCAGGGCGCGCGTCCAGCGGGTCGACGTCGGGTCGCAGAGCACGTGGCGCCAGTACATGCTCCGCAGGCTCGGGGTACTGCATGACAAGGCCCGACGACGTGAATACCGCGGTTGCGCGTTCGGTCAGCCGGTACACCCCCTCGAACAGCGTGTCTGCGGTGTACCGGTGCTGTCTGGTCAGGGTCCGGGCCACCGTGCGGGGAACGAGCCGGTCGGCCCGCAGGCGCGGATGCAGCTCGGCAAGGTCCCAGGAGGCGTACAGCACGGCGCCGACCGGTACGAGGTAGAGCGGCGCGGTGCCGAACACACCTGCTGTCAGGCGGGCTTCTCCGGGTTTCATGGCGAGTGCCACGAAGTCCGCTTCCCCCTGCTTGTACTCCCTCACGGTGAGACTGATGCACGGCGCGCGGTTGTCGTCGAACACCGCTGCAAGAGCCGACACCCTCGCGGGCTTGATCCAGCTCGCACCGCTCACCCAACGACCCTCTCGTAACTGCCAGTCAGGGGTCTGGAGATCTGGCAGGTGCAGGCACATCGAAAGCACGTGATCACCCTTCACACGAGGTACGACGGAGCAGGGCCCGATCAGCCCCGCTCCGCCGTACGTCAGCCATGGATCACTTGGTGGCGCAGTGATCGCCGTTGTTGTCGCCGCCGCCCGGCATCTTGTCCATCAGCGCGGTCTCCATGGGGGGGACTCCGGTGACCAGGTCACCGGTGAACAGCTCGTCCACGTGCATTGCGTCTCCTTCTAGGTGAAGCGGACTCCGCGGCGGATGCTGCGGAGCTGGACCTGTCCTGCTGCCGACCGCCCTTGCACGGGGCAGCCGGACGGGGTTGCCCGCCTTGTCACGACGGCGGGCCCTCCCATGCCACAGGTGGGGAGCCCTCTCATGTGGCGGGGAGGAGTTCAGTCGGCTCTTCGACGCTCGTAGCTCCGGCTTCCGTTCGGTGCTGCGGGCACTGGCAGGGCAGGTACACCGGGGAGTTGAGGGCAATGGCGAAGCGCGATCCGAACACGTCGCTCAGCCGTCTGCTGACCGAGAGCCGTTGGACGCACCGCCAGTTCGCCCGCGCCGTGAACCGTGTCGGTACCGAAACGGGAACACCGCTTCGCTCCGACGAGTCGGCGGTGAGTCATTGGCTCGGCGGCACAGTCCCACGCCGTCCTGTGCGTAGTTGCATCCTCGAAGCTCTCTCCTGTCGGCTCGGCCGCCCCGTCACCCATGCTGATGCGGGTCTGCCTGTTCCCCGCGATCACTCCGTCACGTCCAGGGATACCGTGGAAGGGCTGATCGATCTGGGGAGGCAGGACATGGACCCGTCTCGCCGAGGTGTCCTGGGAGCCGGTCTTTTCTCCGTCGCCCTCACGATCCCCGGCTGGCCCGATGTGATCGGCCGCGCGGAGGCTGTCCAGTCCGGCCGTGCCTCACGTATCGGCGACAACGAAGTGAACATGGTTGTTGCCATGACCGAGCGTGTGTCCGAACTGGACGATCAGTTCGGCGGACGCCATGCGCGCCCCATGGCCGCCTCGTTCATGGTCAACACGGTGGCCGCCCGGCTACATGGCCGTGGACGAGGGACTGCACGGGCTCGCGCAGCGCTACTACGTGAAGGCGCTGGAACTGGCCGGCGCGGCCGAGGACCACCTGACCAAGGCCGTCGAACTGGCCGACGCGGCTGCCGCTGCCTCGCCGAAAGCGGGGCCACGCATGCTCGCCTTCCTCGTCGGCCAGCGGGCCCACGCCTGCGCTCAGACTGGAGACCGCACGACCGCACTGCGGTACATCCGTGAGGCTGAAGCGGCCATGGACCGCGCGGAGTCACGCGGGAGGGCATTCGGCTCGTACGATCCGTCTTCGCTCAGCTACCACGTCAGCCAGGTCCGGTACGAACTCGGCGACAAGGACGGGGCCGTCGAGGCCATGCAGCGGGCGGACGAGCCTCCGCCCCAGCGTTTATCGCCGTACGCGCGTGCACCGGCGTGGCTTGCTGGCCGAACGACAGCTGGAGATCGGCCACCTGGAAACGGCCTGTGCTACCTGGCATCTCGCGCTCGACGACTACCCCATGGTCCAGTCGGGCCGCGCCGACGATCGGGTCAGGACGATGTTCGGCCTCCTGCGCCCCCACCTGAAGAACGCATCGGCTCGCGACCTGTACGACCGCGCACGCACCATCGCGCCGTCCGAACTGGTGAGTTAGCTCCTCCTGGCCATGCGCGGCCACCCCGTCAGATCGTGACGACCAGCTTCCCCCGAGGATGCCCCTTCTCCAGATGGCGCACCGCCGCAGCCGCCTCGGCGAGCGGGTACGTGCGGTCGATGGCCGGCGTGATCCTGCCCTTCTCCGCGAGGTCCTTGAGGGTCAGCAGGTCCTCGTGGCGGGCCACGGAGACGAGGTTGCCGAGGTTCTGCGCGATGAAGGGGGAGAGCGCGACGGCCCGCAGGCCGCGGCTCATACCGCCGAAGAAGGCCGTGCCGCCCTCGCCGCCGACGATGACGAGGGTGCCGCGCGGGGTGAGGGCGCGGCGCAGGACGGGCAGGGGGCGAAGGCCCGCGTTGTCGACGACGACGTCGTAGCGGTGCGGGCCGTCGGTGATGTTCTCGCGGGTGTAGTCGATGACGTGGGCGGCTCCCTGCGAGCGGACGAAGTCCGCGCCCGTGGGGCCGCAGACGCCGGTGACTTCGGCGCCGTACATCGTGGCGAGCTGGATGACGTAGGACCCCACTCCGCCTGAGGCGCCGATGACCAGGACCTTCTGGCCGGGCCGCGGGCGGCCCTTGCCGCTCAGGGCCTGGAGGGCGGTCATGCCCGAGACGGGGAGGGCGGCGGCCTGTTCGAAGGTGAGGTTGTCGGGCTTGAGCGCGATCTTGGCGGCCTTGGCGCGGGCGTACTCGGCGAACGAGCCCTCGCAGTTGCCGAAGACCTCGTCGCCCGGCTTGAAGTCGGTCACCTTCGCGCCGACCGCCTCGACGCGTCCGGCGCCGTCCCAGCCCTTGACGGGGTTCTTGGGTTTGCGCAGTCCCAGGACGGCGCGGGCCACATAGGGCCGGCCCGTCATGAGGTGCCAGACCTCGGGGCCGACACCGGCCGCGCGCACCTCGACGAGCACCTCGTCGTCGCCGGGTACGGGGCGGTCGATGTCGCGCAGTTCCAGGAGGTCCGCTGATCCGTAGGCATCCTGAACGATCGCCTTCATGGCTTTGGCTCCCCTTCGCGGTCCCGGACACCGAATGTCCCGGATATACCGAGCATCCCGGTGGCTCGAACGCCTGACCAGCACTCTCGAGCATGATCTTGGGGGCGGGTGCGATGAGTTTTCGTACGGCCGACGGTCTACCCACTGACGACGCCGTGACCAGCAGAGGAGCCGACCATGGGCGCTACGACACCGACGACGCTCGACCTGGGGCAGCAGGCCCTGATCGTGGCACGCCTCGTCGAAGGGGTGGCCGAGAACCAGCTGGACGCCCCGACGCCGTGTCCGGAGTACGCCGTGCACCACATGCTGGGGCATCTGCTCGGACTCGCCACCGCCTTCCGGGACGCCGGGCGGAAGAACCTGGGCGTCACGACCGACACCAGCCCGACCGACTCCCTGCCGGACATCGGGCCCGGCTGGCGTGCGGCCCTTCCTCAGGTGCTCGACGAGCTGGCCGAGGCCTGGCGGGACCCGGCCGCCTGGACCGGCATGACCCGCGCGGGCGGCGTGGACCTGCCCGGCGCGGTCGCCGGTGCCATCGCGGCCGACGAGATCGTGATCCACGGCTGGGACCTGGCCCGGGCGACCGGCCGGCCGTACGACCCCGACCCCGCCGCGTTGCGGGCGGCGTACGACTTCCTCCTCGAGTCGGCGGACGACCCGACCCGCGGCGGCGGCATCTTCGGCCCCGTCGTCCCGGTCCCGTCACAGGCTCCGCTGCTCGACCGTGCGGTGGGGTTGAGCGGGCGGGACCCGGGCTGGGCGCCGAAGCCGTGATCACCCGTACCCCGACGCCGTAATCACCCGTACGCCGAAGCCGAACCCCCGCCGGCCGTTACGCCGAAACCGTGATCCCCCGTCCCGGGAGCCTCGCGAGTTGCAGCGGCAACACTCGTCTCACACGGCTGAGCGCGATCCGGATCTCCCGTCCGCATGCCGACCGCAGCGCCGACCTGCTGTCCGCCCTGTACCGGCCCGCCATGGAGGGCTCGCTCCGATCGACGCGCGTCGCGATGGCGAACAGGCGGCCCTGACCCCACCGTCTGACGGTTCCTCAGCGCAACCTCAACTTCCTTTGTCGGAAGCATTGACGAAACACAGGCCCGCTCCTAGGTTCAACGCGTCGTACTTCGTACGTCATATATGAGACGCGATACGTGAGATCCGATACGCGAGATCCGAGAGGCGCGCATGACCTCTGTGCCCACGCCGATCCCCTCCCGCACGCAGTACGTGCAGGAAGGGATCAAACACCGCATCCTCACCGGGCAGTTGACGCCCGGTCAGGCCCTGGTCGAGACCGAACTCGCCGCACAGTTCGGGGTGTCCAAGACCCCTGTGCGCGAGGCGCTCAAGACCCTGGCCGGCACAGGGCTCGTCGTGATGAGCCAGTACAAGGGCGTCACGGTGCGCATGGTGGACGCGGACATGGCGCGCGAGGTCTACGACGTGCGGGTGCTCCTGGAGCCGGAGGCACTCAAGCGCGCCGTCCGGCGCGGGGCCTCCCTCGACGCCGCCCGCACTGCGCTGACCAGGGCCGACGCGGCGACCGACACCGCCGAGCGGTCCCTGGCCAACCGGGAGTTCCACCGCGCCCTGTACCTGCCGTGCGGCAACCCGCTGCTCGGCCGGATGCTCGACGAGGTCCGCGACCAGGCCGCCCTCGTCTCCGCCGTCGCCTGGGCGGCCTCGCCCTCCTGGGAGCGGGAGGCCGGCGAGCACCGGGAGATCCTGCGGCTCGCCCTGGCCGGTGACGCCGACGGCGCGGGGCGCGCCCTGCACGCCCACATCGCGTCGTTCGTCGAGCGGGCCTTTCCGCACGCGGAGTCCGAGGCCCAGGGAGAGGACGGTCCGGCATGACCACGACGTTCGAGACCCAGCGGACGGCCCTGGCCGACGTGGTCGCGATCCCGGTGACCCCGTTCGCCGAGGACGGCTCCGTCGACCCGGCCGCCCACCGGGCCCTGTTGCGTCGTCTGCTCGACGGCGGGGTCAGGACCCTGACCCCCAACGGCAACACCGGCGAGTTCTACGCCCTCACCCCTCAAGAGCGGCAGCTCGTCACCGAGTTGACCATCGACGAGGCGGGGGAGCGGGCCATGATCCTCGTCGGCGTCGGGCATGACGTCCCCACCGCCGTCGCCTCCGCCCGGCACGCCCGCGAGCGCGGGGCCGGGATGGTGATGGTGCACCAGCCCGTCCACCCGTACGTCTCGCAGAGCGGCTGGGTCGACTACCACCGCGCCATCGCCGAGGCCGTGCCCGAGCTGGGCGTCGTCCCGTACATCCGCAACGCGCAGCTGCACGGTGTCCGCCTCGCCGAACTCGCCGACGCCTGCCCCAATGTGATCGGCGTGAAGTACGCCGTCCCGGACGCGGCCAGGTTCGCGGCGTTCGCCCGCGACGCCGGCCTCGACCGCTTCGTGTGGGTGGCCGGTCTCGCCGAGCCCTACGCGCCCTCGTACTTCTCCGCGGGCGCCACCGGGTTCACCTCGGGGCTCGTGAACGTCGCCCCGTCCGTTTCGCTGAACATGATCGAGGCGCTTCGATCCGGTGACTATCCGGCCGCCATGAAGGTCTGGGAGCAGATCCGCCGCTTCGAGGAACTGCGCGCCGCCAACGGCTCGGCCAACAACGTCACCGTCGTCAAGGAGGCCCTCGCCTCCCTCGGCCTGTGCCGTCGCGACGTCCGGCCGCCGAGCAGGCAGTTGCCCGAGGACGAGCGGGCGGAAGTCGCCGCCATAGCAGCCGGGTGGTCCATATGAACGAGCAGATCAGCAAGCGCCCCGAAGAGCTCAGAAGCCACCAGTGGTACGGCACCGAGGGCCTGCGCTCCTTCAGCCACCGCGCCCGCACCCGCCAGCTCGGCTACCTGCCCGAGGAGCACCTCGGCAAGCCCGTCATCGCGATCCTCAACACCTGGTCGGACATCAACCCCTGCCATGTGCATCTGCGGGACCGGGCCCAGGCCGTGAAGCGCGGGGTGTGGCAGGCAGGCGGCTTCCCCCTGGAATTCCCGGTCTCCACCCTCTCCGAGACCTTCCAGAAGCCGACTCCGATGCTCTACCGCAACATGCTCGCGATGGAGACCGAGGAGCTGCTGCGGTCCTACCCGGTCGACGGCGCCGTCCTGATGGGCGGCTGCGACAAGTCCACGCCCGCCCTCCTGATGGGCGCCGCGAGCGTCGACCTGCCCGCCGTCTTCGTGCCCGCCGGGCCGATGCTGCCGGGCCACTGGCGCAACGAGGTCCTCGGCTCCGGCACCGACATGTGGAAGTACTGGGACGACAAGCGGGCCGGTCTCATCAGCGACTGCGAGATGACCGAGCTGGAGAGCGGCCTCGCGCGCTCGCCCGGGCACTGCATGACGATGGGTACGGCGTCCACCCTGACCGCCGCCGCCGAGGCCCTCGGCGTCACGGTCCCGGGCGCCTCCAGCATCCCCGCCGTCGACTCCGGACACGACCGGATGGCGGCGGCGGCGGGCCTGCGGATCGTCGAACTGGTCCACAAGGACCGCAAGCTCTCCCACTTACTCACCCGTGACGCCTTCGAGGACGCGGTCACCACCGTCCTGGGCCTCGGCGGCTCCACCAACGCCGTCATCCACCTCATCGCCATGGCGGGTCGCGCGGGTGTCACGCTCACCCTCGACGACTTCGACCGCATCGCCCGCACGGTCCCGGTGCTCGCCAACGTCCGGCCCGGCGGACAGACGTACCTGATGGAGGACTTCCACTTCGCCGGCGGTCTGCCCGGGTTCCTCTCCCGGATCCCGGACCTGCTCCACCTGGACCGGCCGACCGTCGCGTACGACACGATGCGCGAGCAGATCGCCGGCGCGCAGGTGCACAACGACGACGTCATCCGCCCCCGGGACAACCCGGTCGCGAGCGAGGGCGGGGTCGCCGTCCTGCGCGGCAACCTCTGCCCGGACGGCGCCGTCATCAAGCACATCGCCGCGGAACCGCACCTGCTCAAGCACACCGGTACCGCCGTCGTCTTCGACGACTACCGGACGATGCAGCGCACCATCAACGACCCGTCGCTGAACATCACCGCCGACAGTGTGCTGGTCCTGCGCAACGCGGGACCCAAGGGCGGCCCGGGCATGCCCGAGTACGGGATGCTGCCCCTGCCCGACCACCTGCTCAAGCAGGGCGTGCGGGACATGGTGCGGATCTCCGACGCCCGGATGAGCGGCACGAGTTACGGCACGTGCGTCCTGCACGTCGCCCCGGAGTCGTACGTCGGCGGTCCGCTGGCCCTGGTCCGCACCGGGGACACGATCGCCCTCGACGTCGAGGCGCGCACCCTCCAACTCCTCGTGGACGACGAGGAGTTGGAGCGGCGCCGGGCGCAGTGGACACCGCCGCCCGTCCGTTACGAGCGCGGCTACGGCGCGCTCTACAACGAACAGATCACGCAGGCCGACACCGGCTGTGACTTCGAGTTCCTGGCCCGTCCGGGCAAGGTGCAGGACCCGTACGCGGGCTGAACCACCGCAGCAGGGCACGACCTGGCACACCCCTGTACAGGGAGAAAGCGCTTCCTCCACGGGAACGCATGACGGACGCACGACGGACGTATCACCCGCACTACCCGCCCAACTCGGACCACCTGCACCACAAGCAACACAACTGCACCATCCGCACCACCCGCACGAAGCACGCACGACGTACCAGAACGGAGAACTGTCATGGCCCAAGCCGCAGCCGTGGCGAAACCGCCCGCGCCACCCCGGCGGCGCCGTGCCTCCGCCACGCCGCGCAGGCTGCCCTACCTGCTGATCGCCCCGGCGGCCCTGCTCATGATGGGCTTCATCGCCTACCCGGTGATCAGCGTCTTCTACTACAGCCTGCAGAACTACAACCCCACCAAACCGTGGCGCAACGGCTACGCGGGCTTCGACAACTTCGTCCACGCCTTCACCGAAGACCCGGTGTTCTGGGACACGCTGGTCTTCAGCGCCAAGTGGGTCGTCGTCGAGGTCGGGCTCCAGCTGCTGTTCGGTCTGGCGCTGGCCCTCATCGTCAACCAGACCTTCGTGGGCCGGGGGCTGGGACGCGCCATGGTCTTCTCGCCCTGGGCCGTCTCCGGCGTGCTGACCTCGGCGATCTGGGTGCTGCTCTACAACTCCCAGACGGGCATCACCCGTTACCTCGCGGACATGGGCATCGGCAGCTACGGCACGAGCTGGCTGTCGGACACCTCGACCGTGTTCCCGGCGGCGGTCATCGCCGACCTGTGGCGCGGTGTCCCCTTCTTCGCGATCCTCATCCTCGCCGACCTCCAGTCCGTGTCGAAGGACCTGTACGAGGCCGCCGAGGTCGACGGGGCGAGCCGCGTCAAGCAGTTCTGGCACATCACGCTGCCGCACCTGAAGGACGCCATCATCCTGTCCACCCTGCTGCGCGCGGTGTGGGAGTTCAACAACGTCGACCTGCTCTACACCCTCACCGGCGGCGGACCCGCGGGCGAGACGACGACCCTCCCGCTCTACATCGCCAACACCAGCGTCGACGCCCACAACTTCGGCTACGCGTCCGCCCTGACCACGGTCGCGTTCGTGATCCTGCTCTTCTGCTCGATGGTCTATCTGCGCCTGAGCAAGTTCGGAGGTGGGGACAAGTGAGCACCAAGGAGGCCATCGCGGTCGCACCGGCTCCCCGGCGCGCGGGCCCCGAACCGCGCCGCCCGGCCAAGAAGCGCCCCGCCTGGGACGAGGCCCCGCGCTGGCAGATCTATCTGCCCCTGTCGATCTACCTCGTCTTCACCCTGATCCCCTTCTACTGGATCGTGCTCTTCGCGCTGCGCCCGGCCGGCTCGACCTCGCTGGTGCCCTGGCCGATGACCTTCGACCACTTCGAGAAGGTGTGGACGGAGCGGAGCTTCGCGACCTACTTCGAGAACAGCCTGCTCGTCGGCCTCGCCACCCTGGTGATGACGACCCTGGTCGCGCTGGCCGGCGGCTATGCCCTCGCCCGGTTCAACTTCAAGATCAAGCAGGCGTTCATGCTGGCCCTGCTGTGCTCCCAGTTCGTGCCGGGCGCGCTGCTCCTGGTGCCGCTGTTCGAGATCTTCGCCGAGCTCAACATGATCAACTCGCTGGGCAGCGTCATCATCGCGGAGACGGTCTTCCAGCTGCCGCTGTCGATGATCCTGATCAGCAACTTCATCAAGAACGTGCCGTACTCGCTGGAAGAGGCGGCCTGGGTCGACGGCTGCAACCGGTTCACCGCCTTCCGGATCGTGGTCCTGCCGCTGCTGCGGCCCGGGCTGATCGCCGTCGGCTCCTTCGCCTTCGTGCACTCCTGGAACCACTTCCTGTTCGCCCTGATGTTCCTGAACAACCAGAGCAAGCAGACCATCCCCGTCGGCCTCAACACCCTGATGAGCGCGGACAGCGTCGACCTCGGCGCGCTCGCCGCGGGCGGCATCATCGCCGCGGTGCCCGTCGTGATCGTGTTCGCCTTCATCCAGAAGTGGCTGATCACGGGCTTCAGCGCGGGGGCGGTGAAGGGATGACGATGCACAGAGTCCTTCAACTCACCGCTGGCGTCGGCCTGTTGGCCGTACTGGGTACGCCCGCGGGCGCCGAGACCCGCGACCTCGGCCGCGACACCCTGCCCGCGAACGACGGCTGGGCGGCGTATGGCACCGGCACCACCGGAGGCGCGGCGGCCGACGACGCCCACGTGTACACGGTCACCGACCGGGCCGAACTGGTCCGCGCCCTCGACGGCGGCAGCGACACCCCGAAGATCATCAAGATCGCCGGGACGATCGACGCCAACACCGACGACGACGGCGACCGCCTCGACTGCGCCGACTACACCACCGGCGGCTACAGCACCAAGAAGTACCTGGCCGCCTACGATCCCCGCACCTGGGGCGCGGCCAAGCCCAGCGGCCCGCAGGAGGAGGCCCGCCAGGCGTCGGCGGCCAAGCAGGCCGAGCGGGTCGTCCTCCCGGTCGGCTCCAACACCACGATCGTCGGCCTCGGCTCCAAGGCCGTCCTCAAGGGCGGCAGCCTCCAGGTCAGCGACGCGGACAACGTGATCATCCGCAACCTCGAACTCCGTGACGCCTACGACTGCTTCCCCGTCTGGCAGCCCAACACCGGCGGCCTCGGCGACTGGAAGACGGCGTACGACACCCTCTGGCTGCGCGGCGCCACCCACGTCTGGGTCGACCACGTCACGGCCTCCGACAAGGGCCACCCGGACGAGAAGGAACCCACCTACTTCGGCCGCAACTACCTGCGCCACGACGGTCTGCTGGACATCACAGGCGGCTCCGACCTGGTCACCGTCTCCTGGAGCCGGTTCGCCGACCACGACAAGGCGATGCTGATCGGCAACGGCGACACGGCCGTCGGCGACCGCGGCAAGCTCCGGGTGACCCTGCACCACAACGAGTTCGAGTCGGTCGTCCAGCGCGCCCCGCGCGTCCGCTTCGGCCAGGTGCATCTCTACAACAACCGGTACGTCGTCCCGGAAGACGCCCACGACTACCGCTACTCCGTCGGTGTCTCCACCGAATCGGCGATCCACGCCCAGAACAACGCCTTCACCACCCCCGGTCACGTCGAGGCCGCCGACCTGGTCAAGAGCTGGAACGGCACCGCCCTGCACACGAGCGGCAACGTCTTCAACGGCTATCCGGTGGATCTTCTCACCATCTACAACGCCTACAACTCGGCCAGTGAGCGTGACCTCACGGCCGACGTCGGCTGGACACCTACCCTGCACACAAAGATCGACAGCGCCGCCACGGCCGACCGTGAGGTGGCACGCGGCGCGGGCGCAGGGAGGATTCCGTGACCGAGATGAACGTACCCGTAGTCCTGGCCGGGGCACGTGGCCACGGCCGCTGGCACCTCGACAACATCCGCCGGCTCCAGGACAAGGGGATCGTCCGGCTGGCGGGGATCTGCGAGCTGACCCCGCTGACCGCGGACGAGATCCCCGAGGGCCTGGGCACGCCCGAGCAGTCCGCCGACTTCGGCGAGCTGCTGGAGGCCACCGGCGCCCGGATCGCCGTGATCTGCACCCCGATCCCGACGCACACGGACCTCGCGCTGACGGCCGCGGACAAGGGTGTGCACCTCCTCCTGGAGAAGCCGCCCGCCCCCTCGTACGCCGAGTTCCGCCGGATGGCCGACGGGGTCGCCGCGGCCGGTGTCGCCTGCCAGATCGGCTTCCAGTCGCTGGGCTCGCACGCGGTGCCCGCGATCCGGGAACTGATCGCCGAGGGCGCGATCGGCGAGCTGGAGGGCGTCGGCGGGGCCGGCGCCTGGGCCCGGCCGGAGGCGTACTACCGGCGGGCGCCCTGGGCGGGCAAGCGGCGGATGAACGGCGTCGACGTGATCGACGGGGTGCTGACCAACCCGCTCGCGCACGCCGTCGCCACCGCCCTCGCGCTGGCCGGCGCCCGGCACGCCGAGGACGTCACCGAGATCGAGACCGAGCTGTTGCGCGCCAACGACATCGAGTCCGACGACAGCTCGTGCGTCCGCGTCACGACCGCCGGCGGCCTCCCGGTCGTCGTCGCCGCGACGCTGTGCGCCGAGGACCCGGACGAGCCCTACGTCGTGGTGCACGGCGACCACGGCCGGATCACCTTCTGGTACAAGCAGGACCGCGTCCTGCTCCAGCGGGCCGACCACGGGCCCGAGGAGTACGAGTACGGCCGCACCGACCTGCTGGAAAACCTCGTCGAGCACCTCGCCGACGGCACCGGCCTGCTGGTCACCCCGGACGCCACGGGCGCCTTCATGAAGGTCGTCGAAGCGATCCGGACGGCCCCCGAACCGCTCGCGCTGCCGGACGGGGCCTGGCACCTGCTGCCCGACGAGGGGCGCCGGGTCGTCCCCGGCATCGACGGACTCGTCGCGGCCGCCGCCGACTCCCTCGCCCTCTACTCAGAGCTGGGCGCCCCCTGGGCGCTCCCCAACGCCCCACGCAAAGAGGTGAGCACCTGATGACGACCGCCAACGACACGCCGGTGCTGCGCGTCGCGGGCCGCCCGGTCGGCCGGTACGTCACCCGGCCCGAGCTGCCGGAACGGCTCTCCCCACGCCCGTATCTGCACCCCGTCACCACCCTGGCCGGCACGGCGGTCACCGAACTCAGCCCCGCCGACCACATCCACCACCTCGGCGTCGGTGTCGCCGTTCCCGACGTCGAGGGGGCCAACTTCTGGGGCGGACGCACCTACGTCCGCGACCAGGGCCCGACCGAGCTGGACAACCACGGCGCCCAGCGCCACGCCACGTTCCAGCTGCGCGATCCCGACGGCTTCGTGGAGGAGCTGCGCTGGGTGGCCGCCGCGGCCGAGCTGCTGCGCGAGCGCCGTACCGTCGCGGCCACCGAACTCACCGACACGGCCTGGGCGTTGGACTTCACCTTCTCCCTCACCAATGTCACCCCGCGCCCGCTGTCGATCGGCAGCCCCGCCACCAACGGGCGGCCGGGAGCGGCCTACGGCGGCTTCTTCTGGCGGGCCCGCAAGGAATCCGAGGCCCCGGACGTGTTCACCGCCACCACCGAGGGCGAGGACCGGATCCACGGCACCCGCGCCGACTGGCTCGCCCTGGCCGGCGCCGGCTGGACCCTGGTCTTCGCCGGGGCCACCGAACAGACCCGCCGGGACCCGTGGTTCGTGCGCACCGCCGAGTACCCGGGCGTCGGCTCGTCGCTGGCGTGCGAGGAGCGGCTGCCGATCGAGCCCGGCGACACCGTCGTACGGCGGATCATCACCGTGGTCGCCGACGGGCGCCTCGACCGGGACGGGGCCGCGGCCCTCGTCCGCAAGGCGGTGAGCCTGTGAGCGCCGAGACGTATACGAATCCCGTCCTGAACGCCGACTGGTCCGACCCGGACGTCGTCCGCGTCGGCGACGACTTCTACCTCACCGCGTCCAGCTTCGGCCGCGCCCCCGGACTGCCGCTGCTGCACTCCCGCGACCTGGTCAACTGGACCCTGGTCGGCCACGCCGTCGAACGCCTGGAACCGGCGAGCGAGTTCAGGTCCCCGCGCCACGACTGCGGGGTCTGGGCACCGGCGTTGCGGTACCACGACGAGCGCTTCTGGATCTTCTGGGGCGACCCCGACCAGGGCATCTTCCAGGTCAACGCCCCCGGGATACGCGGCCCCTGGACCCGCCCGCATCTCCTCAAGGAGGGCAAGGGGCTCATCGACCCCTGCCCCCTGTGGGACGAGGAGACCGGCGAGGCCTACCTCGTGCACGCCTGGGCCAAGTCCCGGTCGGGCATCAAGAACCGCCTGACCGGCCACCGTATGCACCCCGACGGCACCTCCCTCCTCGATGAGGGCAAGGTGATCGTCGACGGCGACCGCATCCCCGGTTGGTTCACCCTCGAAGGCCCCAAGCTCTACCGGCACGACGGCTGGTTCTGGATCCTCGCCCCCGCCGGGAGCGTGGAGACCGGCTGGCAGGGCGCCTTCCGCTCACGCCACTTCTTCGGGCCGTACGAGGAGAAGGTCGTCCTGGAACAGAAGGACACCGACGTCAACGGCCCCCACCAGGGCGGCTGGGTGCGCACCCCGTCCGGCGAGGACTGGTTCCTGCACTTCCAGCAGCGCGGCCCTTACGGCCGGGTCGTCCACCTCCAGCCGATGCGCTGGGGCGCGGACGGCTGGCCGGTGCTGGGCGAGGACGGCGCCCCCGTCGCCGTACACCGGCGACCGGACCTGCCGCCGCAGCCGGCCGCCGTGCCCGCCACCGACGACGACTTCCCCGGCGGACGCTTCGGCCGTCAGTGGGAGTGGACCGCCAACCCGCAGGACGGCTGGGCCACCCAGCACTCCGGGGACGGCCTCAGGCTGGCCTGCGTCCGCTCGGCCGACGTGCACGACCTGCGCAAACTGCCCAGCGTGCTCACCCAGCGGCTGCCCGGCACCCCGTGCGCCGTCGAGGTGGAGCTGAAGCTGCACGGCGAGGATCCGGGGGCGCGGGCCGGACTCGCGGTCCTCGGGGACGCCTTCAGCTGGATCGGACTCCAGCGGGGGGCCGACGGCCCGGTCCACCTCGTGCACCGGTTCGCGGAGCAGGTCGCGGAGAAGGAACGGGACGCCGACCACCCGCGGCTCGCGCCCGAGGGACGCGCACGCCTGCGGATCGAGATCGGCGCGGGGGCCCGCTGCCGCTTCTTCTACGACGTCGGAGACGGCCTGCGCCCCTCCGGCCAGGTGTTCGCCGCCACCCCCTGGCGCTGGGTCGGTGCCCTGCTCGGCTTGTTCGCCCTCGCGCCCGTCGGCCCGGGGCACGCCGGCGCGGCGACGTTCACGCAGTTCCGGATCACCGACCTGTAACCCACCGCACCCCTACGCCAGTTGTACGCCTGTTGGGAGCCGCAATGACGCACCTCCATAGCAAGCGCTTGCCGAGACCTGGGCACGGCAAGATCGTGGCCGCCGTGGTCGGCCTCGTGGCCGCGCTGGGCCTCGGGGCGATCGGGGAGGCGAAGGCCGCCGTCCCCGGCCCCGCCTCGGCCACCGCGGACCGCTGGAGCGACCAGCCGCACGGTTTCGCCTCCCTCGCCGGCGGCACCACCGGCGGCGCGGGCGGCAAGGTCGTCACCGTCACCGACCAGGCCTCACTGGCGAAGTACGCGGCGGCCGAGGAGCCGTACGTCATACGGGTGGCGGGCTCGATCGCCGTCGAGCCGTTCGGCGCGGATATCGTCGTGGCCTCGGACAAGACCGTCATCGGTGTCGGCGACAGAGGCGAGATCGTCCACGGGGAGCTGCATCTCAACCCCGGTACGAGCAACGTGATCATCCGCAATCTGACGATCCGTGACTCGGCGGTCGAGGGCAACTGGGACTGCAAGGACACCGACTTCGACGGCATCCAGATGGACACCGTCCACCACGTGTGGGTCGACCACAACCGCTTCTCGAACATCTGCGACGGGCAGCTGGACGTCCGCAAGGACAGCGAGTACGTGACCGTCTCCTACAACCGCTTCGAGAACAACAACAAGACCTTCGGACTGGGTTGGACGACCAACGTCAAGACACAGATCACGATCGACCACAACCTGTTCTCCGGCACCAAGCAGCGCAACCCGTCCGTGGACAACGCCGCCTACGCGCACCTGTACAACAACTACCTGACGGCCCAGGTGGATCCTGGCGACCCCGTGTGGACGTACGGCAACTGGTCGCGCGGCCGGACCAGGATGGTCATCGAGAACAGCTACTACCGTGACGTCCAGCACCCCTACCAGGCCGACGCCACCGCGGAGTTGGTACAGCGCGGGTCGATCCTGAAGAACACGACGGGCCGGCACGACGAGTGGGGTACGGCCTTCGATCCGCGTGACTTCTACGACTACCGGCTGGACCCGGCGGCGGCCGTGCCCGCGTTGGTGACCAAGTTCTCCGGACCGCAGAAGCGGATCGGCGAAGCGGTGACGCTGAACGTCCCGGCCGACTACCCCACCGTCCAGGCCGCCGTGGACGCCGTGCCCGAAGGCAACACCGTCCCGGTGACGATCGCCGTCGCGCCGGGCACGTACCGGGCGAAGGTCCTCATCCCCGCGACCAAGCCGAACATCGTGCTGCAGGGGACTGGACACGATCGCTCCGACACCGTCATCGTCTACGACACGCCCGCCGCGTACGGCGGCTCCACCGGGAGCGCGACCGTACGGATCGCGGCGAACGACGTCACGGCCCGCAACCTCACCTTCAGCAACGACTTCGACGAGGCCGCGGTCGAACTCAGCGGCGAGCAGGCCCTCGCCATGAAGACGACCGGCGACCGGATCGTCTTCGAGAACACCGCCTTCCTGGGCAACCAGGACACCCTGATGACCGACAGCCCCAAGCTGGACGTGATCAGCCGGGTCTATATCCGCGACTCGTACATCGAGGGCGATGTCGACTTCGTCTACGGGCGGGCGACGACCGTGATCGAGCGGTCCGTCATCCGCGCCCTGAGCCGGGGCTCCAGCACCAACAACGGCTACATCACGGCCGCTTCGACCTGGACGGGCAACCCGTACGGGTTCCTGATCACCGGGTCGAAGGTGGTGAGCGACGCGCCCGCGGGGTCCTTCCACCTGGGGCGGCCGTGGCACCCGGGCGGGGAGCCGAACGCCGTCGCCCAGGTGCTGTTCAAGAACACCGAGCTGCCCGCCGCGATCAAGTCCTCCCCGTGGACCGACATGGGCGGCTTCTCGTGGAAGGACGCGCGGTTCGCCGAGTACCGGACTTACGGGCCGGGGGCGGCCGTGACGGCGGACCGGCCGCAGATGAGCGCTGACCAGGCCCGGGAACACACCGTCGCGAACTACCTCAAGGGCACGGACGGCTGGGCGCCCCATGCCCGCCACTGAAACCCCCCACAACTTCATATCTCCGCTGGATCCAGAAAAGAGAGCCGACCAATGAAGATCAGCATCCGCAGAAGCAGGCGCGCTGCCATAGCCGTCGCCCTGGGTTCCGTGCTCGCCCTGACCGCCACCGCCTGCGGCGACGACGGCAGCGGCTCGGGGGGCGACAAGGGCGACGAGGGAAGCGGCAAGGGCAAGATCGTCTTCTGGGACAACAACGGCGGTGTCCGCACCGACATCTGGAAGGAGGTCATCGCCGACTTCGAGAAGGCGAACCCGTCCATCGACGTCGAGTACGTCGGGATCGCCTCCACCGAGTACCAGTCCAAGGTCGACACCGCCATCCAGGGCGGCGGTCTGCCGGACGTCGGCGGTGTCGGCGCGGCGATGATCGCGGCGATCGCCGCGCAGAACGCGCTGGAGCCGCTGGACGACCGTCTGGCCAAGTCCTCCCTCAACGGCAAGCTCAACGAGGACATGGTCAAGTCGCTGAAGGCGGCCGGCGGCGCGGACGACACGCTGTACTCGATCCCGACCTCCGCCAACAACGGCGTCCTCTACTACCGCACCGACCTGTTCGAGAAGGCGGGCCTGGCGGAGCCGACGACCTGGGACAACTTCTACAAGGCCGCGGACAAGCTCACCAACGCGGGCAAGAACGAGTTCGGCTACACCATCCGCGGTGGCGCCGGTTCCATCGCCCAGGCGCTGGACGCGATGTACGGGCAGTCCGGCATCACGTCGTTCTGGGACGCGAGCGGCGAGAAGACCACGGTCAACGACCCGAAGAACGTCGAAGCCCTGGAGAAGTACGCGGCCCTCTTCAAGAAGGTCACTCCGGCCGCCGACCTGAACAACGACTTCACCAAGATGGTCGCCCAGTGGGACTCCGGCACGATCGGAATGCTGAACCACAACCTGGGGTCGTACCAGGACCACGTGAAGGCGTTCGGGGCGGACAAGTTCCGGGGAATTCCGCAGCCGGTCGGTCCCTCCGGCAAGCGGGTCCAGGTCTCCAACCCCGTTGACGGGCTCGGGTTGTTCCAGAGCTCGAAGAACAAGGAAGCCGCCTGGAAGTTCATCGAGTTCGCCACCTCGCACGCGGAGAACTCGAAGTTCAACGAGTCGGCGGGGCAGGTTCCGGCGAACACCGATGCGGCGAAGGACCCGTGGGTGTCCGAGGCGGAGCCGACGAAGTTGGCCGCGGCCGCGCTGAGCGATGGCTCTACGACCATTGTGCAGCTGCCGTACTACCTGCCGGACTGGGGCACGATCTCGAAGTCGGACAATGAGCCGAACTTCCAGAAGGTGCTGCTCGGGAAGATGAGTGCGAAGGAATTTCTGGACACGTTGGCCGAGCAGTTGAACACCGCTCAGGCTGAGTGGAGCGAACAGAACGGCTGAGAGCTCGGTCGTGTCTGGTTTTTGGCCGGCTGCGGGTTTGTTGTGGCTGGTCGCGCCCACGCGGCGGAGCCGCATATCGGGCACTGCCCCGCGCCCCTTTGGGGCGCGGGGTGTTCCCCCCACTTGAAAGGCACCGTATTTCGTAAGACTGTCCAGAAAGGCACATCGTCGTGTCGCTCACCCGCAGACAGGTAACCACCGCGGCTTTCGCCGCCGTTCCTCTCGCCGTCGGTTCGACGGCGCCCGCCTTCGCCTCGTCGGGAAGGTCTCGCACTCTGTATATCGCCGGTGATTCCACCGCCGCCCAGAAGTACGCCGCCGCCGCCCCCGAGACCGGGTGGGGCATGGCGCTCCCCTTCTTTCTCCAGAAGGGCCGGCCGGTCGCCAACCACGCTGTGAACGGGCGTAGTTCCAAGAGCTTTGTCGACGAGGGGCGCCTCGACGTCGTCCTCGCCGCGATCCAGCCGGGCGACTTCCTGCTCATTCAGTTCGCGCACAACGACGAGAAGGCGGAAGACCCGACTCGTTACACCGAGCCGTGGACGACGTACCAGGACTATCTGCGCCAGTACGTCGACGGTGCCCGGGCCCGTGGTGCCCGGCCGGTGCTCGCCACGCCCGTGGAGCGCAGGAGGTTCGACGCGAGCGGCAACGCCGTGCCGAGCCACGGCGACTATCCGGCGGCGATGCGTGCGCTCGCCCAGGAGGAGCGCGTGGCGCTGCTCGACCTCCAGGCCCTGTCGCTCGCGCTGTGGCAGGAGCTCGGGGTCGAGGGGACGAAGACGTACTTCAACTGGACCGCGACGGAGCAGGACAACACGCACTTCAACCCGCCGGGCGCGATCGCCGTGGCGCGGCTCGCGGCCCAGGAACTGCTGCGTGAACGGGTGCTGACCCCGCGGGACGTACGTCGGCTCGACGACGAGATCCCCACGTCCTGGATCACCTGGCCGCAGGCCGCCGCGTAACCATCCCGACCCGCAGAAAAGAGAGCCGCACCATGAACGCACAGACATGGCATGGGCATGCCACAAAGCGGGCGACAGTGAAGGCCGCCGCGTTAGTCGGCTGCACCGCGCTCGTCGTCGGTGTCATCGGCACCAGCGCCCAGGCGCACTCCCGCGACCTCGGGCGTGAGGTCCTCGCCGCGAAGGACGGCTGGGCCTCCGAGGGCGCGGGCACGACCGGCGGTTCGGCCGCCGACGCCGAGCACGTCTACACGGTCACCACCTGGGCGGAGTTCCGGGCCGCGCTCGAGGCAGGCGGCACGGCGCCCAGGATCATCAAGGTCAAGGGCATGATCGACGCCGTGTCCGAGGGCTGCGAGGCCTTCGCGGCCGAGGGATACGACTTCCAGCAGTACCTCGCCGACTACGACCCGGCTGTCTGGGGGCACGACACCCCGGTCAGCGGCGAGCAGGAGGACCTGCGGGCCGCGTCCGCCGCCAGCCAGGACTCGGCGATCAAGGCGATCGTCCCCGCCAACACCACCATCGTCGGCGTCGGCAAGAACTCCGGGATCCTCGGCGGCAGCCTCCAGATCAAGGCCGTGGACAACGTCATCCTGCGCAACCTCACCATCGAGGCCCCGATCGACTGCTTCCCGCAGTGGGACCCGACCGACGACAACAAGACCGGCGCCTGGAACTCCGAGTACGACGGCGTCGTCGTCTACGGCTCCACCCATGTGTGGGTCGACCACAACACGCTCACCGACGGCCGCTACCCCGACAGCGCCCTGCCGGCCTACTTCGGCAAGACCTTCCAGCAGCACGACGGCCTGCTCGACGTCGTGCGCGGCTCCAACTACGTGACCGCGTCGTGGAACTCCTTCGAGGACCACGACAAGACCATGCTGATCGGCAACAGCGACAGCGCCGGGGCGACCGACGCCGGCAAGCTCAAGGTCACGCTCCACCACAACCGCTTCGAGGGCATCGTCGAGCGGGCGCCGCGCGTGCGGTTCGGGCAGGTCGACTCGTACAACAACCACTTCAAGGTGACCGGCGACCAGAAGTTCGGCTACACCTTCGGCATCGGCGCCTCCTCGCAGCTGTACGCCACGCACAACGCGTTCTCGCTGCCGGCCGGCGTCAGCGCGGCCAAGACGCTGAAGAAGTGGAACGAGGCGCCGCTCACCGCCGACAAGAACTACGTCAACGGCAAGCTCACCGACCTGATCGCCGTCCACAACGCGGAGATCCCCGCCGAGACCCTCCAGTCCGGCGCCGGCTGGACGCCGGCCCTGCGCACCAAGGTCGACTCGCCCCAGGCCGTCCCGGGCATCGTCGACCGCGGCGCGGGCGTGGGCCGCCTGCGCTGACACCCGCACCGTGAGAGGGGCCGGGGCGCGCTGCCCCGGCCCACCCGAGCCGTACCGCGAAGGAGCCCACCCGTATGCCCTCGCATCCTCAACTTCCGCTGTCCCGCCGGGGGTTCCTCACGGCGAGCGTCACAGCGGGCGCCGCCCTCGCCCTCGCGTCGGTCCCCGCCCGGGCCGCAGGTGGCAAGCGCCCGTTCGGCCGCCACGGTTCCCCGGCCGCCCGTCTCACCCCGAAGACCCTGTACGTCGACCCGCACGGCAGCGGCGACTTCACCTCCGTCCGGGCCGCCGTCGCCGCCACCACCGGCAGCGGCTGGACCCTGGTCCTCGCGCCGGGCACCTACCGGGAGACGGTCGCCGTCGACGCCACCCGCACACAGGCGACCTGGATCGGCGCCTCGGAGGACCCCCGTGACGTCGTGGTCGTCTACGACAACGCGGCCGGCACGCCCAAGCCCGGCGGCGGCACCTACGGCACCACCGGCTCCGCCACCACGACCGTGCAGGCCGACGGCTTCACCGCCCGCTGGATCACCTTCGCCAACGACTGGCTGCGCGCCGACCACCCCGAGATCACCGGCACCCAGGCGGTCGCCATCAAGGTGCAGGGCGACCGGTCCGCCTTCCACCACTGCCGCTTCCTCGGCCACCAGGACACCCTGTACGCCGACTCGATGGCCCTGACCGTCTTCGCGCGCCAGTACTACGCGCACTGCTATGTCGAGGGCGACGTGGACTTCGTCTTCGGCCGGGCGAGGGCGGTCTACGAGAACTGCCACTTCCGCACCGTGAACCGCACCGACCTGGCAGCCGCCCCCTACGGCTTCGTCTTCGCGCCCTCCACGGCGGGCGCCAACCCGCTCGGCTACCTGGTGGCGCGCGGCCGTATCACGAGCGAGGCCCCCGACAGCCACTACAAGCTGGCCCGCCCCTGGGTCCCCAGCTCCGACACCACCGCCCGCCCGATGCTCACCGTCCGGGACACCTGGATGGGCCCCGGCATCGACGCGGTCGCGCCCTACACCAACATGTCGGACGCCTTCCCGTGGCAGAACCAGCGGTTCGCCGAGTACCGCAACACGGGCGACGGCGCCCGGATCACCGTCCCGGCCAACCGCCCCCAACTCACCGACGAACAGGCGAAGTCGGCGACCCGTGCGGCCTATCTCGGCGACTGGACACCGTGGCAGGGGGTGCGCTGAGATGCGCAGGCGCACCCTCCTGACGGGAATCGCCGGAGGACTCGTGGCCACCGGAGCCTCGCCCGCCTTGGCCGACGGCCGCCGCCGCGTCCTGCACGTCCGCCCCGGCGACCTGGTCCAGGCGGCCGTGGACGCGGTGACCGGCCCCGGCTGGACGATCGTCGTGCACCCGGGCACATACCGCGAGGTCGTCAAAGTGCCTGCCGACAAAGGTGAGTTGACCCTGCGCGGGGCCACCCGCGACCCGCGTGACGTCGTCATCGTCTACGACAACGCCAACGGCACCCAGAAGCCCGACGGTTCGGGCACGTACGGCACGGCGGGCTCCGCCACCTTCACCTCGGCGGCACCCGGTCTGACCGTCCGCGACCTCACCCTCGCCAACGACTGGCTGCGCGCCGACCACCCCGAGATCACCGGAACGCAGGCGGTGGCGGCGTACACGTACGGCGACCGCACCCACTTCGAGAACGTCCGCCTCCTGGCCCACCAGGACACCCTCTTCGTCGAGACGACCGCGCTCGACGCCTTCGACCGGCAGTACTTCCACCGCTGTTACATCGAGGGTGACGTCGACTTCGTCTTCGGCCGGGCGACCGCGGTCTTCGAGGACTGCCACTTCCGCACGCTGCGCCGGGACGTCACCTTCACCCCCAAGGGCATGGTCTTCGCCCCGTCCACGGCCCGCGCCAACCCCCGCGGCATCCTGGCGGTCCGCTCCCGGATCAGCTCCGCCGCCGAGGACGGCGCGTACAAACTGGCCCGGCCCTGGGTGCCGACGTACGAGACGACCGCCTGGCCGTCCCTGGTCGTCCGGGACACCAGGATCGGGCCCGGGATCGACGCGGTGGCGCCGTACATCAACATGCGGGAGGCGTACCCCTGGCAGACCATGCGGTTCAGGGAGTACCGCAACACGGGGCCGGGTGCGGTCGTCTCGGTGCCGGAGAACCGGCCTCGACTGACGCGCGCCGAAGCCGGGTCGCACACCAAGGCGGCGTACCTCGGGGACTGGCGGCCCCATGCGTAGGGCCGCCGTTGTGCTGATCTCCGCGTGCCTGAGCCTGCTCTGGCCGGCTCAGGCCTCCGCCGCCGAGCGCGCCCCCGTCGGCTGGGCCTCGACCGGCACCGGCACCACCGGCGGCGCGGGCGGCACGGCCTGGACCGTGCACACACGCGCCCAGCTCAAGGAGGCCCTCGCCAACCAGGGCGACCCCACCGCGCCCAAGGTGATCCGGGTCGTCGGCGACGTCAACGGCCATGAGACGGATGATGGTTCGCTGCTCGGCGAGCAGGACTACGCGCCCGGATACGACCTCGCCAAGTACATGTCCTGCTTCGGCGAGGACGGCGGCGTCTGGTCCGACACTCGCTACGGCTACTGCAAGCAGCAGCGCCAGCTCCGCCAGTCGGGGTCGAACAGGGAGAAGGCGCAGATCCAGCTGACCGTGCCGAGCAACACCACGCTCGTGGGCGTCGGTGACAAGGCCCGCCTGCTCGGGGTGTTCCTGACCGTCAACACCGGCACGAACATCATCGTCCGGAACCTCCACCTCGAAGCTCCCGTCGACCACTTCACCACCTGGTCCCCGGGGGACGGCACCCAGGGCAGCTGGAACGCCCGCTTCGACGCGATGACCGTGATCACCGGCAAGAACATCTGGGTCGACCACTGCACCTTCACCGACGGCCGCTTCCCGGACCGCGCGGCACCCCTCGGCTTCCACGGCGAACGCGTCCAGCGGCACGACGGGCTGCTCGACATCGAGGACGGCTCCGACTTCGTCACGGTCTCCGACAGCCGGTTCACCGACCACGACAAGGCGATCCTCATCGGATCGGGCGACGGGCGCGGCGACCGTGACCGCGGCCACCTCAAGGTCACCTTCGCCCGCAACCTCTTCACCGACATCGTGCAGCGCGGCCCCCGCGTCCGCTTCGGGCAGGTGCACGTCGTCAACAACGTCTACCGGGGCCGCGCGGACGGCACCCTGTACGCGCTCGGCGTCGGCCTGGAGTCCGCGATCTTCTCCGAGCGGAACGTCTTCACGTACCCGCGCGGCAACCCGTCCCTGGCGGTCGCCGACTACGGGGGCGAGCACTTCCGGGACACCGGCTCCTGGTTCAACGGCCGCCCCGCCCGCCTCGACGCGGTGGCGAACGGGCTCGGCCTGACGGATGCGGTCGGCTGGGATCCCGCCGGCGTCTACGACTACCGGGCCCTCACCTCCCGTTCGGCGGTCGAGCACCACGTCCTGCGTCACGCGGGTGCCGGGAGGCCGTATGCGTGAGCCGTTGGGCGCCCTCAAAGGCGAGCTGGACTTCCCGCTCGCCTGGGGCACTTCACCGGTCCGCGACTTCACGTCCTGGCGCCGCGCCGCCCGTTCCAAGGTCGAGGAGCACCTCCTCGTCGACCGGCAGAACGGGACGCCGTACGCCCCCGAGTTCACCCTGCGCTCCCAAGGCGAGGGATACACAAGGGAGTTGGTGACCGTCTCCCTCACCCGCCACGAACGCGTCCGCGGCACCCTGCTCACCCCGCACGGCACCGGACCCTTCCCCGCCGTACTCCTCCTCCACGACCACGGGTCCATGTTCGACATCGGGAAGGAGAAACTCGTCCAACCCTGGTACGACGAGACCCGGCTCGCCTCCGCGCAGGCCTGGGCTCAGGCGCACTTCAGCGGGCGGTTCGTGGGCGACGAGCTGGCCCGGCGCGGCTATGTGGTCCTCTGCCTGGACGCGCTGGGCTGGGGCGACCGTGGCCCCCTCACCTACGACCAGCAACAGGCCCTGGCCGCCAACTTCTACAACCTCGGCTCCTCGCTCGCCGGACTCATGGCCCGCGAGGACGCCCGCGCCGCCGGATTCCTGGCCGGCCTCGACCGCGTCGACGCACGCCGGGTCGCGGCCGTCGGCTTCTCCATGGGCGGCTACCGCGCCTGGCAGACGGCCGCGCTCAGCGACGACATCGCCGCCGCGGCGAGCGTGTGCTGGATGACCGGGCTGAAGGAAATGATGGTGCCCGGCAACAACACGCTGCGCGGGCAGTCGGCGTACTACATGCTCCACCCCGGGCTCGCCCGGCACCTCGACATCCCGGACGTGGCGAGCATCGCCGCCCCCAGACCGATGCTCTTCTTCGACGGCGCCCTGGACACCCTCTTCCCCGCCGACGGCGTACGGGTGGCCCACGACAAGCTGCGCGCCGTCTGGCGCTCGTGCCACGCCGAGGAGCGGTTGCACCTGAAGACCTGGCCCGACCTCGGCCATGCCTTCGTCGCCCGCATGCAGGACGAGGTGTTCGCCTGGCTGGACCGCGTCCTGTGACCCAGCCGGGCGCTTGACCCATTTTTTGCCGCGAGGGAGGTCTCGATCAGGCAACGGCTCTCGCGCCCGCCAGGGTGACGCGCGTAGAACACTGTGTCATGCATAAATCACTACGCATCGCAGCCGCCACCGCTGCCTGTGCGCTCGCCGGCGGTGCCCTGTACGGCGCCGGTGCGGCCACCGCCGGCCAGTCCACGGCGAACTCCACGCACGAGCCCTACAACATCGGGCTCCTGGCCAAGGACATCGACGCCTACTACGGCACCACGCTCGACGCGAACGGCGTCTACCAGGCGTCCGTGGACAGCCCGTACGCCAAGGACCTCGCGCGCATCGACTCCGCCGCGCGGAAGTACATCGACCAGGCGGCCCGCAAGGCGCTGCACAAGGGGGAGAAGCCCGCGGTCGTCTTCGACATCGACGACACCCTGCTGCTCAGCCTCGACTACGAGAAGCGCAACAACTACGGCTACAACTCCGCCACGTGGGCGGCCTACGTC
Source organism: Streptomyces sp. NPDC050619 (assembly GCF_040654815.1). Classification (NCBI taxonomy): domain Bacteria; kingdom Bacillati; phylum Actinomycetota; class Actinomycetes; order Kitasatosporales; family Streptomycetaceae; genus Streptomyces; species Streptomyces sp. NPDC050619. The sequence continues at coordinate 141,803 of NZ_JBFAIR010000005.1, read as the reverse complement.
AACAAGGCCGACCGCCCGGCCGTCTTCGGCAGCCCCGAACTCGTCCAGTACGCCGAGAAGAAGGGCGTCGAGGTCTTCTACAACTCCGGCCTGAGCGAGGCGCAGCGCTCGGCCGCCGTCGAGAACCTGAAGAAGATCGGCGCCGATGTGAACCTCGACGCCGACCACATGTTCCTCAAGGACACAGCCAACCCGCCGTCCTACCTGAGCGGTTGCGCCACGCCGGGCGCCTGGACCTGCACGACCGTGCAGTACAAGTCCGGCACCCGGGCGCACATCGAGAAGGACCTCGGGTACGAGGTCATCGCCAACTTCGGCGACCAGTACTCGGACCTCGACGGCGGCTACGCCGACCAGACGTACAAGCTGCCGAACCCGACGTACTTCGTCAGCTGAGGCTCATCGCCCGTACGCGGCGAGCAGCCGGGCGTACTCGGCCCCGGTGACCGGCATCACCGTGCCGTGCCGCGGGCTCGCGGGCAGCTGGTAGTCGGTGGACATCGTCCACTTGCCGGAGGCGAGGTCGGTGGTCTCGAAGGGGACGTAGCCGCGGCCGCCGTACTCGTCGATGAACAGGTACCACTTCTCGGCGGTGTTGGACTTGAACACCGTCGGCCCCTCGCCGCGATCGATCGAGCCGCTGCCGATGCAGTCGGAGACGAAGTCGTACGACGTGTCCGTCAGGCTCGTCGACTTCTCGCCGGTGATGAACTTCGAGCAGGGCGAGCTGGAGGACGGGTCCCGCTCGTCCTTGGTGTAGCGGTAGTACGTGTCCTTGTGCTTGACGACCGTCGAGTCGATGACCGAGTAACCGGGGTCGTCCCAGACCTTCGGCGCGCTGAAGGTGCGGAAGTCCCTCGTGGTCGCGTAGAGCATCTTGTTGTACGTCGATCCGGTGTGGCCGGGGTCGTCGTCGGCGTACAGCTTGGACGCCCAGAAGACGACGTACCTGCCGAGCGAGTCGTCCCAATAGGCCTCCGGCGCCCAGGTGTTGCCCGCGTTGTCGGGGGCGACCTTCACCAGGCGCTGGTCGGTCCAGTGGACCAGGTCGGTGGACTCCCAGATCATGATGGACTTGCTGCCGTGCCGCTGGACGTCGTCCCAGCTGCCGCTGCTGTTCCGATACATCCTCAGGTCGGTGGCGATCAGGTAGAACTTGTCGCCCTTGGGGGAGCGGATCACGAACGGGTCCCGCAGCCCCTTCTCACCGATGGTGGACGTGAGAACCGGCTTGCCCGCATTCAACTCCCGCCAGTGCAAAGGGTCGTTGCCGCGGCTGAGGGCGTAGCGGATCTGCTCGCCGTCGGCGGTGCCCTCGCCGGTGAAGTACGCGAAGAGGTAACCGGCGTACTTGGGCTGCTTCACGGGTGGTGCTCCGGTGCGCGCGGTGCTGGGGGCTATGGCGAGGAGGGAGAGCGCAAGGGCCAGGAGGGGGGCCACGAGCGTGCGGGAGGTACGGAGTCTCGGGCGTCGCATGACACATCCTGTGGGAGTGTGGGGCTTTCTGTTGGATCGGTTCGCCTTGGGAGTGTCATAGGAGGGGGACAGGGCGTCAATCGGTGCGGACGGGGCCGGGCGGAGCGAAAGTTTCGATCGCTTTTCGCGGCCGGCGGCAACCTTTTCGGGCAGGGCGGCGACCGGATGTGAGAGGCGGGCCGGGGCGCCCCCTCCGGCCCGCTTCGCCTCCACCCTGTAGTCACCCAAGCCCCTCAAGCACCTCAAGCCCCCCAGGAAAGGAACGCCCTGTGCGTCTTGGCACCGGACGGCACCGCAGGACGCGGACCCTCTCGATCGCCGCGGCGGTGGCCATGGCCGCGTGCGCAAGCGGCGTCTACCTCGGCCTCTCCGAGGACGGAGCCCAGGCCGTCCCCTCGACCACGGTCACCGTGTCCACCACCGCTCAGCTGGAGTCGGCCGTCAGGAACGCCACCGCCGGCACCGTCATCCAGGTCCGCGGCGGCACCTACTATCCGACGGCCACCCTCAAGTCCACGGCCGACGGCACCGGTTCGGCCCGGATCACGCTCCAGGCGTACGGCGGTGAGAAGGTACGGATCGACGGTTCCAAGCTGGCCGACGGCTCCTGGCTCGCCGGGATCTACGGCGACCACTGGACCGTCCAGAACCTCACCTTCCAGAACTCCCCGGCCCAGGGCTTCGTCGCCACCTCATCGGCCGGCGGCGTCTTCAAGAACCTGGTCACGGCCGGCAACGGTGATTCCGGCTTCACCCTGCGCGGCGACGGTACGAGGGACAACCTCGTGCAGAACCTGGACAGTTACGGCAACTACGACGCGGCCGGGCACGGGCAGAACGCCGACGGCATCGCCGTGAAGTTCGGCTCCGGCACCGGGAACCGGATCACGGGCGCCCGGCTGTACAACAACTCGGACGACGGGCTCGACCTGTGGCAGTTCTCCTCGCCGGTCACTGTCGAGGGAGGTTGGGCCTTCGGCAACGGGGTGAACCGGTGGGGGGACTCTTCTTTTGAGGGCGACGGCAACGGGTTCAAGCTGGGGGGCGGGGGAGTTACGGTCGCGCATCTCGTCAAGGGCAACGCGGCTTGGGGCAATGTGCGGAACGGGTTCACTCAGAACTCGAACCCGGGGGCGAGTGCGTTGAACCGGAACACCGCGTATGCCAATGGCGGGGTGGGGTTTTACTTTGCTGGGGGGAAGGCTCGGTTGGCTCGGAATCTTGCTGTGGGTAATAAGGGTGGGGTGTCCGAGTTGGGGGCGTCTGGTGTTTCTGCGGCGAACAACTGGGACAGCGGGGTTTCGACTCCGTCCTTCAAGTCGGTGGATGCGGCGACGGCGTATGGGGGTCGAAAGGCGGACGGGTCGTTGCCTTCGACGAGGTTCCTGGTGACGGGGTCCAGCGCGATTGGTACTGCTATGAACTGACGGGTGGCGGCTGCGGGTTCGTTGTGGCTGGTCGCGCCCACGCGGCGGAGCCGCATATGTCACAGCCCCGCGCCCCTTTGGGGCGCGAAACGCCCCGGCCGGTTGTTACCGGCGGGGCGTTCCTGTCGTGCTCCGTTGGTTTAACGCCGACTCACTGGTACGTGATGTCGGATGCCGAGAACTTGCAGGACGTTCCGTCGGGGCCGGTGCCCAGTTCCTTGGGCTCCTTGCCGGTGTTGTTGCCCTGGAAGCGGACACACGTCTTGATCTTCTTCTTGCTGTCGCCGTGGATGCGCACCTTGCGCAGGGTGGCGGTGTCCCCGTAGTTGGTGTTGATCCCGACGATCGAGTTCATCGGCGCGGTGACGTCCACGTCGTCGATGCTGATCGTGCGCTTGTACTGCGTGGAGCAGTTGCCGCAGCTGCGGACCAGCTTGCCGGCGTTCTCCACCTGGAACTTGCTGACGACGAGCTTGCCCGCGCCGTTGAACTGGAGGACCTTGTCGTCGGCGTTCCTCGCGCCGCCGCCGGTGACCGAGTACACGGCCGAGGACGACTTGCCCTTGAAGCTCGCCGCGTCCTCGCCGACGTCCAGCCACCACACGTTCTGCAGCGTGCAGCTGCCCGTGCAGTGGACGCCGTCCGCGGCCGGGGTGCCGATGATCACGTTCTTGAGGACGGCGCCGTCGGCCAGCTGGAAGATCGGGTCCTGGCCTTCTTCCTGGTCGCCACCGCCCAGGTCGCCGGAGCCGGAGAACTTCGTGAGCTTGCCGTCGTACGTGCCCGAGACCTTGATCGTCGAGGACACGGACTTGTTGCCCGCGGGCGTCGGCCAGGCCGAGGCGGCGCCGGCGGAGGACAGCATCGTCGTGGTCACGATCGCCGCACCCGTGATACCTAACGCGGCGGTACCGGCGATCATCGCGCGCCGTTTGGTGACCCGGCGACGGTGGCGGACGTGCTGTTCGGCTGGTGCAGTCATGCCCATTTCCTTGCGTGGGAGGAAGTTTGCGCTTCCTGGTCGCCACGGGTGAGGAAAAGGGTTGCCGCCCCTTCAAGAATTTCTTACGAGTCGCCCTCGTCGTCTTCGTTCGCCGCGAAGGTGCCTGCCACGGCGTGCTGTTCGCCGCCCGCGGTGGCCGTCATCGCGTAGCGGTCGTCCTTCGCGTCCCGGCCGCCGCGGTCGTGGTCGTACTGGCCCGCGAAGACCCACTCGCCCGCCCACACCGAACGGCCCGGCTTGAGCACCCAGGTGTAGACGAGGAAGCCGTCCTGCTCGACGACCGTCGTCGTGAAGTCGTCCTCGGGTGCGGACCGCCAGGAGCCCGCCGAGGTGACCCCGCCGGTCTGCTTGATCCTCAACTGGACGGTGAGCGCGGTGAGTTTCTCGCTCGTCTTCACGGTCACATCGCTCTGCGCCCAGAAGTCGTTGCTGTGCGGGTCCACGGAACCGTCCGACCACAGCGGGCCGTCCTCGGTGCCCGCCCCGGACGGCAGCGCGGGCACGGCCGGCGTTTTCGAGGGTGGGGAGCTCGGCTCGCCCGGCTCCCGCGAAGTGCTCGGTGCCGGATCCACCGGGGGGAGGGGCGCGCGGCTCGTCGCGTCCGGCGAGGGTGTGGGCGTCGGGGAGACCTCGACCGCCTGCTGAGGGGGAGCCTCGTCCTTCACCGCGGACGCGACCGCGTAGCCGCCGACCCCGAGCACGCCCGCGACCGCGGTGGTGGCGGCGATGACCCGCACCCAGCCGAACACCGGCGGGCGGGTCGCCCGGTGGTCGGGGCGGGTCTGTTCGGTCATGCCGCGCTCGATCCGCGCCAGGATGCGCGCGCGGTCCGGCTCGTGCCCACCGGCCGCCTCGTGCAGCCGGGCGCGCAGCTCATCGTGCACGTCCCGCCGCATCGTCATCGGTCCTTTCCGGCGTCGCCGGTGCGCGCCATCGCGGCGTGCACCTTCTGCGGAACAGCCGCCTCTGTACCCAGCAGCCGCTGCAGTTCGGCCATTCCCTTGGAGGTCTGGCTCTTCACCGTACCGACCGAGACGCCCAGGGTGAGCGCGGTGTCCTTCTCGGAGAGGTCGAAGGCGTGCCGCAGCACCACGCAGGCGCGTTTGCGGAACGGAAGTCTACGCAGCGCCTCCTGTACGTCGATCACGCCCGCCACGTCCGGGTTCTCGGTCTTCTCCTCGCGCTGCGACCAGAACAGCGAGACGCGCCGCCGTTCGCGGACCGCGCTGCGGATCCGGGTGCGGGCCAGATTGGCCACGACCCCGCGCGCGTACGCCGCCGGATGGTCGGCCGCGCGGACCCGGTCCCAGCGGTGCCACAGCGCCAGCAACGCGTCCGCCGCCAGATCGTCGGCGGCGTCCGCCTCACCCGTCAGCAGATGGGCGAGACGTGACAGTTCGGCGTAGTGGCGCTCGAAGAAGGCGTGGAACTCCACGGAGGCGGCGTCGTCGACGACTGTGCCCACGGGCGACCTCTCCTCACGGCGGCTCGGGCACCCTCAGGGCGCCTGTGTGTGTCATGTGGCTGACATGTGATCATCCGGGGGTGTCCCGGCGGAGATCCGGAAGCGTAGCAGCGATCGAGCGCCTGGTTCGTACGGTCCTTCGAACGCCGTATGGTCGGCCGACCGTGATGTGGCCTTGGATACAGCCTGAGGCCGAAGCCGATTCCGTAACACGGGGAAAACCTGAAACGAGTTCATCGCAGGAACAATCCAGCCAGCATCCGCACACCGATCATTCAGGCACCAAGGAGCAGCAGTCATGTCCGAATCGCAGAAGGTGGCCGACCGGTCGAGTGCCCCGCCACCAGGGGCGAACAGCGTCGACCGGTTCTTCAAGATCTCCGAGCGGGGGTCCACCTTCAGTCGTGAGATACGCGGCGGCTTCGCCACGTTCTTCACGATGGCCTACATCCTTGTCCTGAATCCCATCATCCTCGGCAGCGCGAAGGACAAGTTCGGTCACCAGCTGGATGCCGTCCAACTGACCACCGCCACCGCCCTGGTGGCCGCGGTCATGACGGTCATCATGGGCATAGGCGGCAATCTGCCGCTCGCGCTCGCCGCCGGCCTCGGCCTGAACGCGGTCGTCGCCTTCCAGATCGCCCCGCTGATGAGCTGGGACGACGCGATGGGCCTGATCGTCATCGAGGGCCTGCTGATCTGCGTGCTGGTCGTGACCGGTCTGCGCGAGGCCGTCATGCGGGCCATTCCGCAACCGCTCAAGCAGGCGATCAGCGTCGGTATCGGCCTGTTCATCGCCTTCATCGGCTTCGTCGACGCCGGGTTCGTCAGCCGCATCCCCGACATCGCGAACACCACGGTCCCGGTCCAGCTCGGCGCCACCGGCAACCTCACCGGGTGGCCGATCCTCGTCTTCTGCCTCGGCGTGCTGCTGACGATCGGACTGCTCGCCCGCAAGGTCAAGGGCGCCATCCTGATCAGCATCGTGACCATGACGATCATCGCGATGATCATCAACTCGGCCGCCGACATCAAGGCCTGGGGCCTGACCACGCCCGAGTGGCCCGACAAGATCGTCGACACCCCCGACTTCGGACTGATCGGTCACTTCAGCCTGTTCGGCGCCTTCGACGCGTCCGGCGTCGGCATCATCACCGTCGTCCTGCTGATCTTCACGCTGATCCTGTCCGACTTCTTCGACACCATGGGCACCGTCGTCGGCATCAGCGCGGAGGCCGGACTGCTGGACGAGGAGGGCAAGGTGCCCAACCTCGGCCGGGTGCTGCTCATCGACGGTGCCGCGGCGGTCGCGGGCGGCGCGGCCTCGTCCTCCTCCGCCACCTCCTACATCGAGTCGGCGGCGGGTGTCGGCGAGGGCTCGCGCACGGGCTTCTCGAACCTGGTCACCGGCGGCATGTTCGCCCTCGCCCTGTTCATGACCCCGCTGCTGACCATCGTCCCGCTCCAGGCAGCCGCCCCGGCCCTGGTCGCCGTCGGCTTCCTGATGATGACCCAGGTCAAGCACATCGACTGGGACAAGTACGAGATCGCCATCCCGGCGTTCCTGACCATCGCCGTGATGCCGTTCACGTACTCCATCACCAACGGCATCGGCGCCGGCTTCCTGTCCTACGTCCTGATCAAGACGGTCCTCGGCAAGGCCAAGGAGATCCACTGGCTGCTGTGGGGGACGGCCGCGCTGTTCCTGGTGTACTTCGCGATCGACCCGATCGAGCAGATCCTCGGCGCGAAGTGAGGTCCGGGGGCAGCCTCGCCGGAGGCTGCCCCCAAGGGCCTGGTTCTTCAGCTCTTCAGAGCCGCTTCCATCATCGCCTTGGCCACCGGAGCCGCCAGCCCGTTGCCGCTGACCTCCGAGCGGGCCGCGTCCGACTGCTCCACGAGCACCGCCACGGCGACCTCCTTGCCGTCGGCCTTGCCGTAGGACGTGAACCAGGCATACGGCGTCTGGCTGTTGTTCTCGCCGTGCTGGGCGGTGCCCGTCTTGCCGCCCACCGTCACGCCGGAGATCTGCGCGTTCGTGCCCGTGCCCTCGTCGACGACCGTCTGCATCGCCGACTGCAACTGCTCGGCGGTCGAGGAGCTGACGATCTCCTTGCTGCTCGCCTCGTCGTCGTAGTTCTTCAGGACGTCGTCACCGCTATTGGTGATCTCGGACACCATGTGCGGCGAGACCAGCTTGCCGCCGTTGGCTATGGCGGCCGACACCATGGCCATCTGCAACGGTGTCGCCGTCACATCGAACTGGCCGATGCCTGTCAGGGCCGTCTGCGCCTGGTCCATGTCCTTCGGGTACACGCTCTCGTACGCCCGCACCGGCACGTCCTGCGTCGCGTCGTTGAAGCCGAACTTCTCCGCCATCGCCCGGACCTTGTCCTGGCCCAGGTCGACGGCCATCTTCGCGAAGACGTTGTTGCAGGAGTACTCCAGGGCCACGCGGATCGAGGCGTTCGCGCAGGGGGCCGAGGCGTTCTCGTTCGCCAGCACGTCGGTCGACTGCGGCAGCTTGTACGGGTTGGGGCTGTCCGTCTTCTCGTCCACCGACGAGTACAGGCCGTCCTCCAGCGCGGCCGCCGCCACCACCAGCTTGAACGTCGAGCCCGGCGGCAGCGGCTGGCGCAGCGCGCGGTTGGTCAGCGGCTTGTCCGGGTCCGCGTTGAGCTGCTTCCAGGCCGACCCGGCGGTGTTGGCGTCGGTGAGCGACGAAGGGTTGTACGACGGGGTCGAGACGACCGCCAGGATCTTGCCGGTGCTCGGGTCGATCGCGACGGCCGCGCCCTTCTTGTCACCGAGCGCGTCATACGCCGCCTTCTGCACATCGGGCTCGATCGTCGTCACCACGTTGCCGGGCTCGGCCCGCTCGTTGGTGACCGTGTCCATGACGGTCTTCAGACGGTTGTCCGTGCCGTTGAGGAGGCTCTGGTAAATACCCTCCAACTGCGTGGGCGCGTACGCCTGCGAGGCGTAGCCCGTCACCGCCGCATACAGCGGGCCGTTCGTGTACGTGCGCTTGTACTCGAGGTCGCTGCCCTTCGTCCGCGCGGAACCGGTGATCGAATCGCCGGCCACGATGATGTTCCCCAGCGGCTTCGCGTACGTCTCGATCACGTTGCGCCGGTTGTCCTTGTCGTCTGCCAGCGCCTGGCCCTCGTAGAACTGCACCCAGGTCGCCCTGATCAGCAGAGCGAACACCAGCAGCAGCGTGAAGACGGAGGCGCGCCTGATCGTCTTGTTCATCTCGCTGGGACTGACGAGCGGGGATGGGCGGAACGTTCCCTTCCGTCGGGATTCTCATGGGTTGTTCATGAGCGGGGGTTGCGAACTGATGCCTTTCGCTGTGTGCCGCAACCGGCGGCAGGGCTTCGCAGGCGACGGCGACCGTGGCCGTCACCCGAAGCCCGCTGCCGTTCGTGGCGCCCGTGGCCGGTCCGATGACCACCCCACCGACCAGGACGTACGGCATCGCCAGCGCCCCGCCGAGGATCAGATGGACCCACCGCAACCGCGCCCGCCGCCCGAACAGGAACCGGGCGAACCCGCTCACGCCGACCGCTGCGGAGCCGTCCCCGCCGAGCGCTCCGCGAGGAAGTATGCGCCGACGGTGGCGAACAGGATGCCGACGATCATCCGGCCAGCGTGCGAGGTTCATCCGCTGTGTCGGACGGTCGGCGATACCGTCCACCCCGACCAGACAGGCCACCGACATCCAGCCGCCCCAGCAGGCGACGGCGCCGGAGCCGACCCAGGCGAGGGCGAGGGGCCGAGCGGGGTCAGCGGTGGCGGGTGCGAGTGACGGCGATGGGGGTGCCCCCGCTCGAGCGGAGCCGAGAGTGGGGGAGCGTCCACGCTGCCGCGCCGCCTGAGGCGGACACCTCTTGCGCCACGACGATCCGGCTCCGCCGGGCGAGGGAGAGGGCCCTCACCCCACCAACGTCAGCACGACCTCGTCGATCTCCTCGCCGCGCGCGTTCGCGTACCCCCGGGCCTGGGCCGTCTCCCGGAATCCGCACTTCTCCAGCACGCGCCGCGAACCGGCGTTGTCCGCCGCGGCCCGCGCGTACAGCGGCCGCTCCGTCACCTCGGCCAGCAGCCGCCCGAGCGCGGCCGTGGCAATTCCCCGCCCCCAGTAAGCGCGATCCACCCAGTACGTGACCTCGCGCTCGCCCGGCTCCCCGTACACCACCGCGCTGCCCACCACGTCACCGTCCGCCAGGACCGTCCGGGCGACGTCCTTCGACGACCGGATCCGTTCCCAGAGGGCGTCGAAGGCGTCCCGGTCGGCGGGATCCTCGGCGGTGAAGGCCGCCATCCGCAGGGACTCCGGGTCGTTCATCTGCCGGTAGAACACCGGCAGGTCGCTGTCGTGCACCGGGCGGAGTACGACCTCCATCGATCAGAGCCTCCGGGTGGCGAGGGTCAGCCGGTCCCGGGCGTCGAACAACGCGTCCTTCACCATCTGCTCGTGGGCGGGCGTCAGCCGCGCCACCGGCACCGAGCAGCTGATCGCGTCGCGCGCCGGAGTGCGGTAGGGGATCGCCACGCCGAAGCAGCGCAGCCCCAGCGTGTTCTCCTCGCGGTCCACGGCGAAGCCCTGCTCCCGCACCTGGTGCAGCTCCTCGATGAGCTTCTCCCGGTCGGTGATGGTGTTCTCGGTCAGCGCGGGCAGGGTCTCGGGCAGCATCTTGCGGACCTGCTCGTCGCTGTACGTGCTCAGCAGCGCCTTGCCCAGCGAGGTCGAGTGCGCGGGCAGGCGGCGGCCGACCCGGGTGAAGGGCCGCAGGTAGTGCTGCGACTGGCGGGTGGCCAGATAGACCACGTTCGTGCCGTCCAGGCGGGCCAGGTGGATCGTCTCCGTGGTGTCGTCCGACAGGCGGTCCAGCGTCGGACGCGCCGCCGCCACCACCTCGTCGCCGTCGATGTACGACGTGCCCACCAGCAGCGCCCGGACGCCGATGCCGTACCGCGTGCCCGTCGCGTCCGTCTCCACCCAGCCCAGCTCCACGAGCGTGCGCAGCAGCATGTAGAGGCTGGATTTGGGGTACCCGACGGCCTCCTGGACCGCCGCCAGAGAGTGCATACCGGGGCGTCCGGCGAAGTATTCGAGCAGTTCAACGGTCCGTACCGCGGATTTGACCTGCGCCCCGCCGCCTGTCTCGGCTGCCGACATCGCCCTTGACCCCTTCGTTCGACGGGAAATAGTCTCCGACAGCATATTCACCATCAGAGACAGCGTTCAGCATATCGAACGACCCTGGTGGATGACCTGAGTAGTGACGACCTGGATACTGCGGCGATACTGCGCGATACACCGGCAATGCAAGCAGCAGTACATGGCAATACATACGGCAATACATACGGCGATACATATGTGGAGGGACCCGCCGTGGCAGCAGCACCAGTCTGGAGTGTCGACCCCCGAACCGGGAAGCAGCGTGAGCAGGTTGCGGTGGAGGCCACAGCCCAGGAGGTGGACGCCACCGTCCGCGCCGCGCACGAGGCGCGCGGCGCCCTCGCCGACCGCACGGTCCGCTCGGCCTTCCTGCGCTCCGCCGCCGACGGCCTCGAGGCGGCCAAGGACCACCTCGTCGAGGCCGCCGACGCCGAGACCGCGCTCGGCCCGGTCCGGCTGACCGGCGAACTCGCCCGCACCTGCTACCAGTTGCGGGCCTTCGCGGACATTGTCGACGAGGGCGCCTTCCTCGACGTCGTGATCAACCACCCCGACGACACCGCGACCCCGCCGATCCCGGACCTGCGCCGCTACAAGGTGCCGCTGGGTGTCGTCGCCGTCTACTCGGCCTCCAACTTCCCCTTCGCCTTCTCGGTCGCCGGCGGTGACACCGCGAGCGCGCTGGCCGCGGGCTGCCCGGTGGTCGTCAAGGCCCACCCCGACCACCCGGCCCTGTCCGAGCTGGTCGCGTCCGTGCTGCGCCGGGCCGCCGCCGGGCACGACATCCCCGAGGGCGTCGTGGGTCTCGTCCACGGCCTGGAGGCGGGCGTCGAGCTGATCAAGCACCCGCTGATCACCGCCGCGGGCTTCACCGGCTCCATCCGGGGCGGACGCGCCCTCTTCGACGCCGCCGCCGCGCGGCCCGTGCCGATTCCGTTCCACGGTGAGCTGGGGTCGCTGAACCCCGTCGTCGTGACCGAGGCGGCCGCGGCCGAGCGGGCCGAGGCGATCGGCGCGGGGCTCGCCGGATCCATGACGCTGGGTGTCGGCCAGTTCTGCGTGAAGCCGGGCCTGGTGCTGGTGCCGTCCGGCGCCGCGGGCGACGGCCTGGTCAAGTCGCTCACGGACGCCGTCAGCGACACCGACGCGGGCGTCCTGCTCGACCACCGGATGCGCGCCAACTTCGTCGCGGGGGTCGCCGAGCGGGTTGAGCTGCCCGGCGTGGAGTCCCCGGTGACGCCGGGCGCGGGCAGCGAGCACACCGTGAGCCCCGGCTTCCTGACGGTGCCGGCGAACCGGCTGGCGGCCGAGGGGGAGCACGATCTGCTGCTGGAGGAGTGCTTCGGTCCGGTGACCGTGGTCGTCCGCTACGAGGACGACTCCGAGGCGCGGGCCGTGCTGTCCCGGCTGCCGGGGAACCTTACGGCGACGGTTCAGCTGTCGGCGGAGGAGGCCGCGGGGCAGGGGCGCGGGGCGGAGATCCTGGCCGAGCTGACGCCGCTGGCCGGGCGGGTGCTGGTGAACGGGTGGCCGACGGGGGTTGCTGTGGCGCCGGCCCAGCATCACGGCGGGCCGTACCCGGCTACGACGTCGACGTCCACGTCTGTTGGTGGGACGGCGATCGAGCGGTGGTTGCGGCCGGTCGCGTATCAGAATGCGCCTGCGGCGCTGCTGCCGGTGGAGTTGCGGGATGAGAATTCGCTGGGGTTGCCTCGGCGGTTCAATGGGCGGCTGGAGCGGTAGCGCTCCGCGGGGTAGCGCCGTAGGGGTGCGGGTTATCTGCCGGCTGCGGGTCCGTTGTGGCTGGTCGCGCCCACGCGGCGGAGCCGCATATTGATACAGCCCCGCGCCCCTGAGCACGTGCACTGATCCCTGGAATGAAGAGGCAATGGACGTCCGATTCACCGAACTGCCCTTCCCGCTCCGTGATTACGGGCCTGACGGGCACTGGTCCTACGAGGACGGCGTCCTTACCGGATGGGCCGGGCCCCGGCAGGACCGGTTCGTGACGCCTACCGGTGAAGAGGTGGACCCCGCCTCGGACGCGCCTAGGTTGCTGGGGGCGCCCGAAGGGGACTTTCAGCTGGTCGCGCGGGTCACCGTCGGGTTCGGGGCGGCCTTCGATGCCGGGGTGCTGTACGTGCATGTCGGCGAGCGGGCCTGGGCGAAGTTGTGTCTGGAGTACTCCCCGGATGTGGCCACCGTCTGCACGGTGGTCACCCGGGGGCACTCCGACGACGCCAACTCCTTCACCGTGGACGGCAGTTCCGTCTGGCTGCGGGTGAGCCGCACCGGCCGTGCGTTCGCCTTCCACGCCTCCCGCGACGGCGAGCGCTGGACCTTCGTGCGTCTGTTCACCCTGGGCGAGGAGAAGGAGACCGGCGCCGCGCTGGTCGGCTTCATGACGCAGTCGCCGATAGGGGAGGGGTGCGTGGTGACGTACGACCACATAGAGTTCCGGCCTACTTGGCCGAAGGACCTGAGAGACGGAAGCTGAGGGCGAAGGTCACCGCGAGCAGGGCCGCGCCGATGACCAGGCTCAGGCGCATCCCGGCCTCGAAACCGTCGGAGACCAACGCCCCGAAGACGGCGATCCCCAGACCGCCCGCCACCTGGCGTGCCGCGTTGAGGACCCCGGCCGCCAGACCCGCTCGCTCCGCCGGTACGGCGTCCATCATCGCCGCGGTCAGCGGCGGCACCGTCAGCGCACAGCCCAGCGCCATGGGGACGAGAAGCACGGCCACCAGGGCCGCGGGCGTGCCGGAGTCGACGTACAGCAGGACGAGCAGTCCCGGAACGGCGAGCCCCTGCCCCACCAGCATGGGCAGCCGCGGGCCGTAGCGGCCCGCGAGCTTGCCCGCCACCAGGTTCGTCACCCCGATCAGGCAGGTCATCGGCAGGAACATCAGCCCGGCGGACAGCGGGGAAAGCCCCTTGACCTGCTGGAAGAAGAGCGAGAAGACGAACACCATGCTGTAGAAGGCGACGCTGACCGCCGCTCCCGAAGCGACCGTCGCGGTCACTGTCCGGTTGCGGAAGAGACCGAGCGGAACGACCGGATGCGGGCTGCGCGCCTCGAACCGGAGGAAGGCGACGGCAGCCGCGACGGCCACCGCCAGCGCCACCCAGCCTGCCCTGCCGCCCTCGATCACCGCGAACGCCAGGGCCGCGAGCGCCACCACCGCCGTCACCTGGCCGGGCAGGTCCAGCGGTGCCGGTCGGCGCTCGGAGCGCGGGGCCCGGACCAGCAGGGCCAGGATCAGCAGGCCCACCGGCAGGTTGACGAAGAAGATCCCGCGCCAGTCCCAGGCCGTGGTCAGCGCCCCGCCCACCACCGGACCCAGCGCCACCGCCGCCGAACCGCCCGCCGCCCACAGGGCCACGGCGCGGGCCCGCCGGGCCGGATCGGCGTACGCCTGCCGCACCAGGGCCAGCGAGGCCGGGAGCACGACGGCCGCCGCCACGCCCTGCACCACCCGTGCGCCGAGCAGGACCGGCAGGTTCGGCGCCAGTCCGCAGGCCACCGAGGCGAGCGTGAACACGGTGGTGCCCAGCGCGTACGCGCGGCTCGCCCCCACTCGGTCCGAGAAGGCACCGGTGGACAGCATCAGGGCGGCGAAGGCCAGGGTGTAGGAGTCCACCACCCACTGGAGTCCGGACATCCCGCTGCTGAGGGAGGAACCGATCGCGGGCAGGGCCACGTTCACCACGGACGCGTCGAGGCAGATCAGCGCGAAGCCGAGCAGGGCGGCGGTGAGAGTAAGTGCGGAGGACGGTGACGGCGAGGGCTTCAAGACACTTCCACCGGCGGCGAGTTGGCCGCCCCGAACGGTCGGTTTCGTTGGCATGTCTCCATGCTGCGGACCGCCGCCGTCGTACACTACTGGCCCGAATGCCACGCTCCCGGAGGTTCTGGCCATGTCCCAGCGGCTGACCCCGCACCGCATCGCCGTCATCGCGCCCTCGCCCGTCTCGATGTTCAACCTCGCCATCCCGGAGATGCTGTTCGAGAAGGTCGAGGTGGACGGGCGGCCGGGATACGAGGTGGTCATCTGCACCGCCGAGCCGGGACCGCTGCCCACCACCAGCGGCCTCGACCTGCACGTACGGCGCGGCCTCGACGCCGTGCGGGAGGCGGACACGGTGCTCGTCGCGGGGACCGGGGCGCCGTACGAGCCGGAGTCGCGGATCGTGGCCGCCGTCCGCGAGGCGGCCGCCGACGGCAAGCGGATCGCCTCCCTGTGCAGCGGCGCCTTCCAACTCGCCGAGGCGGGCCTGCTCCAGGGGCGCAAGGCCACGACGTACTGGGTGCACAGCGAGGCGCTGCGCCGCCGCTATCCACAGGTCGACCTGCGCGGAGACGTGCTGTACGTACAGGACGGCCAGATCCTGACCGCGTCCGGCTACGCCGCCGGCATCGACCTCTGCCTGCACATCATCCGCACCGACTACGGCGCCGCCATCGCCAACCAGGTCGCCCGCCTCGCCCTGGTCGCCCCCGTCCGCCCCGGCGGCCAGACCCAGTTCACCCAGACCCCGCTGCCGCCCGAGCGCGGCAACGCCTGTGCCGACGTCCGCGGCTGGGCCATGCGCAACCTCGACAAGCCGCTCACCCTCACCGATCTGTCCCGGCACGCGGGAGTCTCCGTCCGCACCCTCACCCGCCGCTTCCACGCCGAGAGCGGGGTGAGCCCACTTCAGTGGCTGCTCCACCAGCGCATCGAGCGAGCCAAGGAACTCCTGGAGACCAGCGCCCTGCCCATGGACCAGGTGGCCCGCGCCTGCGGCCTCGGCACGGCCGACTCACTGCGCGGTCACCTGGTCCGCCGAACCGGACTGACCCCGAGCGCGTACCGGACGCAGTTCAGCCGCCTGGGAACCGGGCCGATGGCGATCACGTCCTCGGCGGCATGACCAGTGACGCAGCCGTCGCGACCCTCGCCACCCGGGTGATCCGCACCGCCGTGCCCGCCGAGACGGAGACCCTGACCGCCCTGCACGCGCGGGCCCGGGCGACGTACTACCCGGACGGGATCCCGGACGACGACACCGACTGGCTCGCCGCCTGGCGGGGCGCCGTCGCCCGGCCGGACGGCCATGTGCTGTGCGTCGTCGAGCACGGCCGGATCATCGGCCTCGCTTCCTTCCGGACCCCGGAAGGCGCCCCCGCGGACACGGTCAAGCTGTTCCAGTTCCACGTCGACCCCGACCACTGGCGCTCCGGCGTCGGTACGGCCCTGCACGCTGCCTGCGTGGAGGAGTGGCGGGCCGACGGCAAGCGCACCGCTGTGCTCGACGTGCACGTCGACAACCGCCGGGCGCAGGCCTTCTACGCCCGCCAGGGCTGGACCCCCGACCCGGAGAACCCGCCCGCCGCGGGGGATCACCACCTCTACCTGCGCAGGCCCACACACCCCTGAGGGCTCCGCCCTCGATCCGCCCACGGCGCGCAGGCGACCACGGGCGGTCGTGCGCCGGCCGCGTCGCCAAGCCCGGCTCAGACCCCGTCCATCGCCATCTGCACGCTCTCGAGCTCGGCCTCGCGCTGGTGGTCGTAATCGGCTCGCGCTGCGGCGATCGCGTCCTGGTGGTCCTCGGTCCAGGCAACGAGCGCCTGGATGGTGTCGTGCAGCGTCGCGCCCATCGGAGTGAGCTGGTAGTCCACGCGCGGCGGGACGACCGGATGCACCGTGCGGCGCACCAGCCCGTCGCGCTCCAGCTGGCGCAGTGTCACAGTCAGCATGCGCTGGCTGATTCCGTCGATCTCGCGCCGCAGTTGGGTGAAGCGCAGGGTACGTCGGTCGAGCAGGGCGATGACGAGCAGCGACCACTTGTCGGCCACGCGGTCGAGAATCTGACGGACCTCGCAGCCCTCTCGGGTGTCCCACTGGCGGGCCTGGTCGTCATCGGTTCCCGTGCAGTGACTCGGTGACTTCAAAGTGCCTTCTTCCATGGTCGTTCAGGGTGCACCAGGATCGAGGCGGTAACAAGAGGGAACCGACAGGCGGTTCGGTAACCGCCTGGACGTCTTCGTTCTCTCTTGTCTCCCTTTCTCCTCTTCCTTCCCTGATTGCTTCAAGGAGCCGTCCTGTGTCCACGCCGTCCATGTCACCACCGCCGGAGCCCGGCGCCGCCCCCCTGACCGGGCGTGCCTGGGGAGTGCTCTTCGTACTGTGTGGAGCGATCTTCCTGGAGGGCATCGATGTGGCCATGCTCAATGTGGCCCTGCCATCGATCCGTGCAGACCTGGGGTTGTCCACCGGTGAGCTTCAGTATGTGATGAGCGCGTACGTCGTTGGTTACGGCGGGTTCATGCTGCTGGGCGGACGAGCGGCTGACCTCTTCGGCCGCCGACAGATGTTTCTGTTCTGGCTCACCGTGTTCCTGCTCTTCTCCGGCCTGGGCGGCTTCGCCGACGATGGACGCACGCTCATCGTCGCCCGCTTCGTGACGGGGGTCGCCGCCGCGTTCATGACTCCGGCCGGGCTGTCCATCATCACGACCGGCTTCGCGGAGGGGCCGCAGCGTGACAAGGCCCTCCTGGTCTACTCCGGCACCGCGGCCGGAGGTTTCTCCATCGGCCTGGTCGTCGGAGGGCTGCTGACCTCGGCCGACTGGCGCTGGGTGTTCTTCGCCCCCGTCGTCCTGTCGTTCCTCATCCTGATCGCCGCCCTCGCCCTCATCCCCAAGTCCGAGCGGCCCGACCGCGCCGGGCAGCGTGTCGATGTGCTTGGGGCGCTCACCGTGACCGGCGCGATCGTGCTCCTCGTCTTCGCCGTCGAACGCGCCGCCCATACCGGTGTGGGTCAGACACTGGGAACTCTCGCCGCGGGCTTCGCGCTCCTCACCGTCTTCGTACTGGCCGAACGCCGGGCGGCTGCCCCGCTTGTGCGGCTGGGTATCTTCCGCAGCGGCGCCCTGGTGCGCGCCAACCTCGCCGCGCTGCTCTTCTCCGGTGGCTTCTTCGGCTTCCAGTTCATCGCCGTGCTGTATCTACAGGAGCTGCGCGGCTGGTCCACGGTTCAGACCAGCCTCGCGCTCCTGGTGATCGGCATCGACGCCGCACTCTCCCCCACCCTCACCCCCAAACTCGTCAACCGCTTCGGCAACGCCCGGGTCATCTTCGGCGGCCTGGTGCTGGCCGTGCTGTCGTACGCCCTGTTCCTGCCGGTCGGCGACGACTGGACGTATGCGGCGATGTTCCCCAGCTTCATCACCCTCGGCCTGGCGTTCTCCCTGGCCTACGGCCCACTCACCATCGCAGCCACCGAGGGTATTGACGAGGAGGAACAGGGACTCGCGGGAGGCCTCCTCTACACCTCCTTCCAGTTCGGCGCCGCCCTCGGTCTGTCCACCGTCACCGCCGTCAATGTCGCCTCCACCGCTGACGACGGATCCCCCAAGGCCCTGCTCGACGGCTACCACGCCGCCCTGCTCGTCCCACTCGTCGCAGCCGCCGTCGCCGCGCTCATCAGCGCGTTCGGCCTCCGCGATCGCCCCCGCGCGACGGATGACGATGTCCCGCGGGCCGCGCCGGCCCCCGCCGAAAGCGCCGAAAGCGCCGAGACAGCAGAGGCGGCGCGATGAGCCCCGCAGGGACGGAGGTGGCGACGTGGCACTGAAAGCGCGCTCCTTCTCCGACGTGGAGAGCGAGTTCTTCCAGTACATCGGCGACATCGCATACGCGACCATGATCACCGTCGACAAGCAGGGCCGCCCCCGGGCGCGCATACTCCTCCCCATCTGGGAGGTCATCGACGGGCGCCCCGTCGGCTGGCTCGCCGCCTACAAGACACCGGTGAAGTCGGCGCACCTGGCGAACAATCCGCACACCACCTACTCCTACTGGAACGCACGGCAGAACGCCGTGTTCATCGACAGCGTCTCCAGGTGGGTCGAGGACGAGCCCACCAAACGCCACGCGTGGGAGCTCTACCGCAAGGGCAGCCCACCCGGGGTCGGCTACGACCCCCGCGGCTACTGGCGCGGCGGACCGACGGACCCGGAGTACCACGTGTTGCGCATCGAGCCGTGGCGGGTGCAGGTGCTGCGCGGAAGGGATTTACGCAGCCGGATCTGGACTGCCGAAGGCGGGGCGTAGGGCCCCCAGTGCGCCCTCGGCCACGGCCGGGGGCGCACCACGCGTGTCTCGACCCTGTCCGGCGGATCGTGCCCGGCCCGCCGGCTGTGGGACCGCTACGAGGCCGCCAACCGCATCCGCAGGTGCACCCAGGAATGAAACCCGTTGCTTGAACGTTCATCCATCACCCGGCGGAAGCCTCCGCACCCACATGACCTGGAGAGCCACCACCATGCGCGTCGAGATCTGGACGGACATCGCCTGCCCCTGGTGCTATGTCGGAAAGGCCCGCTTCGAGAAGGCCCTGGCGACCTTCCCGCACAGCGACGACGTCGAGGTGGTGCACCGCTCCTTCGAGCTGGACCCCGGCCGCGCCAAGGACGACACCCTGTCCGTGATCACGATGCTCACCAAGAAGTACGGCATGAGCGAGGCGCAGGCCCACGCCGGCGAGGACAACCTGGGCGAGCTGGCCGCCGCCGAGGGCCTGGAGTACCGCACCCGGGGCCGCGACCACGGCAGCACCTTCGACATGCACCGCCTGCTCCACCTCGCCAAGGAACACGGCAAGCAGGACAAGCTGCTGGACGCGCTGTACCAGGCGAACTTCGCCGAGGAGCGGTCCGTCTTCACCGAGGGCGAGGAACGGCTGCTGGAGCTGGCCGTCGCCGCCGGCCTCCCCGCCGACGACGCCCGCAAGGTACTCACCGACCCCACCGCCTACGCCGAAGAGGTCCGCGCCGACGAGCGCGAGGCCGCCGAACTCGGCGCCAACGGCGTGCCCTTCTTCGTCCTCGACCGCAAGTACGGCATCTCCGGCGCCCAGCCCGCCGAGGTCTTCACCCAGGCCCTGACCCAGGCCTGGGGCGAACGCTCGCCGCTGAAGCTGATCGACCAGAGCGACGCACAGGCGTGCGGCCCGGACGGGTGCGAGGTGCCGCAGCACTGAGCGGCGGCGGGCCCGCGGAAACCCGCAGGTCGGGGCGGACGTATAAGCGTTCCTTGGCGGAATCACGTAGAAATCCGCAATGGACGGGGAGATGTCCGGGGCTCACAGTGGTTGCATGGAGACCTTCGAGAGCCGCGTCCGAACCGAGTTCGCCCCGAAGAACACCTATCTGAACACCGCGAGCACCGGCCTCGTCCCGGCCCGCACCGTGGCCGCCATGCACACGGCCGTGGAGGCCGCCGCGGCCGGGCAGCCGACCGACATGTTCGCGGACGTCGAGGCGAGCCGAGCCTCCTTCGCCCGGCTGACGGGGGTTCCCGCCGGCCGGGTGGCGGCCGGAGCCTCGGTCGCCGTCTACAGCGGCCTGATCGCCGCCTCGCTCCCCGAAGGCGCCGAAGTCCTCACCGCCGAGGACGACTTCAGCTCCGTCGTGAACCCCTTCCACATCCGCACCGACCTCAAGGTGCGCAGCGTGCCGCTGGAGCGGATCGCCGAGTCCGTGCGGCCCGGCACCGCACTCGTCGCGGTCAGCGCCGCGCAGTCGGCGGACGGCCGGATCGCCGACCTGCCGGCGATCCGCGAGGCAGCGAACGCGCACGGGGCGCGTACCTACATCGACGTATCCCAGGCCACCGGCTGGCTGGACTTCGACGCGGACGCCTACGACTACTCCGCCTCCGTCGCCTTCAAGTGGCTCGTCTGCCCGCGCGGAGTGGCCTTCCTGGTCGTTCCGGAGGACCTCGGCGACCTGTCGCCGCTGTTCGCCGGATGGGTGGCGGGGGAGCATCCCTGGGACGCCTGCTACGGCCCCGTCGAGGAACTCGCCCACTCCGCACGCCGGTTCGACGAGAGCCCCGCCCTCTTCTCCTACGCCGGAGCCCGCCACTCCCTCGCCCTGCTGGAGGAGCTGGGCGTGGACGCCGTACGCGCCCACGACCTCGCCCTCGCCGACCGCTTCCGCGCCGGCCTGCACGACCTCGGACACACCCCGATCCCCTCGCCCGGCTCGCCGATCGTGTCGGTGCCCGGACTCGGCCACCGGCAGGGCGAGTTGAGCGACGCCGGAATCGAGCTCTCCGACCGCGCGGGCAACCTGCGGGCCGCCTTCCACCTCTACAACACCCCGGCGGACGTCGACCGTTTGCTGGACGTCCTGTCGGCGTCAACGGCCCGCCGCTGACCAATGGGAGCGGGCGGTGTCACTGGCCAGGCCTGTGACACCGCCCGCTCCACCGGGCCCTGGGCTCACTTCACCGGCGTGAAGTCCCGCGCCCCGATGAACTCCGGCCGCCGCACCGGCGCCGCGAACGGCTCGACCGCCGCGTTCTCCACGCTGTTGAACACGATGAAGACGTTGCTGCGCGGGAAGGGCGTGATGTTGTCGCCCGAGCCGTGCATGCAGTTGCAGTCGAACCAGGTCGCCGAACCGGCCCTCCCCGTGAACAACTTGATGCCGTACTCGCTCGCCAGGGCGGTCAGCGCCTCGTCGGACGGCGTGCCCGCGTCCTGCATCTGGAGGGACTGCTTGTAGTTGTCCTTCGGCGTGGCCCCCGCACACCCGAGGAACGTCCGATGCGACCCCGGCATGATCATGAGACCGCCGTTGGTGTCGTAGTTCTCGGTGAGTGCGATCGAGACCGACACCGTCCGCATGTTCGGCAGGCCGTCCTCGGCGTGCCAGGTCTCGAAGTCGGAGTGCCAGTAGAAGCCGCTCGCCCCGAAGCCCGGCTTGACGTTGATCCGCGACTGGTGGACGTAGACGTCCGAGCCGAGGATCTGCCGCGCCCGTCCGACGACCCGCTCGTCCCGCACGAGCCGCGCGAACACTTCGCTGATCTTGTGCACTTCGAAGACCGAGCGGATCTCCTTGGACTTCGGCTCGACGATCGAGCGCTCGTCCTCGCGGATCGCGGGGTCGGTGACGAGACGCTCCAACTCCCGCTGGTAGACGCCGATCTCGTCCGCGCCGACGAGCTGGTCGACGGCGAGGAAGCCATCCCGCTCGAGCGACTGGAGCTCGGCGCCGGCGATCGGCCCGGGCGTACCGGGCGCCGACCAGACGACCGGGTCCTTGCGCGGGATCGACACCTCGGTGGCGCCACGGCTGGGGTAGAGATCGGGAATCCTGGTCGCGGTGGTCATGGTGATGTCACACCTCCTCGGTGAGCAGCGGGTAGACGCCGTTCTCGTCGTGGTCCTCCCGTCCGGTCACGGGCGGGTTGAACACACAGATGCAGCGGAAGTCCTCCTTGATCCGCATCGTGTGCCGCTCGTGGCCGTCGAGGAGGTACATGGTCCCGGGCGTGATCGTGTACTTCTGCCCGGTCTCGTCGTCGGTGAGCTCGGCCTCGCCCTCGACGCAGACGACGGCCTCGATGTGGTTCGCGTACCACATCGACGTCTCCGTACCCGCGTACAGGACGGTCTCGTGGAGCGAGAAACCGACCTTCTCCTTGGCGAGGACGATGCGTTTGCTCTCCCACGTGCCGGACTCCGCTTTCACGTGCCGGTCGGTGCCTTCGATCTCCTTGAACGAACGGACGATCACGGTGCTGCGACGCCTCCTAGGTGGATGTGCTGATTGGGTCAGGTGGTCAGGTGGTCAGGTGGTCAGGTGGTCAGGTGGTCAGGCCGTTTCGCGGACCGAGCGGGCGAGGACGCTGAGCCCCTCGTCCAGTTCCTCGGGCGTGATGGTGAGCGCCGGCAGCAGCTTCACGACCTCGCTCTCCGGCCCCGACGTCTCGATGAGCAGCCCGAGTTCGAAGGCTCGCTTCGCGATGCGCCCGGCGCGCTCCTTGTCGTGGAACTCCATGCCCCACACGAGCCCGCGCCCCCGGTACTCCTTCACGTCGGCGAGGTTCTCCTCGGTGATGGAGATGAGGGCCTGCTCGACCTGCTCGCCCCGCGCCTGGGTCTGCTTCTCCATCGCGGAACCGTCCGCCCAGTACGCCTCCAGGGCGGCGGTGGCCGTGACGAAGGCCGGGTTGTTGCCGCGGAAGGTGCCGTTGTGCTCGCCCGGCTCCCAGATGTCCAGCTCGGGCTTGAACAGGCACAGCGACATGGGCAGGCCGTAGCCGCTGATGGACTTGGAGACGGTGACGATGTCGGGGGTGATGCCCGCCTCCTCGAACGAGAAGAAGGCACCGGTGCGCCCGCAGCCCATCTGGATGTCGTCGACGATGAGCAGCATGTCCTGGCGCTCGCACAGCTCGGCGAGCGCACGCATCCACTCCGGGCGCGCGACGTTGATGCCGCCCTCGCCCTGCACGGTCTCGACGATCACGGCGGCGGGCTTGTTGAGCCCGGATCCCTGGTCCTCGAGCAGCCGCTCGAACCACAGGAAGTCCGGGACCTTGCCGTCGAAGTAGTTGTCGAACGGCATCGGCGTCCCGTGGACGAGCGGGATGCCCGCGCCGGCCCGCTTGAAGGCGTTGCCGGTCACGGCGAGCGAGCCGAGCGACATGCCGTGGAAGGCGTTGGTGAACGACACGATCGCCTCGCGCCCCTTCACCTTCCGCGCCAGCTTCAGCGCGGACTCCACGGCGTTGGTGCCGGTCGGCCCCGGGAACATGACCTTGTACGGCAGGTCGCGCGGCCGGAGCACCAGGTTCTGGAGGGATTCCAGGAAGGCGCGCTTGGCGGTGGTCGACATGTCGAGCCCGTGCGTGACGCCGTCGCGCTCGAGGTAGTCGATCAACGCGCGTTTGAGGACGGGGTTGTTGTGGCCGTAGTTCAGTGACCCCGCTCCGGCGAAGAAGTCGAGGTACTCGTGGCCGTCCTCGTCGTACATACGGCTGCCCTGCGCACGGTCGAAGACGGTGGGCCAGCCGCGGCAGTAGCTGCGCACCTCGGACTCGAGGGTCTCGAAGACGCTGAGGTCGGGCTGGGTGATGGTCACGACGAATCGCTCCTCATTGCGTGGGAGTTCCGTGGGAGTTCCGTGGGATGTTCCGCGGGGGGTCAGGCAGAGGGAGTGAAGGAAAGGGGACCGATGCGGTACAGGACCTCGGGATCGTGCGGGCCGTCGGGGAACAGCCCCGCGTCGAACAGCACCTCGCGCTCCAGGCGGGCGCCGTGCCGCCCCGCGAAGGAGGTGAACAGGCGCTCGGAGGCGGTGTTGCCCGGCGTGATGGTCGTCTCGACGGTGGTCAGCGCGTGCTGCGCCGAGGTCCGTGCGACGAGCCCGTCCAGCAGGGCGGCGGCGAGGCCGCGCCCGCGATGGGCGGCGTCCACCGCCACCTGCCAGACGAGCAGGGTGTCGGGGCGGTCCGGCCGGACGTAACCGGTGACGAAGCCGACCGGCTCGCCGCGCTCGTCGCGTGCGACGGCCGAGGTGGCGGCGAAGTCACGACACCACAGCAGATAGCTGTAGGACGAGTTCAGGTCGAGGACCTTGGAGTCCTTGGCCATCCGCCACAGCGCGGCTCCGTCCGCCACCGACGGACGGTCGATTTGCAGGTCTGCTTGTGCGGCAGTCATGCGGATTAAATTTACCGAGAGAAATTCAAAATTGCATCGCCGGTCGGGGTTACGTACGGGTGGGCTATGTGTTATCGCGCGGGCGCGTCCGGACACGTGGTGAGGGGGCGAAATCTACCGGTTTGTATGGTAAATATGGGGCAAATCGACCCCGATGTGTAACGCGTCACAGCCATGTAATCGCCACGAGATCCCCCCGAATTACACCGCTGGACGTTCGCTAAATCTTTGTGTTTAGGTCCGGAGAAAGCGGGAAGAAGAAAACGGGAAGCTGCTCTCGGATAAACTCCAGAATTCCGCTGGAATTAGGCTCCGGTTACTCCGTCGATCCGCTCGCGCAAGATGTCCGCGTGCCCGTTGTGCCGCGCGTACTCCTCGATCATGTGGACGTACACCCACCGCAGACTGACCTCGAGGCCGGCCATCGGTCCGTCGGCGATCCGCCCCAAGTCGTCCAGCGACCGCCCCGCGCACAGCTCCTCGCCCCGGGCGATCTCCCGCTTCCAGGCGGCCAGCGCCTCGTCGAGTCCGCGCTCGGGATCGAGGACGTATCCGTTCCCCTTGCCGTACACCGGCGGTACGTCGAGGCGCGCGGCCACCCGCTGGAACCAGTTCCGCTCCACCTCGGTGAGGTGCTGCACCAGGCCGAGTAACGAGAGCGAGGACGGCTCGGCCGACGCGGCCCGCACCTGAGCGTCGTCCAACTCCGCACACTTGAGTTCCAGCGTGGCCCGGTGGAACGCGAGCCAGCTTTCGAGCATGGGGCGTTCATCGCCGGCCAGGTGGGGGATGGGGCGGCCGTCGGGGAGGGTGAGAGGTGTGTTCGTCGTCATGCGGGGAGGATGCCACGGGGGTCTGACAATGACGTCTCGTCACCCTGCGCGCCGGGACCGCCGGTTGTCGTCCACCGCCCGCAACGCCCCCTCCACATCCACCGTCAGCCCCTTCGAGGTCAACGCCGCCCCCAACGCCGCGAGGCTCGCCCGCACCGCTCCCCGCGTCGCGTCCACCCCGTAGTGGTTGACCCGGATCATCTCCTTGGCCAACGCGCCCCCGCCCGCGGCCAGCGGCACCGCGGGGTCCGACTCCAGAGCCTGGGCCACCAGCTCCGACGCGACGACCCCCGACGGCGCCCGCAGCGTCGTGGCGACCGGCGCGGCGTCCCGGTCCTCGTACACATACGGCTCCAGGCCTCCGCCCAGGGCCCGCGCCCCGGCCCGCGCGGCCTCGGCGGCCGAGCGGTGCCGTGCCATCACGGCGTTCAGCCCGTCCGCCTCGATCCGCTCGACGCACGCCTCCAGCGCCAGCATCTCCAGCTGCGCCGGCGCGTGCGGCAGCGACTTGCGGCCGCCGTCGATCCACCGCTGCTTCCAGTCGAGGAGCGACAGATACGACCGGCGCGGCGCCCCCGGATTCGCCGCCATCCGCGCCCACGCCCGCTCGCTCACCGACACCGCCGACACACCGGCCGGCCCGCCCATCGCCTTCTGCGCCCCGATCACGCACAGGTCCACGCCCCACGCGTCCGGCAGCACCGGCTCGGCCCCGATGGAGGCGACGGCGTCCAGATACAGCAGCGCGCCCCGCTCCCGTACGACCTCGCCGATCTCCGCGACCGGGTTGGTGTTGCCGGTCGCCGCCTCCGCGTGGACCAGTGACACGAAGTCGATCCCGGGGTGCTCGGCGAAGGCCTCACGGACTTGCTCGGCCGTCACCGCCGTATGGAAGGGCACCGCCAGATCGATCACCGTCGCGCCGCAGTCCCGCAGCCAGTCCCCGAAGGTCTGCCCGTATGGACCGGTGATGACATTGAGAGCCGTCGTGCCCGGTCCGGCGGCGGAGCGAATCGCGCCCTCCAGCGGCAGCAGCGCCTCGCCCTGCATGGTCACGATGTCCTGCCGGGTGTCGAGCAGCCGCGCCACCCGGTCCTCGATCGAGGCGAAGCGGGCGGCGCTCAGCGGGGCGAGATCCAGGAAGGGATGGGTCACGAGGGTGCTCTCTTCGCTCACTGGGGTAGACGGGATCGAGAGTAACCGGCCATCGACTCGCACCACTGACCGGCGACTTCTTAGGCCGGACGGCTCCGCAGCCATCGGTTTGGTTTGAGAGGGTCAAACTTCTCCTTATAATCAGAACCCATCACCAGAATCCACAGCTCTCCCACAGGAAGGCCCGCCGTGAACACGCTCCTTGGGCGCCGGACCCGCGTCCTGGCCGCGACCACCGCGACGGCCGGGCTGATGCTCGTCGCTGTCTCCGGCTGTACCTCCAGCGACGACGGCGGCAGTGGCTCGAAGACCGCCGCCGGCGGGGTCGAGCTGGTCAAGGCCGGACAGCTCACCACGTGCACGCACCTGCCGTACCCGCCCTTCCAGTCGGAGATCGACGGCAAGGTGCAGGGCTTCGACGTCTCGCTGATCGACCTGGCCGCCGAGGACCTGGGCGTGCGGCAGGTGGTCGTCGACCAGCCCTTCGAGAACTTCAAGACCGGCGGCTCCCTCAACGCCGGCCAGTGCGACCTCGCCGCGGCCGGCATGACCATCACCGAGGAGCGCAAGAAGAACGTCGACTTCTCGGACCCGTACTTCGACGCCACCCAGGCCGTCCTGGTCGACAAGGACAGCGGGCTCGGCTCCCTGGCCGACGCGAAGTCCAAGGGCGCCAAGCTCGGCGCCCAGGCGCAGACCACCGGCGAGGACTACGTCACGAAGCAGGGCTTCGACCCGGTCTCCTTCGAGTCCTCCGACGCCGTCCTCAACGGCCTGCGCTCCGGCCAGGTCAAGGCCGTCGTCATCGACTACCCGGTCGTCCAGGGCTGGCTCAAGGACAAGGCCAACGCCGACGCCTTCAAGGTGGTCGACAACCTCAACACCGGCGAGCAGTACGGCTTCACGGTGAAGAAGGGCAACACCAAGCTCCTCGCCGCCCTCAACAAGGCCATCGCGGACGCCAAGGCCGACGGCACGTACAAGGAGCTCTACGAGCAGTGGATCGGCCCGTACGACGAGTCGGCGGCATCCGCTTCCCCGTCCGCCTCATGACCGATACAGACGTACAAGTCCCGCCGAAGAAAAAGGGCCTGACACGGCGTCAGAAGCGCAGGCTCTCGCGGAGCGTCCAGTACGCCGTCTTCGTCGCCGCGTTGATCGCCTTCGCGGTCTCGGCCGACTGGGACCGGCTGAAGAACCAGTTCGCGCAGGCCGACATCGCCGAGCAGATGTTCCCGGACGTCATCACGCTGGCGCTGAAGAACACCGTGCTCTACACCCTGTCCGGCTTCCTCGTCGGTCTGGGCCTCGGCATGGTCATCGCGCTGATGCGGCTGTCGTCCGTCGGGCCGTACCGCTGGCTCGCCGGCATCTACATCGAGATCTTCCGCGGGCTGCCCGCCCTGCTGATCTTCATCTTCATCGGCGTGGCGGTCCCGCTGGCCTTCCCCGGCACGGAGATCATCGGCGGCACCTACGGCAAGGTCGCCCTCGCGCTCGGTCTGGTGGCGGCGGCCTACATGGCCGAGACGATCCGCGCGGGCATCCAGGCCGTGCCCAAGGGGCAGATGGAGGCGGCCCGTTCGCTGGGCTTCTCGCCCGCCCGGGCCATGGCCTCGATCATCATCCCGCAGGCGTTCCGCATCATCCTGCCGCCGCTCACCAACGAACTGGTGCTCCTCTTCAAGGACTCCTCTCTGGTGCTGTTCCTCGGCGTCACCCTGGAGGAGCGCGAACTGTCCAAGTACGGCCGCGACCTGGCCAGTACGACCGCCAACTCCACACCGATCCTGGTCGCCGGCCTGTGCTACCTGCTGGTCACGATCCCGCTCGGCTTCGTCGTACGCCGTATGGAGGCGAAGGCCCAGGAGGCCGTGAAATGAGCCGTCCGGAGATCGAAGTTCGCGGCCTGCACAAGTCGTTCGGCGACAACGAGGTGCTGCGCGGCATCGACTTGGAGATCAACCAGGGTGAGGTCGTGTGCGTGATCGGCCCGTCGGGCTCGGGCAAGTCGACGTTGCTCCGGTGCGTGAACCTGCTGGCAGACCCGACGAAGGGCCAAGTCTTCGTCGGAGGCATCGAGTTGACGGACCCCGACGTGGACATCGACGCCGTACGCCGCCGGATCGGCATGGTCTTCCAGCAGTTCAACCTCTTCCCGCACCTGTCGGTGACGGAGAACCTCTCGCTTCCGCAGCGCCGGGTGCTGCGGCGCGGCAAGGTGGAGGCTGCCCGGATCGCCGCCGAGAACCTGGAGCGGGTGGGCCTCGCGGAGAAGGCGGACGCCTACCCCGCCTCCCTCTCCGGCGGCCAGCAGCAGCGGGTCGCGATCGCCCGCGCGCTGGCGATGGGCCCCGAGGTGATGCTGTTCGACGAGCCGACGTCGGCGCTCGACCCGGAGCTGGTGGGGGACGTGCTGGCGGTGATGCGCATGCTGGCGAACGAGGGCATGACGATGATGGTCGTGACCCACGAGATGACCTTCGCCCGCGAGGTCGCCGACCGGGTCGTCTTCATGGACGGCGGGGTGATCGTCGAGGACGGCACCCCCGAGCAGGTCATCGGCAACCCCCGCCACGAACGCACCCGCCACTTCCTCTCCCGCCTCCTCGACCCCGCGATGGCGGACGTGGAGGAGGAGACGTCGGACCAGGTGGGCGACGGCGCCTGAGCGACGCCTGAGCAGCGCCTGAGAAACGGGACATACGCACCTCTGTCGTTCAAGGCGCCGTAACCGTCATCATTCGGGCATGACGACTCACGACGACGCGGGCGGCCTCGGAGCCGGCACCCCGCCGCCTCCGCTGCCCCCGCTGCCGGAGGACTGGGAACGCTGCCTGGCCGTCGCGGCGCACCCGGACGACATCGAGTACGGGACGGCGGCCGCCGTCGCCCGGTGGACGGCTCAGGGCAAGCGGATCACCTACCTGCTGGCCACCCGGGGCGAGGCCGGTATCGACGGACTCCACCCGGACCGGGCGGGCCCGCTGCGGGAGGCCGAGGAGCGGGCCGGGGCCCGCGAAGTGGGCGTGGAGAGCGTGGAGTTCCTCGACCACCGGGACGGGGCCGTCGAGTACGGGCCGGCCCTGCGCCGCGACATCGTGCGGGCGATCCGGCGGTACCGGCCCGAGATCGTGGTGACCGGGGCGTACACGGTGCGCATGGTCTCCGGAGTGGTCAACCAGGCCGACCACCGCGCGGTGGGACTCGCCGCGCTCGACGCGGCACGGGACGCCGGCAACCGGTGGATCTTCCCGGAACTCGCCGACGAGGGCCTCGAACCCTGGGGCGGAGTCCGCTTCGTGTGCTTCAACGGCGCCGAGCGCCCCACCCACGGCGTGGACGTGTCGGGCGAACCGCTGGAGCGGGGCATCGCCTCACTGGCCGCGCACGCCGAGTACACCAAGGGCCTCGGGGCGGCGGGCTTCGAGCCCCGCGCCTTCCTGACCTGGGTGGCCCGACAGGCGGGAGCCGCCCTCGGCGTCGAGGCCGCGGCCCTCTTCGACGTGTACTGGCTGGCCTTCGAGGGACCACCGCCCTGGGAGCAGTGATCCCGGGCTGGTTAGGGTGCCGTCCATGAGAGATCGCGCGGTGCTGCATGTGAAGGGGCGGGTCCTGGTCGGGCCCGACGACGTCCGCGACGAGCTGTGGATCGTCGACGGCCGGATCTCCTACGACCGTCCCGTCGGCGCCCGCGACGTCCGCAGGGTGGAGGGCTGGGCGCTGCCCGGCCTGGTCGACGCGCACTGCCATGTGGGCCTGGGCCCGCACGGCCCGGTCGACCAGGACGTCGCGGAGAAGCAGGCGCTGACCGACCGGGAGGCGGGCGCCCTGCTTCTCCGCGACGCGGGCTCGCCCTCCGACACCCGCTGGATCGACGACCGCGAGGACCTCCCGAAGATCATCCGGGCGGGCCGGCACATCGCGCGCACCCGCCGCTACATCCGCAACTTCGCGTGGGAGATCGAACCGGAGGACCTCGTCGCGTACGTCGCCCAGGAGGCCCGGCGCGGGGACGGCTGGGTGAAGCTGGTGGGCGACTGGATAGACCGTGAGGTGGGCGACCTGGCACCCAGTTGGCCCCGGGAGGCCGCCGAGGCGGCGATCACGGAGGCCCACCGCCTGGGTGCGAGGGTGACGGCCCACTGCTTCGCCGAGAACTCGCTGCGGGACCTGGTCGAGTCGGGCATCGACTGCGTCGAACACGCGACGGGCCTGACGCAGGACCTGATCCCGCTGTTCGCGTCCCGCGGGGTGGCGATTGTCCCGACGCTCGTGAACATCGCGACGTTTCCGCAGCTGGCCGCCGGCGGCGAGGAGAAGTTCCCCCGCTGGTCGGCCCACATGCGCCGCCTGCACGAACACCGCTACGACACGGTCCGCGACGCCTACGACGCCGGCATCCCGGTGTACGTCGGCACGGACGCGGGCGGCACGCTTCCGCACGGGCTGGTGGCGGCGGAGGTGGCGGAGCTGGTGACGGCGGGGATCCCACCGGTGGACGCCCTGTCGGCGACGACGTGGGGCGCCCGGAAGTGGCTGGGGCGGCCTGGGCTGGAGGAGGGGGCGCCGGCGGACCTGGTGGTGTACGAACGGGACCCCCGCACGGATGTGCGTGTGCTGGGGGTCCCGTTGCGGGTGGTGCTGGACGGGAGGGTCAGAGTGTGACCTTCATCGACTCCACGAAGGGGTTGGGGCGCCCCGCGTAGAGGTCACTGATCCTTTGCTCGATGTGCTCGGCGTCCCAGACCGCGCTGCGTTCCAGCCCGACGCACTCCTCGGGCGTAGCCTTTCGCACGCCCCCGATGGCGTCGGTGATCTGACAGTCCTCCGGATTCAGAACGTTCTGACGGAAGAAATGCGGAATTTCGGGCAGCGCATCGGGGGCGACGCGACGAAGGACGGAGCCCCACCTGTCGCGTGAATAGGCCTTGTTGTGCACCGCGACGACAAACAGGGGATCACCCTCGGGAATTCCGGCGTCAGTAAGACGATCCTCCTGCTCATCGGAGAAGAAGGCGACGTACGGACGCACTCCGAGCATCACTGCACAGGCCGACCGCCCCTCCATGACGGGCACACGAAGCACCCCACCCGGAGAAAACCGGACCGTCATTTCCCTACCCCTTCCACCGCGTTTCTCGGCCGCTGTCAACTCGTACCACACTCGGACGGCCCGCCGGTGAAACCGACGGGCCGTCCAGGAGATCACCGATCAGGAAGGACTGCCGAACCTGCGCGTCGCCGCGTTGAGGAAGGTTCCGAGCAACGGGTTGTCCTCGGCGACGCCGCGAATATCGTTACCCGAGGTTCCGCCTTGGCGTTGAGCGCCACCGAAGTTGTCGATCAATTGCTGTTCGCGTCCGCGGATGGCTTGGTAGGCGGGGTCGCTGTGGCGCTGCGCCACCGGCAGAGTGCCTTCCGCGAACTGGTCCAGGACCGCCGGACCGAAGCCCTGGTCATTCATATGGTGGCCCGATTCCCGGGCGGCCACGATTTGTTCAGGCGTACCCACGCCTCGTGACCGCCCGGTGTACACCGCTCCGGTCGTCGGATGGGTCTTTGTGTAGGTCACGTACGTGGTACCGCAATTGTGTACGAGTACTGGCGTATCGCCGGCCAGCACGGAGTAGGTGTTCAGACCCGCGACCGTGAGGTTGTGGACCGTCGCCTCGGCCGTCCGTGCCTCGACCGCCGTGACCCGGATCCAGCTGCCGCTACCCGTGCTCAGCCACTGGCCCGGCTCCAGATCGCCGGCCTCCACCCACTGGCCCACGTCCGGCAGCCAGAACGGATGGCCCTCGGTGGCCGTGAGTGTGGAGGTCTTGGCGCCTGCCCTGCCGTCCGTGTCGATGGTGATCTTGACCAGGTGCTTGGTGCCCTCGCCCTTGATCGTGCGGGTGACCGTGCGGGTCTGGGCGTCGTCCGTTTCCACGTCGGACGCGGCGACCTTGTCCCCGGCCTTGATGTCCTCGATCGGCTTCGTGCTGCCGTCGGCCATCAGGACCTTCGTACCCGGCACGAAGCTGTTGCCGAGCTTGCAGGTCGCGCCGCTGCTCGGCGGGGCCTCCGGAGGCTTCGGCGGGGCCGGTGCGGGTGCCGCCGGTGCGGCGGGCGGGTTGCCCCCGGCGGACGGCGGGTTGCCGCCCGACGAGGGCGGGTTGCCGCCTGCGGACGGCGGGTTGCCTCCCGAGGACGGCGGGTTGCCGCCCGCGCTCGGCGGTGTGGCGTTGTCCGCCGCGCGCCCCGCGTCCGTCGCGTTGTCCGCCGCGCGTGCGGTGTCGCCCGCCGTGTCGATGGCGTCCAGGGCGCGGTCGCCGTAGCGGGCGGCCTTCGCCGCCGTCGCCCCGTACCCCGCGAACGGGATGGCCGAGGCGCAGGACAGGGCCGCGTCCACGGCGTTGCCCTCGGCCGCGTACCAGCCGCAGTTGGCGAGGTCGGCGGCCTCGCCGACGACCGGGATGAGGCCGGCCACATCGAGGGCCGCGTGGCCGATGTCGGACCAGGACAGGCCGAACAGGTGGCCGTCGATCTCGATGAACGAGACCGGGTTGCCGCCCGCGAAGGCGTAGCGGTTGCCGGTGAAGGGGTCGGTGGTCAGACCCATGTCGGCGAGCGCGCCGCCGTACATGTCACGGGTCAGGAAGCGGTTCAGGCCCGGGTCGTAGTTCCGGAAGCCCATGTCGTAGGTGCCGGACGCGGTGTCGTAGCGCTTGCCGTTGAAGCGGTAGGAGTTGTACGGGTCCTCGGACTCCTCGCCGTTCTCGCCCGGCTTGTCCGTACCCGTGAACTGCGCCGGGTCGTTCTTGCCGTACGCCGTGTACCCGTACGTCGTCTTGGTGTCGCCGTCCTTGTCGGTCAGCGCCTCGACGTCACCGTGCGGGTGGTACAGGTACTGCGTGGTCTCCGGGGCTTCGTCCTCCTCGTCCTTGATCTGGGTCAGCTTCTGGCCCCAGGAGGCGTACTGGAAGGACGTGACCCCTTCGTCCGTCACCTCCTCCCGCAGGGAGTTCGACGTGATGCCGAGGTAGGTGAACAGCGTCGTCTTCGCGTCGTCGCCGCTGCCCTTGACCTCCCGGACGGTCCGGTCGAAGGCGTCGTACGTCGTCCGCGTCGTCTTCGCCGCGTCCCCGGCACCCGCCGTGATCGACACCGGGCGGTCGAACCCGTCGTAGCGGGACTTCTGGATCGTCTCGCCGCCGAAGGAGACGGTGTCGAGGCGGCCCAGCGGGTCGTAGTTGTACGTCGAGGAGGCGCCGTCCGCCGTGGAGGTCAGCAGGCGGTTGCGGTCGTAGCGGTGGGTCGTGGTCGTGTCGTCGACGTTCTGCCAGACCACGTTGCCGGCCGCGTCGTGCCGGTACTCCTCCGTCGTGTCGTCGTCGCCGGTCTTGGCGACCTTGGCGATGCGGTCCTGCGGGTCGTAGGTGTAGGCGTAGGTGTTGTCGACGGTGTCGCCGTGGTCGTCGGCGTCCATCAGCTTCAGGACGTCCTCGACCTTGTGCCCGTTGGCGCTGTACTTCAGGGCGTGCTCGGCGACGAGCGTGTCGTCGGACTGTTTCTCGGTGGTCTTCTTCGTCGCACCGTCGCGGTAGTAGTCCACGGACAGGACGTTGCCGTTGGGCTTGGTCTGCTTGGCCAGTTCGCCGCGAGCCGTGTACTCCAGCGCGGTGATCTGCTGGTCGTCCGCCGTCGGCGAGGCCGCGTTGGTGATGCGCTCGACCCGGTCCAGGGCGTCGTAGTCCAGCTTGCTCCAGGTCAGGTCGTGCTTCGTGGTGAGCGTGTTGCCGTTGGCGTCGTACGTCAGCTCGGTGGTGTTGCGCACGGCGTCACCGTCGTGCTCCACGACCTTGCCGAGCTGGTTGAGCTCGTCGTACTCCAGGCTGTAGCGGTCGACCTCGACGCCGGGGCTGCGGTCGGTGACCTCGATCTGGTTGCCGTTGGCGTCGTAGCGGTAGGAGAAGTCCTTCTCCTCGTTGTCGGTGTCCTGGGAGTTGTCACGGACCAGCCGGACCGCGTCCGCGACGACCGTGCCGGTCGCCTTGTCGGTGAGGGTGACGGCCTGGCCGGTGTCCTCGGTGAAGGCGTACTTGCCCAAGGACCGCCATTCGCCCGGGAGTTCGGTCTGGTCCAGGGTCCTGGTCTCGGTGCCGTCCTTGTGCTTGATCTCGTAGGTGGCGTCCTTCGCCGCCCCGTCGACCTTCGGATAGCGGACGTAGACGGTGTAGTCGCCCTCCTGGGGGATCGTCAGCTGCCAGGCGAAACGGGCCTCGCCGGAACCGGCCGCGTGCGTGTGCGTGTTGTAGCCGTACGAGCCCGCGACGTTCGCCGCGTCCCAAGTGCCCTGCGTCGCCGTGTTGTTGATGTCCGAGTTGTCGACGAGCGCGACCTGGAGGCCGACCGGGACCCCGTCGTCCGAGCGGGACTTGAGGGCGCCGCTCGGGTAGAACGAGGAGTTGAGGGTCCGGGTGACCGAACCGCCCGCGCTGCTCAGGGTGTTCTGGATCTGCTGGCCGAGCTCGTTGTACTCGTAGGTGTTCTTGATGTCGTAGGCGTCGGTGGACGTCCTGATCAGACCGGTGTCGAAGTAGGTGTACTCCGTGTCGTTGCGGACGCTCTGGCCCTCCGACGGCGGGGCACTGACCTTCGTCACCCGGCTCAGTGCGTCGTACTCGTAGGTCGTCCGGTCCGGCGTGTTGTAGCGGCCGTCGTCCGGGTCGTAGGGGCTCAGGGTCTCCTTGACCCGGTTCAGCTCGTCGTAGACGGTCTCGGAGGCGAAGTCCCGCGGGTCGTCGCCGGTCTCCACGCCGCGCGGGGTGATGACGCGGGTCTGGTTGCCGACCTCGTCGTACTCGAAGCGGGTGGTGCGCACGACCGCGTCGTCGCCGTCCCCGTCGTGCGGGACGCGCGCCTCCACCAGGGCGGCGCGGGCGTCCAGGACCAGTTCGGTGCGGTTGCCCTCGGCGTCGGTGGTGGCGGTGGTCTGACCGTCCCAGTCGTAGGTGCTCGTCGTCGACTTGCCGGCCGCGTCGGTGGTCTGAAGCAACCGGTGGTCGAGGTCGTAGCGGAACCGGGAGGTGTAGTCGTCCGGGTCCTCGGTGTCGTTCTTGCGGGCGTCGACGACCTTCACCAGGTCACCGACGTCGTTGTAGACGGCGGTGGCCCGCTTGCCCGCCGCGTTGACCGCCTCGATCGGCTGGTAGATCTCGTCGTACTTCGTCGTCGAGGTGAAGTCGCCGGGTTCCTCGGTCAGGTTGCCCTTCGGCTCGGTCGAGGTGAGCTGGTTGCCGACCTTGTCGTAGGTGAAGGACGACACCCGGGCCGGTGAGCCCTCCTCGTCGCCCGGCTGGGTGGACTTCAGCAGCTGGTCCGCCGCGTCGAACTCGCTGGTGCTCGTCACCTCGTTCGGGGCGGTGAACTCGAGGGTGTTGTCGTTCTTGTCGTACTCCGGTGCGGGGGTGACGATGAAGTCACCCGCCTCCTGGTCCTTCGGCCTGCGGTTCTCCAGCGGACGCCCGAACACGTCGTACGTCTGCGTGGTCGTCGCCCCGTCGGCCTCCTCCACCTCGGTGACGTTGCCGCGCACGTCGTACGTCGTCACCGTGCGGTTGCCCAGCGGGTCGACGATGGCCCGCGGATAGCCGGAGGGGTCGTAGTCCTCGAACTTCGTGGTGTGTTCATTGGCGTCCGTGGCGGCGGTGAGCCGGCCCCGGTCGTCGTAGGTGCTGGTGGAGGTGTAGTCGCCCTCGGGCTCGCTCTCGACGCCCTTGGGGTCGACGATGGAGGTCAGGTTGCCGCGGTCGTCGTAGCCGAAGGACCAGGCGCGACCCTCCGGGCTGACGCGCCGGGACAGGTCGGCGATGTAGCCGTCCTCGCCGGTGGCGTACGCGAAGGTGGCGGCGGGCCGGTCGTTCTCGACCGACTCCGCGTCCTTCGTCTCCAGCGGATAGCCGGTCTTCGGGTCGTACTTCCAGGTGCGGGCGGCGCCGTTGTTCTCCTCCAGGCGCGTGACGTTGTTGTCCGCGTCCCAACCGAGCTTGGTGGTCTGTTTCTTGGCGTCGGTGAGCTTCACCGGGCGGCCGTAGCCGTCCATCAGCTGGGTGGCCGGGTTGTCCTCGGCGTCCGTGACGACGGTCTGGACCGCCTTGCCGTCGTGGCCGTCGGCGTCCTCGTAGCGGTAGCGGGTGAGGCCGCCGAGCCGGTCCGTGACCGACTTGGTGTAGCCCAGGTAGTGCAGCTGGTCCTTGTCGTCGTGCGGGCCGACGTAGTCCAGCTTGGTGGTGTTGCCGCGCGGGTCGGTGACCTCGGCCAGCTTCATGCTCGGGAGGTCGAGCTCCTTGCCGTAGCCGAACGTGAAGACCTTGCGCAGCTCCGCCGGCGCGTTCGCGCCGTCCGTCAGCCGCGCCAGCTGGCCCTTCTCGGCGAAGGTGAAGTCGATCCGCCGTCCGGAGACGTCGGTGACCGAGCGGACCTTGTCGATGATGAACGGGTTGAGGAGGTGCTCGCCCTCGCGGACCTCACCGTCCTTGTCGACGTACGTGTACGGCTTGAGCTTCTCGAAGTAGTCGATGGTGAGCGTGCGCCGGCCCTCGGCGTCGGTGACGTACTTCAGCAGCTTGGGCCCGAGCAGCCGGTCCTCGTAGGTGAACTCCATCCGGTTGCCGTTCTTGTCCACCATGGCGCTGGGATAGCCCTGGCAGTCGAAGAGGAACCGGGTGCGGTCCGGGCGCAGGAACTCCCAGGCCTCCCGTTCGTGCGGGTTCAGCAGGCAGAGCTTCTCCAACTGCCTGACCCGGAAGTGGACGCCGGCCGGGGAGTCCCACTCGCCCTTCTTGTTCTTGGAGAAGGTGTGGCTCGTGCCGTCGCCGTCGGTCAGCGTGATCTGCTTCGGCAGCAGCTGGGCCGGATGGAAGTCCAGCGGCGTGCCGAGCCGTACCGGCGAGGAGGCCTGCAACGACCAGCCGGGACCGGCCGGAGAGCTGGAGGCGTCCTGCGAGTTGTAGGCCAGGCGCAGGAAGGTCGAGAAGCCGAGGGACGGGTTGCTGAAGGCGTTGTACGACCAGACCGCGTTGCCGGCGTACAGGTTGCTCATCAGCGCCGAGTTCGCGCCGGTGTTCTTGCCCGCGTAGGAGTAGAAGTCCTCCAGGCCCAGCTGGTCGGAGGTCGGGTACTCGGCGGTCACCTCATGCTTCGACGGCGGCACGCCGTCGGTCTCGGACAGCCACTTGCCGGTGGCCTTCTCCCGCAGGTCCCACTCCAGGCCGAAGGTCAGCCGCTTGTCGAGCGGGTCGATCAGCACCGGCGCCTTCAGCTGCGCGTCGAAGGTGACGGTGCCGCCGGGCGGCACGTCCTCGGGCAGCGGGGTGGCGTCCTTGTTGAGGAGGTTGGTGACGTCCTTGCCGTCCAGCGTCCAGCGGTACGACAGGACGCGCTCGCCCTTCTTCCACGCCGTGGCGGTGGTGTTGGTGAGGGTGGCCTCGACGGTGGCCGTCTCGCCCGGGATCATCCGGGCCGGCGTGTACGGCAGGAAGTACGTCTCGCCCTCGGGTGCCGCGAGCAGCTTGGCGCCCTCGGAGACCTGGCCGACGGCGGGCAGGCCGACCGTGCGCTCGGGACCGGTCAGCAGCTTGCCCTGCTTGGTGCGTACGGCGATCCGGTAGTGGTAGGCGGGGCCGTCCCCCTTGAGCGCGGGGCGCGCGCTGCGGTCGGTGAAGGTGCGGGTGCCGCGGTCGACCGGGGCGACGAGGGTCTCGGCGGTCGGGGTGAAGTCCTTCTTCGTGGAGCGGTGGACCTCGTACTCCAGCAGGTCCTTGCCCTCGTACGCGCTCCAGGAGAGGTCGGCGCCGGTGGCGTGCGCGGCGCGGGGCGCGCCGATGCGGACGCCGTCGGCCTCGCCCGCCGGGCGCGGGTGGGTGAGGGAGGCGGCGCCGTGGGCGCGGTCGAGGGTGAGGCGGGGCGGCCGGCTGTCGTCGTCGCGCTGGTTGAGGTCCTTGGCTTCGTCGTCGCCGAGCAGGTCGCTCCAGAAGCCGTCGTCGTCCTTCGCGCGTTCGCTGTTGGGACGCCAGCCCTCGCGCGGGTCGCTGGTATCGGGTCTGGAGGCGGCCGCGGGTCTGTCTTCTCCCGGGCGGGCGGGGGTCGCCGGCGCGTTGCTCATGATCAACGCCGTGGCTACGGCGGTGACCACGGCGGCGCGGAGGCGGAGTCGGCGCAGGCGTCGGAGAGGGACACGGACACGGGTGTGGCCGAAGGCTGCCATGGATGGCTCCTCGGGAGGGCTCCTGCCCCCATGGGCACAGGAGTCGCACAGGAATCGACGGGCACACTCTTGTACCAAGGTCCCGCAAAGGCGTGTCAACGACATGCCAAATTGAAAGGGCGAGTTCCGGCCTGTGGAGGACATCTCGAAAACGTGCACGGATGCGCCACGTTCGTGTGAACTCCCCTGGGGTTACTGCCGGTTGCCCCCCGATGCGACATCCTTTCCGGGTCCCGACGCTTGTTCTCTTTGGGAGTCCCACCCTTGAACCGCAATACCTTCCGTATGCCCGCCCGCCGCCTCGCCGTCATCGCGACGGCCACCGCCCTGGCCACCGGTCCCGCGGTCCTGGCCACCGCGGGCTCCGCCCACGCGACCGATGACGAAGGCAGCGCGAACGCCGTCGTCCTGCGCGCCGGGCTCGATGTGTCCCTGCTCAACAAGACCGTGAACGTCCCGCTCGCCCTCTCGCTCAACGCGGTCCAGGCGCCGCAGAGCGCTCAGCGGACCGCGCTGACGGCACAGCTGGACGGGGTCGACGGCGGACAGCCCTTCAGCGTGCTGCGCGCGAACGTGGCGGATGCGAAGGCGACGGTCTCCGCGACCGGGGCCGAGGCCTCCACCAGCCTGGCCCAGGCCAGGCTCCACGTGCCCGGCCTGCCGCTGCTCTCGCTCATCGAGCTCGACCAGGTCACCTCCAAGGCCACCTGCGAGGCCGGGAAGACCCCGGTCGCCTCGTCGAACCTGCTGGGGGCGGTGACCGTACTCGGCAAGAAGGTCACGCTGACGGCCGGCGCCACGACCGACGTGAAGGTGCCCGGAGTCGGCGAGGTGCGCCTGGACCTGTCGAAGGAGCAGACCGCCTCGCGTACGGCCGCCGCGACCGCCCTCGAACTCAAGGTCTCCATCAACCCGTTGAAGCTCAACGTGGCCGAAGTGGAGGGGACGCTGACCCTGGCCGAGGCCACCTGCGAGGCCCCGGCGGCGCCGGCGCGGTCGTCGGCCGCGCCGAGTGAAGATCCGGCGGGCGATGTGAAGCCCCAGAGCGGCCAAGTCACCCCGGCCGACGCAGGGTTGGCCGATACCGGTGGCAGCTCGACGACGCCGTACATCGCGGGCGGCGCGATCGCGCTCCTCGTCGCGGGCGGCGGAGCGCTGACGCTGGCGAGGCGCCGCAGGAGCTGACCCGCCCGGGCACCCAACGTTTTCGACAGTCAGCAGCCTTGTGTGTCAGGGCTGTTGACTGACCAATGAAAACGTTTTAACTTCCCCTCACTCAGACTTCGAGATTGAGGGGGACCCGTGGCCGCTGTACTACGGGAACACGCAGGTACAGAGGAGGTTGACGCAACTCCTCGCCGAACAGGTGGCTTACGTCCGGAGCGAAAACGTTTTCAGAGACGTGGTGGGCGCACGCTCTTTCTGCTCATGCTGCCCGGCCTCGCCTACTTCCTGCTGTTCCACTACGGCGCCCTGGTCGGCAACGTCATCGCCTTCAAGGAGTACGTCCCCTTCGACGGCCTCTGGGGCAGCCCCTGGGTCGCCATGGGCAACTTCCAGCGGATGTTCGAGGACGGCGCCTTCTGGGACGCGGTGCTCAACACCGTCTGGATCGCCGTCCTGCAACTGGCCTTCTACTTCCCGGTGCCGCTCGGCCTCGCCCTGCTCCTGCACAGCCTGACCTGGAGCTCGGTGCGCCGCTTCGTGCAGTCGGTGGCCTACCTGCCGCACTTCATCTCGTGGGTGATCGTCGTCGCCCTCTTCCAGCAGGTGCTGGGCGACACCGGGCTGCTCAACTCCTCGCTGGACGGCATGGGACTGCGCACCGCCGACATCATCGGCAACCCCGACGCCTTCAAGCCGCTCGTCGTCGCCCAGGTCATCTGGAAGGACGCCGGCTGGGGCACGATCATCTTCCTCGCCGCACTCGCCCAGGTCGACGAGCAGCAGTACGAGGCCGCCGCGATCGACGGCGCGGGCCCCTGGCGGCGCTTCTGGCACGTCACCCTGCCCGCCATCCGCCCGGTGGTCATCCTGCTGCTGATCATGCGGCTCGGGGACATCCTCTCCGTCGGCTTCGAGCAGATGCTGCTCCAGCGCGACGCGGTCGGCCCGGAGGCCTCCGAGATCATCGACACCTTCGTCTACTACCAGGGCATCGTCGGCGGCGACTACGGATTCGCGGCCGCCGCCGGCCTGTTCAAGGGCGTCATCGGCGCCCTCCTCGTCTACGCCGCCAACAAGGTCGCCCACCGCCTCGGCGAACAGGGGGTCTACAAGTGAGTGCCCGCACCCGCACCGCTGTTCGGCCCGGCTGGATGGAGAAGCCGAAGCCGCTCACCCAGGCCGCCAAAGCCCTCGCGCTGGTCGCCGTCGTCCTGCTGGTCTGCGTGCCGTTCCTCGTCATCGTGTCGACCTCGCTGGCCTCCACCGACGAGGTCGTCGACAACGGCGGCTGGGTGCTGTGGCCGACCGAGCCGACCCTCGACGCCTACCGCGACATCCTCGACGGCGGCATCGTCACCCACGCCCTCGGCGTCAGCGCGGGCGTCACGATCGTCGGCACCCTGCTCAGCCTCGCCTGCACGGTGACCCTCGCCTACGCGCTGTCCCGCCCCGGCGTCTTCGGCGGCAAGCCGGCGCTGCTGCTGATCCTGTTCACCTTCCTCTTCCCGCCCGGCATGATCCCCAGCTTCCTGCTGGTCAAGGAACTGGGCCTGCTGGACAACTACGCCTCGATCGTCCTGCCCGTCCTGGTGAACGTCTTCAACCTCGTCGTCCTGCGCGGCTTCTTCCAGGGCATCCCCGAGGAGCTGTACGAGGCGGCCCGGCTGGACGGGGCGGGGGACTGGCGGGTGCTGTGGTCGGTCGTCCTGCCCCTGTCGAAGGCCGCGCTCGCCGTCGTAGGCCTCTTCTACGCGGTGGCGTACTGGAACTCCTGGTTCTACGCCTCGCTCTACCTGGAGAGCGACCACTGGCCCCTCCAACAGGTCCTGCGCACCTACGTGGTGGCCGGTTCCGGACTCACCGACGCGACGACCGGCGAGGGCACGATCACCGCCCCGCAGACCGTGCAGATGGCGGTGCTGGTGATCGCCACCGTGCCGATCCTGCTCGTCTACCCGTTCCTCCAGAAGTACTTCACGAAGGGCGTGCTCACCGGCGCCATCAAGAGCTGACCGGCCCGTTGCCGGCCGACACGTCATCAAGAGCCGTGTGTAGAAAGGTGACTTGCCCATGCCCAGCATGTCCCGCCGTACCCTGCTGCGTTCCATGGCCGCGGGTGGCGCCGCGGTCTCCGTCCCCGGTCTGCTGACCGCCTGCTCCACCAGCTCCGGCGACAGCGACGTCTCCAACGCGGGGAAGAAGCTCGCCCCCTGGCCCGCCTACCGTCCGGGGAAGGGTCCTCAGCCGGACCTCGCCCCCACCGAGGCAGGCGTCCAGGCCGGATACACCAGCTACCCCGCCGACCTGGTCAAGTCCGTCTCGCGCACCCCGGGCGACGGATCCACCGTCAAGGTCATGTCGGTGTCCTTCGGCACCCCGCCCAAGCCCGCCTCCGCCAACCGGTTCTGGGCGGCCGTGGAGAAGGCCCTCGGCGTCAAGATCGAGTACACGATCATCTCCCAGGCCGACTACCAGAAGAAGATGGCCACGGTGATGGCCGGCGACACCGACACCCTGCCGGACATCATCAACCTCTTCTCCGGATTCGTCCTGCCCCGCGAGGGCGAGTTCGTGCAGCGCCGCGCCGAGGACCTCACACCGTTCCTCTCCGGCGAGGCGATCGCCGACTACCCCAACCTCGCGAACATCCCCACGCACGCCTGGCAGGACATGGGCCGCATCGGCGGCCGTCTCTACGGCATCCCGCTGGAGCGCCCGCTGCCCGGCTCCACCCTCTGGCTCAACCAGGACATGTTCACCGACGCGGGCATGAAGGAGGGCTGGACCTCCGAGGACTTCGCGGCCGTCGCCAAGAAGGCCACCAGCGGCCGTACTTACGCACTCGGTGCCGCCCAGGGCTCCCTGTTCGGCAACGGCATGCACGCCGCCTCCCACCGAGCGCCCAACGAGTGGGCCGTCACCGAAGACGGAACCTTCCTGCCGGGCTGGGCCGACGAACGCTTCAAGGCGACGATCGCCTTCCAGGCCCAGCTGCGCAAGAACGGCTCGTACCACCCCGACGCCACGTCCATCTCCCAGATCGACCTGACCACCCTCTACTACAACGGCACCGTCGGCTCCATGCAGGACGGCTTCGGCGCCTACCTGCCCAAGTACCGCGAATCCCAGGGCAAGCTGACCCCGGCCGCCGCCCTGCCGTACAGCGTCGGCGGCGAGGCGGGCGGCATCATCGCCGCCCGCCGCTCCTTCGGCTACACCGTGCTGAAGAAGGCGAAGAAGGAACGGATCGAACTGCTGCTGCGCATCCTCGACTACCTCGCCGCCCCCTTCGGCAGCGAGGAGTGGGAACTCGTCCACTACGGCGTCGAGGGCACCCACTTCACCCGCGGCAAGGACGGTTCCCCGACGCCCACCAAACTCGGCGAGATCGAGAACAACACCAACCTGCCGCTGAAGTACCTCGCCGAAGGCCCCCAGGTGCTGTTCGTGCCGGGCATGCCCGACGCCGTACGGGCGCTGCACGCCTGGCAGCAGAAGACGGTCCCGCACGCCATCCGCAACGCCTCCTGGGGCCTGCAGTCCCGGACGAAGAACTCCCAGGGCACCACGCTCAAGGCGCTCCTCGAGGACGCCGTCACCGGAATCATCGCCGGCCGCCTGCCGCTGTCGGAGTGGGACGGGGTGGTGAAGACATGGCGGTCCCGGGGCGGCGACACAATGGCCGAGGAGTTCGCGAAGGACTACGCGGCCAACACGTGAACGGCTGCCGGTAGAGGCTGCCGGTGAAAGAGGAGGCGCGGGGGATGGGAAACGGCATGGAGTCCAAGCGGCGGGTCACGATCCGGGAGGTCGCCGAGCGGGCGGGCGTGTCGACGGCCACGGCGTCACGTGCGCTGAGCGGTAACCATCCGGTGCCCGCCGCGACCCGGGCCCGCGTTCTGCGTGCCGCGCGCGACCTCGACTACGTCGCCAACGCGCACGCCCGCGCCCTGGTCGGCGGCGGCCGCAAGATGGCCGCCGTCGTCGTCCGCCAGGTCACCAGCCCCTTCTACGCCCAGGTCGCCGAGGGCGTGGAGGCGGAGGCCGCCGACCGGGGCTGGCTGTGCGTGGTCGGCGCCACCGGCTCAGATCCGCAGCGCGAGATGGAGTTCGTGCAGCTCATGCGGGAGGAGGGCGCGCGGCTGGTGATCCTGGTCGGCGGGGTCGTCGAGGACGACGCGTACCGCTCCCGCGTCGCCCATTACGCGCAGGCCCTGGACGCCACCGGCGCCCGGTTGGTGCTGTGCGGGCGGCCCGCGCCGGATCCCGACATCCCCGCGCTGGTCGTCGAGTTCGACAACGAGGCGGGGGCGCGGGCGATCACCGGGCATCTGCTGTCGGCCGGTCACCGCCGGATCGTCTTCCTCGGGGGGCTGCCTGGGAACACCGCGCTGGACGCACGTGTCGCCGGGTATCGGGCGGCGCTCGCGGAGCATGGGTTGCCCGCGGCGGCTGCGCGGGTTGTCGACTGTGGGTTGGGCCGTGCGGCCGGCTTGCGGGCGATGGGTGAACTGCTCAAGGAGGAGCGGGAGTTCACTGCTGTGTTCGCGGGGGACGACATGGTCGCGGCGGGTGCGTTGCGGGCTATCGCCGATGCGGGGTTGAGCGTGCCTGACGACATCTCGGTCGTCGGGTACAACGACATTCCGCTTGCCGAGGACTTCAATCCGCCGCTCACCACTGTGCGGACGCCTGCCGAGGAACTGGGGCGTGCGGCTGTGCGGATCGCTTTGCGTGATCCCGAGCATGCTGCCGGGAGCCACCATCTGCTGGGCACGCACATCGTCGTGCGCCGGAGTGTTGCTCCGCTGGAAAGGCCGTCCTGAATCTGCGGGTGATTCGTGGCTGGTCGCGCAGTTCCCCGCGCCCCTGAAGGGGCGCTATGGCTGCCCCCGATTTTAGGAGGACCGAACCCCGTATGACCGCGCCGCACGTGTCGCTTCCCGACCACCCGACGCATCTGCCCGAGCTCGACCCCCTCCTCTCGCCGATCACCGGCTGGACCCGCGCCCACTGGGAGGCGATGGCCGACCGTCTGCTGGACGGGCTGCTGCCGTACGCCTCCCCGGGCTTCGCCCAGTACCGGCTGCCCGGGCCGCCCAGTCACTCCGG
Organism: Streptomyces sp. NPDC050619; assembly: GCF_040654815.1. NCBI lineage: Bacteria > Bacillati > Actinomycetota > Actinomycetes > Kitasatosporales > Streptomycetaceae > Streptomyces > Streptomyces sp. NPDC050619. Next base: position 97,216 of record NZ_JBFAIR010000005.1, on the reverse strand, counting down.
GCCCTGGTCGGACGGACTGGAGGGGTTCGCGCGCTCCTTCCTTCTCGCCGCCTTCCGGGTCGCGGGCTCGGACGGCCGGGTCGGACCCGCGCTCATCGAGCGGTACGCGGCCGGACTCGCCGCCGGTACCGACCCGCGCGGCGAGGAGCGCTGGCCGCCCATCACCGACCGGGCCCAGCCCATGGTCGAGGCCGCGTCGATCTCCATCGCGCTGCACGAGTCGCGCCGCTGGCTGTGGGACCACCTCGACGACCGGGTACGCGAGCACGTCGCGCACTGGCTGGGCGGTTTCGTCGGCGCGGACGTCAACGACTCCAACTGGCGGCTGTTCCAGGTCATCACGGAGGAGTTCCTGGCCTCCGTCGGCGCCCCGCACAGCCGCGGTGAGATCGACGCCGGGCTCGCCCGCCTGGACGACTGGTACCGGGGCGGCGGCTGGTACACCGACGGCGACGGCCGCAAGTTCGACTACTACAACGCCTGGGCCCTGCACCTGTACCCGGTCCTGTGGGCCCGCATCGCCGGACCGCGCGCCGACCCGGACACGGTGACCCGTCACCGCGACCGCCTGTCCGAGTTCCTCACCACCCACCAGCACTTCTTCGGCTCCGACGGCGCCCCCGTCCACCAGGGCCGCTCCCTCACCTACCGCTTCGGGACCACCGCCCCGCTGTGGGCCGGCGCCCTCGCCGACGCCAGCCCGCTGCCGCCCGGCCGCACCCGCCGCCTGGCCTCGGGCGCCCTGAAGCACTTCGCCGAGCGCGGCGCGCCCGACGAGCGGGGGCTGCTCAGCCTCGGCTGGTACCGGCCCTTCCTCCCCGTCACCCAGCGCTACTCGGGCCCCGCCTCCCCGTACTGGGCGAGCAAGGCCTTCCTCGGGCTGCTCCTGCCCGAGGACCACCCGGTGTGGACGGCACCCGAGGAACCCGCACCCGTCGACACGGCCGACGTCCGCCTCGCCCTGCCCGCGCCCGGGTGGCTGCTGCACTCCACCGCGGCCGACGGGATCGTACGGCTCGTCAACCACGGCAGCGACCGGCTCCCGCCCCCGCCCGCGACCGCCGACGACAGCCCCCACTACGCCCGGTTCGCCTACTCCAGCGCCGCCGCCCCGCAGACACCGCAAGCCCCGGACGCGGGCCCCGACAACCACCTCGCCCTGCTCGCCCCCGACGGCACTCCGTCCCCGCGCGGCCGCATCCATCCGCTGGGCGCGTCGGGCCGCCGGGCCGCCTCCTGGCACCGGGCGCGGGGGCGGCGCATCGAGACGGTGAGCGTGGTGCAGGGCCCCTGGGAGGTGCGGGTGCACCGCCTCGACCCGCCGTTCGGCACTCCGGTACGCGAAGGCGGCTGGGCCGTCGCCGACGACACCGCACCGCCCCTCATCCGCACCGGCCCCGGCTGGGCGCTGGCCCGCCGCACGGACGGCCTGACCAGCGCGGTCGTCGGCCTGTACGGCTGGAGCGACGCCGAGGGCACGGTCGCCAAGGCCCTCGACACCAACGCCGTCGGCCACCACTCGGCGACGCCCTACCTCGAACTGGGCGACGGAGTACCGCTGTTGGTCACCCTCGTGGTGCTCAGCGCCGACCCGGCGGTGTACGGCGACCCGCACACCCTGCGCACGGGCACGACCGCCTCGGCCGACGCCGACGGCACCGTCACGATCCGCTTCCCGGACGGCACCCTGGAGCGGGTGCCCGGGCTCAGCGACGCGCCGATGTCACCGCCTGGTCCAGAGCCTGGAGGAAGGAGTTGACCGTCGCCCGGTCCCGCACCGCCAGCCGCAGCCACTCCTCGCCCAGCCCCGGGAACGTGTCCCCGCGCCGGACCGCGAAACCGAGGTCGCGCAGGTGCCGTCGTACGGCGGCGGCCCGCGGCAGCCGTACGAGGACGAAGGGGCCCTCGGCCGGCGTCGCCACCCGCAGCCCGTCGGCGGTGAACTCCTCCAGGCCCGCGACCAGATGGGCCCGGTCGACGGCGATGCGGTGGGCCGCCCGGTTCGCCTCCGCCAGTGCCCGCGGCTCCACGCACGCCTGTGCCGCCGCCAGCGCGGGCGTGGACACCGGCCACAAGGGCTGGGCCCGCTCCAGGTCCGTGATCGTCTCCGGGGCGGCCAGCACGTACCCGATCCGCAGCCCGGCCAGCCCCCAGGTCTTGGTCAGGCTGCGCAGCACGACGAGCCCGGGCACGTCCGTCCGCCCGGCCAGCGCCTCCCGCTCGCCCGGCACCGCGTCCATGAACGCCTCGTCCACGACCAACGTCCGCCCGGGCCGGGCGAGCCGGGCGATCGTGGCGGCCGGGTGCAGCACGGACGTCGGGTTCGTCGGATTGCCGATCACCACCAGGTCCGCGTCCTCCGGTACGGCCGCCGGATCCAGCCGGAAGCCGTCCCGCGCCCGCAGCAGCACCCGGTCGACCGAGTGGCCCGCGTCCCGCAGGGCCGCCTCCGGCTCCGTGAACTGCGGGTGCACCACGACCGGCCGGAGGACCTTCAGGGCGCGCGCCAGCAGCACGAAGGCCTCCGCGGCGCCCGCCGTCAGCAGCACCCGCTGAGCCGGGAGCCCGTGCCGCGCCGCCACCGCGTCCCGCGCCGCGCGCCCGTCGGGATAGGCGGCCAGCCCGCTCAGCGACCCGGCGATCCGCTCCCGCAGCCACGCCGGGGGCGTGTCGGCGCGCACGTTCACCGCCAGGTCGACCAGTCGCGAACCGTCGTCGCGCACCTCGGCGTCCCCGTGGTGCCGCAGGTCGTGCCCCTCAGCGGGCATGGGTGTGTGCGCCATGGTGGTGTCCGTGGTGATGGTGGCCGTCGTCGTCCGGGTGGAAGTGCGGCTGCTGCGGCAGCCCCACCTTGTCCTCGAAACCGGGCAGCGCGATCCGGTACACGCACGAGTCGCAGTTCATCCGCAGATCGCCCTCGACGGCCTCCGCGTACCGCTCCATCACCAGGTCGAGCAGCTCCGGCTCCGGGCCGATCACGTCCGCGGACCGCACCTCGACGTCGGGATGCGCCGCCGCCCAGCCCTCCGTCTGCGCCCGGACCCGGTCGGGCAGGATGCCGGTGAACAGGAAGTAGGGCAGGACGACGATCCGCCGGGCGCCCAGCTTCACGCACCGGTCCAGCCCGCTCGGCACGTCCGGCGCCGCCAGCGACACGAACGCCGTCTCCACACCCGCGTACCCGCGCCCCTCCCACAGCAGCCGGGCCGCCTTGTGCACCTCGGCGTTGGCGTCCGGGTCGGTCGACCCGCGCCCCACCAGCAGCACGGTCACGTCGGCCCGGTCGGCGGGCGTGCGCACCGTCTGGCCGAGGGCCTGGTCCAGCCGCCGCTCGAGGACGGACAGCAGCGCGGGGTGCGGGCCCAGCGGACGCCCGTACGTGTACGAGATCCCGGCGTGCCGTTCCTTCTCGCGGGCCAGCGCCGCCGGGATGTCCCCCTTGGCGTGCCCGGCGGACACCAGCATCAGCGGAACGGCGGCGAAACGGCGCACCCCCCGCTCCACCAGCTCGGCCACCGCGTCGCCCAGCGGCGGCGGGGACAGCTCGATGAAGCCGCCCGCGACGGGCAGTTCGGGGTGGCGGCTGCCCAGCTCCCGTACGAAGTCGCGGAACGCCTCGGCTCCGGCGTCGTCCCGGGTGCCATGGCCGGCGATGAGCAGGGCGGGCGGCGGGGTGGTCACTGTTTCTCCTCGGATTGCGCGTCAGCTGACGAAGTGGGGTGATACAGCAGGGCGTTGAGCGCGGCGGCGGCGACCGCCGAACCGCCCTTCTCGGACACGTTGCTCACGGCGGGCAGCCCGCTCGCGCGCAACGCGGCCTTGGACTCGGCCGCGCCGACGAAACCGACGGGCAGACCGATGACGAGCGCGGGGGAGGCGTCGAGCGTCAGCAACTCCTCCAGGGCGGTCGGCGCACAGCCGATCACCCACACCGCGCCGGGCCCGACCTCCGCGTACGCCAGACGAACGGCCTGCGCTGAACGGGTCAGCCCCGGCCCGGCCTTGGCCTCCTTGAGACGGCAGACGGTCTCGCGGCGCGTGATGCCGGCGGCGACCATCTCCACATCCACGACGACGGCCGCCCCGGCGTGCAGGGCGGCATGCGCCTTCGCCAACTCGCCCTCGTCCAGGACGAGATCGCGCGCGTACTCCAGATCCGCGGCGGAGTGGATGACCCGCTCCACCACCGCCCGGGTCAGCGGCGGGAAGTGCGAGGTGTCCAGGCGGGCACGCAGCCGCCGGAAGGACTCCTCCTCGATCGGATGGACGACGCGGTTCACTTGGGCTCCTCCTGCCAGCGATAGCCGCGCGGCGTCACCATGCGCCCCGCGATCTCGCGGGTCGCCGTGTTGCCCACGGTCACGACCGTCATCATGTCGACCGTCGCCGCGTCCAGCGCGGCCAGTGTCGTCAGCCGAGCGGACTCGTCCGGCCGCGACGCGTTCCGTACGACACCGACCGGCGTGGTCGGCTCCCGGTGCCCGGCGAGGATCGCGAGGGCCTTCGGCAGCTGCCAGTCCCGGCCCCGGCTGCGCGGGTTGTAGAAGGTCACGACGATGTCGGCCTCGGCCGCCGCCCGCACCCGCCGCTCGATGACCTCCCAGGGCGTGTGGAGGTCGGAGAGGCTGATGGACACATGGTCGTGGCCCAGCGGCGCACCGAGGATCGCGGCGGCGGCCAGCGCCGCGGTGACGCCGGGCACGCCGATCACGTCGATGTCGTCGGACGCCTCGGCGAGCGCGGGGGAGGCCATGGCGTACACGCCCGCGTCCCCGCTGCCGATCAGCGCGACGGCCTGACCCTTCCGCGCCTCCTCGACGGCCGTCCGGGCCCGCTCCTCCTCGGCCCCGAGCCCCGACTCCAGGACTCGCGTGCCCGGCCGCAGCAGATCGCGGATCTGGTCGACGTACTGGTCGAGCCCGACGAGCACGGAGGCACGCTGGAGTTCGGACTTCGCGCGGGGCGTCAGCAGGTCCCGGGCGCCCGGCCCGAGCCCCACCACCGCGAGCCGCCCGCGCGCGGGACGCCGTACGACGGCACAGGTCGCCATCGCCGGACGGGAGTCCGACTTCCGCTTGGGGACGAGGAGTTCGCCGCCACGGACCAGGGCGGCGGCCTCGGCGACGGAAGGGGTGCCGACGGCGGCGAGCGGCGCGTCGGAGGGGTTCGGCACGGCCACGGCGGCCAACTCCTCGGCGGAGTAGGTCACCAGGGGCACACCGAGGCGCCCGGCCGCTTCGACGATCCCCGGCTCCCCGGCCTTGGCGTCGACGGTGGCGAGCTCGGCGATGCCGCGAACGGACAGGCCCGCATCGCCCAACGCCGTCTTGATCAGCTTCAGCACCTCGTCGACCGGGGCGCCCTTGGAGGCGCCGACGCCGACGACGAGGGACGGCGGCCGGAGCAGGACCTCACCCTCGCCGGGTGCGATCGCCCGGTCCGTCAGCCGGACGGTGTACGCACCCTCGGCGGCGAACGGCACCGGCGGCAGCGGCCACGGCACCTCGGCGTCCAGCGCGACCGGCTCCCCGTCCAGCAGGGCCCGCGTCACACCGGCGACGTCACCCTCCACGGGCAGGCCCAGGGTGTCCAGACCGGGGATCCCGACGGCATCCGTCGCCGTCGTCACCACCGGCTCGGCCCCCAGCAACTCACCCACTTCACAAGCGAGTTCATTGGCACCGCCGCCGTGCCCGCCCACCAGCGACACGGCGAACCGCCCGCCCTCGTCGACGCACACCACACCCGGATCGGACGCCTTGTCCCCGAGCAGCGGCGCGATCAGCCGCAGGACCGCCCCCGTCGCCAGAAAACACACGAGCTGCTCGCACTCCGCGAACGCCCGCCGTACGGCATCCGCGACGGGGCCGTCGTACACCCGCGTGCGGTCCGGCCACGCGGCAGCCAGCCGGTCGCGGGCAGCCGCCCCCGCCGCGGTGGCGGAAATGAGGCCGATCACTGGGCGACTCCTTCTTCGGTACGTACGTGAGGCCTGACGCCCCACAGCAGGAATACGGGATTGGTCGCCGCGAGCCGGGTCACGTCACCCGGCAGCGGCGCCAGCCGGGACGACTGCAACAGCACCCCGTCGCAGCCGAACCCGGCGTCCGCGAGCGCGGCGCGCACCGCCGGGACCCGGTCGAGCGCGGCCATGGCGACCACCACGGTCCGCCGGGCCCGCCGCGCGCAGGCGGTGACGATGCCGGGCAGCTCGCGCCCGCCGCCCCCGACGAACACGGCGTCGGGATCGTCGAGTCCGGCCAGGGCCTCGGGCGCCAGGCCGTGCACCACATGCACGTCGACGCCGTGCGCGCCGGCGTTGGCGCGGATCCGCTCGACCCCGTCCGGGGTCTTCTCGACCGCGCTGACGGCGGCGCCGAGCCGCGCGCACTCCACGGCCACGGAACCCGAGCCGGAGCCCACGTCCCAGACCAGGTCGCCGGGGCGCGGGCCGAGCCGGGCCAGGGCCAGCGCCCGCACCTCGAACTTGGTGATCATCGAGTCGCGGTGGGCGAAGTCGCCCTCGTCCAGAGCCCACCCGGCGGGCCGCTGGGCCGGCCCAGCGAGCGTCCGTACGGCGCCGGGCGCCCGCGCCTCGTCCAGGCACAGCACGACGCTCACCGCCGTACCCCAGTCGCGGGCCGCGGCCTCGGCCGGCGTCACCCGCTCCACGCGCTCCTGAGCCGAGCCCAGCGCGGACGCGACGACGAGGACCCGCTCCGGGGCGGTGCGGGCGAGCGCGGCGCCCAGCTCGGCGGGCCCGGCGCCGGGCCCGGTCAGGACGGCGACCTTCGGGTGCGCCCGGCACACATTCACGGCCGTCCGTGGATCCCGCCCGTGCGCGCTGACCACCACGGCGTCGTCCCAGGCCAGCCCGAGCCGCGCGAAGGCGGTAGCCACGGAGGACACACCGGGCAGGACAGCGAGCCGACCGGCACCGAACCGCTCGGCCAGCGCCCGCACGATCCCGAAGAACCCGGGATCCCCGGAGGCCAGCACGACCACCGGGCTCCGCTTGTCCAGATGCCGTTCGATGACGTCCAACGCGGGCGCCAACCCACCGAGGACGACCTGCTCGGCGCCCTCGGGGACCGGAGCGGCGGCCAGATGACGCCGGCCGCCCACGACGAGCCGCGCCCCGGCCAGCACCTCGGCAGGAACCGGCGCCCCCGTCCCCGTACCGACCACCGTGATCACGTGCCGGCACCCCGCGCGCGCAGGGCCTTGCGGGCCTCCGGGTCGGCCTTGCGGTACCCGTGGAAGTGACCGGGGTGGTAGAGGTGCGAGCGCGTGCCCCGCGCGTCGAGGGCCGGGCCGACGAGGAACAGGGTGTGCTTCCAGAGCTTGTGCTCCTTGACCGTCTCCTCCAGCGTCTCGATCGTGCACCGCACGACCAGCTCCTCCGGCCAGGTCGCCTGGTACGCCACGACGACCGGAGTGGAGGTCGGATATCCACCCTCCAGCAGCTCCCGCACGAGCTGACCGCTGCGGGCGGCGGACAGGAAGATCGCCATGGTGGTGCCGTGCTTGGCGAACTCCCGCACCTCCTCCCCGGGCGGCATCGGCGTCTTGCCGCCGCCGAGCCGGGTGAGCACGACGGACTGCGCGACCTCCGGGATGGTCAGCTCACGCTGCGCGAGCGCGGCGACGGCCGAGAAGGCGGAGACCCCGGGGACGATCTCCGTCTCGATGCCGATCCCGGCACACCGGTCGACCTGCTCCTGCGTACCGCCCCACAGGGCGGGGTCGCCGGAGTGGATACGGGCGACGCGCAGGCCCTCGACGGCGGCCCGCTCGTACACGGCCACCACGTCCTCCAGCGACATCGTCGCCGAGTCGAGGATCTGAGCGCCCTCGCGCGCGTGCTCGAGGACCTCCGCCTGGACCAGGCTGGCCGCCCAGATCACGACGTCGGCCTCGGCGATGGCACGCGCGGCACGGAACGTCAGCAGATCGGCGGCGCCGGGGCCGGCACCGACGAAGGTCACTTTGCCGGTGGGGGCTTCGGCCATGGGAACGGTCCTCTCTTCACGGTCGTACGAGGTCTTGCGAGGTCTCACGGGTGGTGCGAGGGAGTGCCAGGTCTTACGAGTAGTACGTGTGCCGACGCCGGATGTGCGTGACCGGGGCCTGATCGGATACGAAGGGCACATGGCGGTCCTCGTCGCGCTCGGCGCGTTCCTGATGACGCTGGCCGGCGGCTGGACGGCACTGCGCGTGACCGACCGTCGTCATCTGGTGCTGGGCCTGGCCGGTGGCCTGATGCTGGGCGTGGTCGGCCTGGACCTGCTGCCGGAGGCACTGGAGGCGGCGGGCACGGAGGTCTTCGGCGTACCGGCCGCGCTGCTGCTCTTCGTGGCCGGCTTCCTGCTGGCCCATCTGGTGGAACGTCTGCTGGCCCACCGCCAGGCCGCGCACGGCGCCGAGGAAGCCGACGGCAGGACTCCCGAGGTCGGCCTGACGACGGCGGCCGCGATGGTCGGTCACAGCGCCATGGACGGCGTGGCGATCGGCGCGGCCTTCCAAGTGGGCGGCGGCATGGGAACGGCCGTGGCCCTGGCCGTCGTCGCCCACGACTTCGCGGACGGCTTCAACACCTACACGATCACGAGCCTGTACGGGAACGCCCGCCGCAGGGCGCTCGCGATGCTGTTCGCGGACGCGGTGGCCCCCGTGGCGGGCGCGGCCTCCACGCTCTTCTTCACGATCCCGGAGGGGGTACTCGGCGGTTACCTCGGCCTCTTCGGCGGAGTGCTGCTGTATCTGGCGGCGGCCGAGATCCTCCCCGAGGCCCACCACGAACACCCCGCCCACTCGACCCTGCTGTGCACGATCGCGGGCGCCGCGTTCATCTGGCTGGTGGTGGGAGTGGCGGGCTGATCCGACGGCGGTCCGGCCGGTCACAGCTTGCCGCCCCGCCCGCCGTCGCGCGGCGGAGGCGCGATGAGCGTCGACAGGTAGGGCAGGGGAGCGCCGTCGAGGTCGGCGGCCGGCTTGACGGACTCCTCCGGCAGCCCGAGCGCCGACCCCCATACGGCGTCGTCGAGCCGCCCGCTCTCCCGCAGGGCCTCGGCCACCTCCTGCGCCTGCCGTCCGAACTTGTAGGCGACGACGGTCCCGGGCCCGTGCAGCGCGTCCTTGAGCACGGCGGCCCCCGCGGTCACGGGAACGAGCGTCAGCGGCTCGGTCCCCTCCGTCAGCACCGCACCCGACCGCGCCGCCAGATCCTGCATGGCGGTGATCCCTGGCACGGTCTCGATGACGACACCCGGTACCGACTCGACGATGGTCTGCGCGAGATAGGTGAACGTGGAGTACACGTTCGGGTCACCGATGGTCGCGAAGGCGACCGAACCGTGCTGGGTGAGCAGCTGGGCGACCCGCTCCCCGGCCGCGTCCCACGCGGCCTCCCGCCGCGCCCGGTCACTGCGCTCGTTGAGCGCGAACACCACCCGGACGACCTTCTCCTGGGACACGTAGTGCAGGACGGTGGCTTCGGCCCGCCCCCGCTCACCGCTGTCCATGACGGGTACGACGACCACGTCGGCGGCGCGCAGAGCGTTGACGCCCTTGACGGTCACCAGCTCGGGATCCCCGGGCCCCACCCCGACTCCGATCAGCCTGTTGCTCATGACGTCCGGCACCTCTCCACGAACCGACGGGCGACACCGGGCTCGGATGCCCAGTGCGTGTGCAGATAACTGGCGTGCACACCTCGCTGTACGAAACCTTCGACCCGCCGTCGCGGAGCACGCACACCCCAGGCGGGAGCGTCCCCAGAGCCGGGCTCGACGACCGTCCGGTGAAACTCGTGCCCGCGCATCCGCGTCCCGGCCACGGCGATCACGCTGTCGCTCACGGCCACGGCGTCCCGGTAGCCGAGGGTGAGCCGCTCGTCCATCCGGGCGGTCGCGTCGAGCACCCCGCACATGGGCTGCCCGTCGAGCTCACGGCACAGGTAGAGCAGCCCGGCACACTCGGCGGCGACGGGAGCGCCGCTCTCCGCGAGCGCGGCAACGGCCTTACGCAGAGGCTCATTGGCGGACAGCTCGGAGGCGTACACCTCGGGAAACCCGCCGCCGATGACCAACCCGCCCGTACCGGCGGGCAGTTGCTCATCCCGCAGAGGATCGAAGGGGACGACTTCGGCACCGGCGGCGGTGAGAAGTTCGACGTGCTCGGCATAGGAGAAGGTGAAGGCGGCACCACCGGCGACGGCGACCACCTTCCGTTCGGGGCTTGCTGTATTCAGCCTGTCCGGCGCCTTCGAACGCGGGCCCGCATCACTCAGCCCGTCCGGCGTTTGAGGACGAGGCCCCTTCAGGGCCGAAAGCGGGGGTCTGGGGGCGGCAGCCCCCAGAGACGGGACGGGAAGGGGCGGAGGGGGCGAAGAAACCAGGACCTCCCCCGCATCCCACCCCGCACAAGACAACGCCCCCGCACTACGCGCCAGCCCCACCAACCCCTCCAGATCACACCCCACCCGCACCTGCGCAGCCATCGCCGCAACAGCCTCCACCGCCGAGGAATGCCGCTCGGCAACCGGCACCAGCCCCAAATGCCGCGACGGCGTCGACACCTGCCCCACCCGCCGCAACACCCCGAGAACAGAAACCCCCGCCTGATCCAACGCCTCCCGCAACAACTCCTCATGCCGATCCGACGCGACCTTGTTCAGAATCACGCCCCCGACCCGCACCTCCGGATCCCACGAAGCGAACCCGTGCACCAGCGCCGCCACCGACCGCGACTGCGACGACGCGTCGACCACCAGCACCACCGGCGCCCGCAGCAACTTCGCCACATGAGCGGTGGACGCCAGTTCACCCTCCCCGGCGGCCCCGTCGTACAGCCCCATCACACCCTCGACCACGGCGATGTCGCACCCGCGCGACCCATGCGCGAACAACGGCCCGACCAACTCCGGCCCGCACAGATACGCGTCGAGGTTCCGCCCCACCCGCCCGGTGGCGAGCGCGTGATACCCGGGATCGATGTAGTCCGGCCCGACCTTGTGCGGCGACACGGCGAGCCCCCGCGCGGCGAACGCGGCCATCAGCCCCGTAGCGACGGTCGTCTTGCCACTCCCCGAAGAGGGCGCCGCAATGATCAACCGAGGCACAGAAGTCACCACTCGATACCCCTCTGCCCCTTCTGCCCGGCGTCCATGGGGTGCTTGACCTTGGACATGTCGGTCACCAGGTCGGCGAAGTCCACCAGCTTCTCGGGCGCGTTCCGCCCGGTGATCACGACATGCTGGGTCCCCGGCCGGTCCCGCAGCACGGAGACGACCTCATCGGTGTCGATCCATCCCCAGTGCATGGGGTAGGCGAACTCGTCCAGCACGTACAGCTGGTACGTCTCGGCAGCAAGGTCCCGCTTGACCTGCTCCCAGCCCTCCCGGGCCTTCTCCTCGTTGTCCATCTGGGAGTCCCGCTGAACCCAGGACCACCCCTCGCCCATCTTGTGCCAGGCGACGGACCCGCCCTCGCCGGAGTCCCCGAGCACCCTCAGCGCCCGCTCCTCGCCGACCTTCCACTTGGCCGACTTGACGAACTGGAACACCCCGATCGGCCACCCCTGGTTCCAGGCGCGCAGCGCGAGCCCGAACGCGGCGGTGGACTTGCCCTTGCCGACCCCGGTGTGCACGACGAGAAGCGGTCGATTCCTCCTCTGCCGTGTCGTCAGCCCGTCCTCCGGCACGACACTCGGCTGCCCCTGAGGCATTACGCGGCCCTCCTAGAAGTCCCCTGCACATTCCTGACCAGCCCGGCGATGGAGTCCGCCCGCAACTCGTCCAGCGTCACAGCCGTACCGCCCAGCTCACCCGCGAGCTGCCCAGCGAGCCCCAGCCGCACGGGCCCCGACTCACAGTCGACGACCACGGAGGCCACCCCCTCGGCGGCGAACAGCCGAGCCGCACGCCCGGCCAGCGCGACCGGCTCCGGGCCACCGGTGGCGCGCCCGTCGGTCACCACCACGACGAGCGCCCGTCGAGCCGGATCCCGCAGCCGCTCCACCCGCAGCACGTCATGGGCCTTGAGCAGCCCGGCGGCAAGCGGAGTCCGCCCCCCGGTGGGAAGCGACTCCAGCCGAACCGCCGCCGCGTCGACCGACGAGGTCGGCGGCAGCGCGAGATCTGCGGCCGACCCCCGGAAGGTCACCAGCCCCACCTTGTCCCGCCGCTGATAAGCGTCAAGAAGCAGCGACAGCACAGCCCCCTTCACGGCACTCATCCGCTGCCGGGCCGCCATGGAGCCGGAGGCATCGACCACGAACAGCACGAGATTCCCCTCGCGCCCTTCCCTGGTCGCCTGCCGCAGATCGTCCCGCCGCACGATCAGCCCCCGCCCGGACCGTCCCCGCGCCCGCTGATGCGGCGCCGCCGCCTGGACGGTCGCCGCCAGGTGCAGCTTGGTCAGCGCCCCTTGGGGCCGCCGTGCCCCGGTCGTACGTCCGTGCTCGGTCCGCGCCCGCGAACGCCGCCCGGCAGCACCCTCACCGAGACCGGGCACGCTCAGCACCTTCGTACGGAAGGGCTCCGAGGCCCGCGCCGGCTGCTGCTCACCCGAGCCACCGCCGGAAGGCTGCGGCTCGCCGCCCTCCCCGGCCTCGGGCTGCGCACCGGAGTCACCTTCCTGAGGTTCCTGGGGACCGTCCTCCGACGGCGGCTGCCCACCGCCCCCACCGGGCCCGTCGGGATCCGGATCCTCGTCGCCGGACCCGCCCCCGAACTCCTCGAGCGTCTCGTCGAGCTTGTCCTCGTCAAGTCCCGGCGCGTCAAAGGGGTTACGGCGCCTCCGGTGCGGCAGCGCGAGCAGCGCGGCCTGCCGCACGTCCTCCGCGAGCACCTCGGTCCGCCCGGCCCACGCGGCCAGTGCGGTGGCCGTCCGCGCCATCACGATGTCGGCCCGCATCCCGTCCACCTCGAACGCCGCACAGGTCGCCGCGATCTGCCGCAGCGCCCCGTCCCCGAGCCGCACCGACGGCAACAGCTCCCGCGCGGCCACGATCCGCGCCCGTACGGCGGACTCCTCGTCCGCCCACCGCGCCGCGAACCCGTCGGGATCGTCGTCGTACGCGAGCCGCCTGCGTACGACCTCGACCCGCTGATCGGGCTCCCGCGAGGCCGCGACCTCGACGGTCAGCCCGAAACGGTCGAGGAGCTGTGGCCGCAGTTCGCCCTCTTCGGGGTTCATGGTGCCGACGAGCAGGAAGCGGGCGGCATGCCGTACGGAGACGCCTTCGCGTTCGACGTAGGAGGCACCCATGGCGGCGGCGTCCAGCAAGAGGTCGACCAAGTGGTCGTGGAGGAGGTTGACCTCGTCGACGTACAGGATTCCCCGGTGCGCCGAGGCGAGCAGCCCCGGCTCGAAGGCCTTCACGCCCTCGGACAGGGCCCGCTCGATGTCGAGGGCACCGACGAGCCGGTCCTCGGATGCGCCGACGGGGAGTTCGACCATGCGCGCGGGCCGCGACCCGCCGGTACTGGCCTCGTGCGGTCCGTCGGGACACGCCGGGTCGGGTGCGGCGGGGTCGCACGAGAACCGGCACCCGGCGACGACGTCGACCTCGGGCATGAGCGCCGAAAGGGCACGTACGGCCGTGCTCTTCGCGGTGCCCTTCTCACCGCGCACGAGAACGCCGCCGACTCGCGAGGAAACCGCGTTGAGCAACAGAGCGAGCCGCAGGTCGTCCTGGCCGACGACGGCCGTGAACGGGAACGGGGTACTCATGCCGCGATCACTCCTTCGAGTGGCTGATGAGATGGCAAGGCACCGCGGGTTTTGAGGGGTGCCAGGCTGTTGCCGTGATCCCCGCTGACGCGGGGGTGGTCCGAAGTCGAACCCGTGGGCTTTGCGCGGCATGACTTGCTCCCCGCCGCTGCGGGGGTTTCCAGGGAGATCACGCGTCTCCCTCCAGATCGCCCTCGAGCTCGAGGTAGGTCGCTCGGAGCCGGTCCAGGGTCTCCTGGTCCGGCTCCGCCCAGAGCCCTCGGTCAGCCGCCTCCAGCAGGCGCTCGGTGATGCCCCTCAGCGCCCAGGGATTCGATCGCTTCATGAAGTCCTGGTTCTCCGGATCGAAGACGTACTCCGCGCTGAGCTTCTCGTACATCCAGTCGTCCACGACCCCGGCCGTGGCGTCGTACCCGAACAGGTAGTCCACGGTCGCCGCCATCTCGAAGGCACCCTTGTAGCCGTGCCGCCGCATCGCCGCCATCCAGCGCGGGTTGACCACGCGGGCGCGGAAAACCCGGTGCGTCTCCTCGCCCAGCGTCCGCGTCTTCACCTGATCCGGGGTCGCCGAATCCCCCACGTACGCCTCGGGGCTCGCCCCCGTCAGATGCCGCACCATCGCGACCATGCCGCCGTGGTACTGGAAATAGTCGTCCGCGTCGACAAGATCGTGTTCCCTCGTGTCGACGTTCTTCGCCGCCACCGCGATCCGCTTGAACGCCGTCTCCATGTCCCCCCGAGCCGCCCGCCCGTCGAGCCCCCGCCCGTACGCATAGCCGCCCCACACCGCGTACACCTCGGCCAGATCCGCATCCGACCGCCAGTTCCGCGCATCGATCAACGGCAGCAACCCCGCCCCGTAAGCCCCCGGCTTGGACCCGAAGATACGAGCCGTAGCCCGCCGCCGGTCCCCGTGCTCAGCGGCATCCTCGTCCACGTGCGCCCGCACGAAGTTCGACTCGGCCGGCTCATCCAGCGCGGCCACCGCCCGCACCGCGTCGTCGATCAGCCCGACCACGTGCGGGAACGCGTCCCGGAAGAACCCGGAGATCCGGACCGTGACATCGATGCGAGGCCGGCCCAGCTCCTCCACCGGCACGACCTCGAACCCGGTCACCCGCCTCGACGCGTCGTCCCACACCGGCCGGCACCCCAGCAGCGCCAGGATCTCGGCGATGTCGTCGCCCTGGGTGCGCATCGCGGACGTACCCCACACCGTCAGGCCGACCGACTTCGGATACTCCCCGGTGTCGGCCAGGTACCGCTGCACCAGCGAGTCGGCGAGCGACTGCCCGACCTCCCAACTCAGCCGGGACGGAATGGCCTTGGGATCGACGGAGTAGAAGTTGCGGCCGGTCGGCAGGACGTTGACCAGCCCACGGGTCGGCGAGCCGGACGGACCCGCCGGGACGTAACCGCCGTCCAGCGCCTTGAGGATGTGCCCGATCTCGTCGGTGGTCTTCTCCAGGCGCGGCACGACCTCGGCACAGGCGAACTCCACCACCCGGACGGCATCGGGGAGTTCGGTCCCCAGCACCTCACTCACCAGCGGCGCACTCTCGGCGACCGCCCAGCCGCGCTCCTCCATGCCCTCCGCGATCCGCCGGCACAACTGCTCCAGCAGGTCGATGGCATCGGCGGCCGTCCGGGCCGGACCCTCGACCAGCTCCGTCAGCTCCACCGGCACCTTCGCCGGCGCCCCCGGCTCGGCGAGCAACTCCTTCTCCACGAGCCCGAAATGACCCGCCAGACAGGCCCTGAGCCCCGGCAACGCGTTCGCCTGCCCGCCCCACACCTGCGAGGCGCGCAGCACGGCGAGCACCAGGTTGACGCGCGGCTCGCCGACCGGCCCGCCGCCCAGGATGTGCAGCCCGTCCCGGATCTGCACGTCCTTGATCTCGCACAGATAGCCGTCGATGTGCATGACGAACTCGTCGAACGCGTCGTCATCCGGCTGGTCGTCCACATGCAGGTCGTGGTGCAGCTCGGCCGCCTTGACCAGCGTCCAGATCTGCGCGCGCACGGCCGGCGCCTTGGTCGGGTCCAGGTCGGAGACGAGCGCGTACTCGTCGAGGAGCTGCTCCAGCTTGGCCAGGTCGCCGTAGGTGTCGGCACGGGCCATCGGCGGCACGAGGTGGTCGACGACCGTGGCGTGCCCGCGCCGCTTGGCCTGGGTGCCCTCACCGGGATCGTTGACGATGAAGGGGTAGACGAGCGGCAGATCACCCAGCACGGCGTCCGGTGCACAACCGCCGCTGAGCCCGAGCCCCTTGCCCGGCAGCCACTCCATCGTGCCGTGCTTGCCCATGTGCACGATGGCGTCCGCGCCGAACGAATGCTCCAGCCACCGGTACGCCGCCATGTAGTGGTGCGACGGCGGCATGTCGGGGTCGTGGTAGATCGCGATCGGGTTCTCCCCGAAGCCGCGCGGCGGCTGGATCATCACGACGACGTTCCCGAACTGGAGGGAGGCGAGCACGATGTCGTCCCCGTCGACGTACAGGCTGCCGGGCGGTTCGCCCCATGCCTCCAGCATCGAGTCCCGCAGCCCGGGGTCGAGCTTGTCGAACCAGGCCCGGTAGTCGGAGAGCGGCACGCGCGCGGGCGCGGAGGCCAGCTGCTCCTCCGTCAGCCACTCGACGTCGTGACCGCCGGCGTTGATGAGCCGGTGGATCAACTCGTCGCCGCCGGAGGGGTATTCGGTGACGCCGTACCCGGCGTCTAGCAGCGCGTCCAGCACCCGTACCGCCGAAGCGGGCGTGTCCAGTCCCACCGCGTTGCCGACGCGCGAGTGCTTGGTCGGGTAGGCGGTGAAGACGAGCGCGAGCTTCTTGTCGTGGTTCGGCTTGTGCCTCAACCGCGCGTGCCGTACGGCGATCCCGGCGACCCGCGCGGCCCGCTCCGGGTCGGCGACGTAGACCGGAACATCGTCCGGACCCTGCTCCTTGAAGGAGAAGGGAACCGTGATGAGCCGCCCGTCGAACTCCGGGATGGCGACCTGCATCGCCGCGTCCATGGGGGAGAGGGCGGCGCTGGACTCGTCCCAGGCGCTCTTGGACGACGTCAGGCAGAGCCCTTGCAGCACGGGGATGTCGAGGTCGGCCAGCGCTCCGATGTCCCAGGCCTCCTCGGCACCGCCCGCCGACGCCTGCGAGGCGTGCGTGCCGCCGGCGGCGAGGACGGTGGCGATCAGGGCGTCGGCCCGGCCGAGGATGTCGTACAGGCCTTCCTCGGCGCCGCGCAGCGAACCGCAGTAGACGGGAAGGGCGTTGGCGCCGTGCGCCTCGATCGCGTCGCACAGCGTGTCGATGAAGGCGGTGTTGCCGGACAGCTCGTGCGCACGGTAGAAGAGCACGCCGATGGTCGGGCGCCCCTCTTGCGGCGCGGGCGAGCCATGGACGCCGTACTCGGGCATCTTCCGCGGCTCGACGAACCCCTCGCCCGTCAGCAGCACGGTGTCCGAGAGGAAGCGGGACAATTCAGTCAGGTTCTCCGGGCCGCCCTCGACGAGATACCGCAGCGCCTCTGCCACGACCCCCGCGGGCACGGACGACTCGGCCATGAGCTCCGCGTCGGGCACGCTCTCCCCGCCGAGCAGCACGGTCGGAATCCCGGACGCCTTGAGGGCGGCGAGCCCGTCCTCCCAGGCGCGCTTGCCGCCCAGCAGCCGTACGACGGCGATGTCCGCGCCCTCGAGGAGCGCGGGCAGATCCGCCGCCACGTCCACCCGGGTCGGATTGCCGATCCGGAACGAGGCACCGGAGGCGGCACGCGCCGCCAGCAGGTCCGTGTCGGCGGTCGACAACAACAACACTGTGCTCATGCGGGCGCTCCCGGTGGAATGAAAGGCAGTCCTTGCGGCGCGCCCGACTCGATGAGCCGCCACAGCGCGTCCGTGTCCGCGTGCTGTTCGATCAGGTCGCCGAGCCGGTCGAGTTGCTCCTCGCGCAGCGCGGCGAACGACGTGTCGGCGGCCGGCACGAAACGGCGGCCCGCGGCGGCGGCCACCTCGCGCAGGAACGCCCGCCGGAACCCGTCCGACTCCAGTGAGCCGTGCCAGTGGGTGCCCCAACTCTGCCCGACCCGGCAGCCGTCCAGGAAGGGAAGTCCGCCGCTGATGTCGGCGACCCCGTGATGAATCTCGTACCCCTCGACGCGCTCGCCGAGGGCCTCGCCGACGGGCCGGGTGAGGGTCTTCTCGCGGGCGAACCGCACCCGGACGGGAAGGATCCCGAGCCCCTCCACACGACCCTGCCGGCTCTCGACCTCGTCCTCGATGTGCTCGCCGAGGATCTGGAAGCCACCGCAGACGCCGAGGACGGGCCTTTGCTCGGCGGCTCTGCGGACGAGGGCGTCGGCCAGCCCCCGCTCCCGCAGCCACTCCAGTGCGCGGACCGTACCCCGCGTCCCCGGAATCACCACCAGATCGGCGTCGGCCAGTTCCTCCGGCCGGTCCACGAACCGCACGACGACACCCGGTTCGGCGGCCAGCGCGTCCACGTCGGTGAAGTTGGACATGAGGGGAACGGCACAGACGGCGACCCGCAGCACGTCCTCGCCGACGGGCGGGGCGGTGTTCGACTCCCGCACCGTCCCCCGCAGAGACACGCGCAGCCCGTCCTCCTCGTCGATGCCGAGCCCGTGCCGGAAGGGCAGCACGCCGTACGTCCGCCGCCCGGTGAGCCCGTGCAGCATCTCCAACCCTGGTTCCAGCAGGCTGACATCCCCGCGGAACTTGTTGACCAGAAACCCGGCGACAAGTTCCTGGTCCTCGGGCGACAAGAGCGCGACGGTCCCGAAGAAGGAGGCGAACACCCCGCCGCGGTCGATGTCACCGACCACGAGCACGGGCAGCCGCGCATTGCGCGCCACGCCCATGTTCACGATGTCGGTCCGCCGCAGATTGATCTCGGCAGGACTGCCGGCCCCCTCACAGATCACCGCGTCATACGTGCCCCGCAATTCGGCGAGACAGTCGAGAACGGTCCCGAGCAGCCGCTGCTGCCGCCCGCCGTGATAGCCACGGGCACTCATCTCACCCACGGGCTTCCCCATGAGCACGACCTGACTGCTCTGCTCGCCCCCCGGCTTGAGCAGCACGGGATTCATCAGCGCGGTGGGCTCGACCCGGCAGGCCTGCGCCTGCATGGCCTGCGCCCGCCCGATCTCGGCGCCCTCCCGCGTCACGAACGAATTCAGGGACATGTTCTGCGCCTTGAAGGGAGCGACCTTGACCCCCTGCCGCACCAGCCACCGGCAGATCCCGGCGGTGACGACACTCTTGCCGGCGTCGGAGGTGGTACCGGCGACGAGGAGACCGCCGTTCATGAGGTACGCCCCTTCGTGAGAAGCCGTGCGGCCACGCACCCGCCGAGAGCGAGCCAACTGACGCGTTGCGAGAGTCGTACGGCCCGTTCGACATCCTTTGTGGTGACGGCGCGGCCCGCTCCGTTCAGCACCGGGCGATGCTCCACCCGCCCGCCGTACGACAACGTCCCGCCCAGCCGTACCCCGAGCGCCCCCGCGAACGACGCCTCCACGGGCCCGGCGTTGGGACTCGGATGCTTCGCCGCGTCCGCCCGCCAGGCCCGCACGGCCCCGCGCGGATCCGGACCCGCCACCGCGCTCAGTACGGCGGTCAGCCGCGCTCCCGGCCACCCGGCGAGGTCGTCGAGCCGGGCGGAGGCCCACCCGTACCGCCGATACCGGGGCGACTTGTGCCCGACCATGGCGTCAAGGGTGTTCACGGCCCGGAACCCGAGCAGCCCGGGTACGCCGGCTACGGCCCCCCACACCAGCGCCCCGACCACCGCATCGGACGTGTTCTCAGCAACGGACTCCACCACAGCCCGAGCGATCCCATCGGCATCAAGGGCCTGCGGATCCCGCCCGCACAACCGCGGCAGCCGCGCCCGGGCGGCCTCGATGTCCCCCGCCTCCAGCGCACCCCCGATGCCACGCGCCTCCCGGGCAAGCGAAGTCCCGCCCACGACGGCCCAGGTGGCGGCACCGGTCAGCGCGACGGAGGCGGCAGGGGACGTCCGTACGGCACGAGAGGCGACGGCGCCGAGCGCCATGGCACCACCCGCGCACACGAGGGCATGCAGCGCGCCCCACCCCCGGTGGTCCCGCCACAACACCCGCTCCACGGCACCCGCGGCCCGCCCGAACGCGGCGACCGGATGCCCGCGGCGTGGATCGCCGAGGAGCAGGTCACCGAGGAGGCCGGCGGCGGCGCCGTACGCGAAGACGCGATCGGCACGCATGGACTCAGCCGACCGCTGTCACAGACAGGGTGCTGGTGGTGAACCTCAACAGGCAGCCGCACATGGCGATATGTCCTCACTCAGGGTGTCCACGCCCTGGTTCGACGAGACCGGCGGCGAGAGTTCCTGGCTCCCGGGGCTTCCTACCCCGGTGACAGTGGCGGGACCGCGCCGGATTCGCACCGGCTTCCTCTCCTGCCGCCGTATTGGCTC
The DNA here is from genome assembly GCF_040654815.1 of Streptomyces sp. NPDC050619. Taxonomy (NCBI): domain Bacteria; kingdom Bacillati; phylum Actinomycetota; class Actinomycetes; order Kitasatosporales; family Streptomycetaceae; genus Streptomyces; species Streptomyces sp. NPDC050619. Next base: position 77,001 of record NZ_JBFAIR010000005.1, on the reverse strand, counting down.
CGGCAGTCCACCACGGGGTTGGAAGGGCCGTCAACTTGCTGTTGACCTGCGAGAGCGGAGTGTGCTGAGGCCCACATCGCTAGCACGGCGGGGCGGCCGACGGGACCTGCTTGAACGGAATTCCCCTCCACGGGCGGCATTCGACGAACCCGCTTGTGAACGCGGAACGTGAGCGCCTGCAATATCACCCATGCCTCATACGGGGGCGCGGTGGATGCGGGAGGGGACGCACGGTGGCGTACGTGGGCGAGATGCTCCTCGACGACGGTCAGATCGTGCTGCTGGAGGTGGCCGGGGACGGGCCGGCCGGGGTGCGGCGTGTGTCGCGCGGCGCAGTGGTCGCGGGTGCGGCCGAGACCCTCCAGCAGGCCCTCGCCCGAGTGCGGCCCGCGCTCGGCGCGGTGGTCGACGGCGCCCGCGCGTTGCCGAGACCGCCCGGATCGGTGACCGTCGAGTTCGGGATCACGCTCAGCGCGGAGGCGGGGGTCGTGGTGGCGCGGGGGGCGACCGAGGCGCACTTCACGGTGAGTATGCAGTGGGCGAATCCGGACGAGTCCGTCATCCCGGGGCAGCGTGATGGCGACGACCGCTCCTGATGACGAACTCCCGCGGGGTATCGCACGGTTCTGGAGCGCGGACGGGCAGGTCGCCGGCTGCGGCTTTCTGATCGCGGAGCGCACCCTGTGCACGTGCGCGCACGTCGTCGCGGACGCGCTCGGCACCGGCGAGGCGGACCCGGTGCCGCCCACCGCTCCCGTGGCCGTCGACTTCCCCCTGCTGACCCCGCCCTCCTCCCGGCTGAGGGCCACCGTGACCCAGTGGCGTCCGGTGACCGGAGACGGCGGCGGCGACATCGCTCTGCTGACCCTGAACGCGGCGGTGCCGGGGACCGCTCCGGTCCGGTTCGCGGGCGGTACGGCCGTGTGGGACCACCCGTTCCGGGTGCTGGGCTTCCCGTCCCGGACCGAGGACCACGGGGTGTGGGCGCACGGCCGGCTCCGGGCGCCCGTCGGCAAGGGCTGGACCTCCATGGAGTCCCACGGGACGGCCGTCGAACAGGGGTTCAGCGGAGCGCCGGTGTGGGACACCGAGCAGGGCGGGGTCGTCGGCATGACGGTGGCCGCGGACGTCGGCACCGGGGCGACGACTGCGTACCTGATCCCCGCCGCCCTGCTGCTCGGGCTCGACCCGTCGCTGCGGGTCTGCCCGTTCCGCGGCCTGGAACCCTTCCGGGAGCAGGACGCGGCGGTCTTCTACGCCCGCCGGGCGGACAGCGAACGCATCACCGCCGCTCTCCGCGACCACCCCTTCGTGCCGGTGGCCGGGGCGTCGGGAGTGGGCAAGTCCTCGCTGGTGCGCGCCGGCGTGCTGCCCCTGCTCCGCTCCGCGGGCCACACCGTCACGGACTTCGTCGGCCAGCCGGACACCGACCCCGTACGCACCCTGGCGGAGGCCCTCGGCGACCAGTTCCCTCCCGTACGGCACCTCGCACGACACCTCGGCGGCGACCCGGACGCGGCCACCCTGCTCGGCGCCCGCATCCTCGAACACGCCGGTACGGCAGGCCACGTCATCCTCCTCGACCAGTTCGAGGAGACGGTGGGTGCCCGCCCGGCCGACGCCCGGGCGCTGCTGGATGTGCTGCTCCCGATGGCCCGCGCCGTCCACCCGGCCGGCCGCCGTCTGTGCGTACTGGCGACCCTGCGCTCGGCCTCCCTGGAGGAACTCGTCACTGGAGGCCGTGCGGAGGCGCTCAGCGGGACGGTCCAGATGATCGCGCCGATGACGTCCGGACAACTGGACGAGGTGGTGCGGCGCCCGATCGACGCCATTCCCGGAGTGGAGTTCGAACCGGGCCTGGCCGAACTGGTCGTGGCCGAAGCGGGCGGCGAACCGGGCGCCCTGCCCCTGGTGGAGTTCGCGCTCGCGGAGCTGTGGGAGCGACAGGAGCACAGCCGTCTCACCCATGCGGCGTACCGGGAGATCGGCGGTGTCGAAGGAGCGCTGGCCCGGTACGCCGACCACCAGCTGGCCCAGGTCTGCAAGGCACCCGGCGGTCCGGAACCGGCCGTAGCCCGCCGCCTTTTCGAATGCCTGGTGCGCCCGGTGAAGGGCAGGGAGTACGCTCGCGCGGCTCGCGGCTTCGACCAGCTTTCGCCGGAACTCCGCACCACCGCCCAGGCGTTGGCGAACACCCGGCTCCTCGTCATCGCCCGTGACAGTTCCGGGAAGGAGACCGTCGCGCTGGCACACGAGGCGCTGGTGCGGCAGTGGCCGACCCTGCGGGACTGGCTGGACGCATCACGGGCGTTCCTGACCTGGCACGAGAAGCTGCGCGGGCGGCTGCGGGAGTGGGAGGAGGCGGACCAGCACCCGGACCTGCTGCTGCGCGGCCGGGAGCTGTCGGCCGCGCGGACGTCGGCTGCGCTGCGGCCAGCCGAACTCTCCACCGCTGAAACGGAGTTCATCCGCCTCAGCCGACAGCACCGCCGTCGCTCGGTGCGGCGGGGCCGTACGGGGGTCGCTCTGGTCGCGTGTCTGGCGCTGCTGGCCGGTTCACTCGGCTATTTCCTGTACGGCCTGCAGCGCGACGAGAACCAGGACAAGAAGAACGAGGCCGCGAGGGCGCTGGTCGAATACGCCGCCGACCGGGCGCTCGACGAACCCGTCGACGCCGCGCTGTTGGCCGCGGCGGCGCATCACACGAGTGATCTGCCGGAGACGGAGGCGGCGTTGATGCGGCATGCGTGGCCGTTGAGCTCGCTGGTGTCCGTCCATCGGATCCTTCCGGAAGGGGAGGTGAGGGGGGTCGCCGCAGCCGCGGACGGTCGGGTGATGGCGGTGCTGAAAGCCCGCCCGCGCGGGACGCGGGCGTATGTCGTGACGGGATTGGACCGAGGAGCTCCGAAGGCCCGGGAACTGCCCCGGCCCCCGGTATCGATGGACTCCGTGGCCGTCAGTGACGACGGGACGAAGGTCGCCGCGGCGGCGGGATACGGGGATGTGCGGGTATGGCACATCGAGAACGGGGAGCCGGAAAAGAAGCCCCTGTCGTGGAAGTGGGGGAAGGGCGACTTCGCGGATATCACCGACAAGCTGGACTTCTCGGCGGACGGGACCTGGCTGTTGCATCACGTCGAATCGTCCATCGTCCCCTCGGTGTGCGAGGGGACCGACCTGAAGCCCTGGGTGCGCGCGGTGAAGGTCGAACCGAAGGCCATGAAAGGACAGGGAATGTCGCCGCCCGACGAGGTGATGGAGGCGGGGGAATGCTTGTCAGATATCGGCCTGCGATCCGCGGAGCCTGATCATCTGACAGTGGTGGCCGACAACGTGACGACGGATCGGAGTGGCGACACGGAGACGACTTACGCGGTTCGTTCGGTGGAGCTGTCGACAGGACGGATCGACAAGGAGCAGTGGGACTTGGGTGGCGCGACGCTCGGTGCCGGTGGCCGAGTCATGGGGACGAAGGCGAGGAACGGGCTGCTGTGGCAGTCCCGACTGCCCGCTTCGGACAACCGGAAGTCCAAGGGGCAGTGGTCCGAGGAATTCAGTACCGACGCCACCGGTCGGTACCTGACCATGGATGCCGGCAACATCAACATGGACGGTGACCCCGACGCGCTGCGGCTGGTCATGCAGGACCCGATTACTGGCCTGCGCCGTTCAGCGGTCCTTCCCTGGGGCACCGCCGACGGCGAAGGCACGGTGATGACACACGTGGGCAAGAAAGTTCTCGCCCATGCGGTACTCGGCCGTGACGTGCTGGCGTTCGATATGCGTAGGACGGTCTACCCGCTCGGGTGGGGAGGATCCACCGGCACCTCTGCGGTGGACCGTCTCGCCCGGGGCACCATGCTTGTGGCCCTGACCAGCATCCAGATCGAAGAAGGGGAAGAGGAAGCCGTCTACGAGGCGGTTCTCGACGAGCGGGGTCGCCGGATCCACAAAGCGGACTCAGACCGGTTGAGCGACGTTGTCGTCAGCGAGGACGGCTTGAGCTTCGTCGAGTGGAGCGAATACGGCTGGAATCTGCGCACCACGGCCGATTTCACGTCCAAGAACGAGAAATCACCGTCTTCCGCGAGCGACACGCCGAGACCCGACAGTGACATGAGCATCAAGTCCGTACAGCGCTTCGGAAAGAAGGATTTCCTGTTGCTCGATGGCAAGGGACTGGCCCGGATCGACGGTGCGACAGGCGATGTCCGGCGCTTGGACAACGGGAGTTGCGCGTGGACCTCGGCGACGAGTTACCGCGCGTGCGTCACGGCTGTGGGGCGCCCGGACCATCCCGCGCAGTTCCTCGTGTTGAGGGCCGACGGAACCGCGGAGCTGCGGGAACTGCGGCGCGACGGCAGCGTGAAGAAGATCGACGAGAAGGTCTTCAGCCCCTTGGCGGAGTACACGGCGACAGGACGAGCGGCGGTGTTCCGGTCTGACGGACGCGCGGTCGCGGTGACCACCGAGGCAGGCGTCTCAGTGTGGCGGATCGGAGAGAAGGAACCCACGCCCGTCACGAACGAAATCGCGGGGGTGTATGCCTACGACGAGCAGGGCTTCCTCGTACTGTCCTCGGACGACGGCAAGGCCCAGCTCTGGAAGGACAGCGGAGGCGACCCGGTCAAGCTCTACGCCTCCGACTTCGCCTGGACATGGGGCTTCGACGGGCATCTCCTTCGGGGCGAGACCCCCCTGGGCCCCGTCACCTACGACCTCGACCACGTCGCAGGCCGTACCACCGCCGCCGAGGTCTGCGGGCTGCTTCCCCCGCTCCCTCCGGGCGCCTGGACATCCCTCCTGACCACGCTCAAGTTCCCACCGGACGCGGAAAAGAGCCCGCCCTGCCCGCACCACCCGTGAGGCGGCCGAGCAGAACGGGCGAGGAAATGCGCGCGAGCCCTCAGGCCACGATCAAGTAGATCCCGTACCCCACCGCCGCCGCACACGCGGCGAAGCACGCGTACGCGCCCGTGACCGCGAAGGCCGCGGAGCCGCCCCGCGCCGCCGCCCGCTCCTGGCGGGACAGCCCCACGATGCCGAGCGTGAACACGGCCACCAGGCCCACGGTGACCACGAGGCTGACGCCGAAGACGGAGCCGAGAGCTGCCCAGTCGATCTTCATGTCGCTTCTTCCTTGAGTAGCTGAGTGGCTGAGTAGCTGAGTGGCTGAGTGGCTGAGTAACTGGGTGCTGGGGTTCAGACGGTGGCCTGTGAAGGCGTCGGGTCGTTGGTCGCGGACGACGAGGCCGGGATCGTGGCCATGAGGTCCTCGGCCGCCGTGCCGGCGGGCGGCGGCGGCGTCACGGTGGCGATCGCCGCGGTCACCACGCCGGCCGGCGCCGCGGTCTCGCCCGGCTCGTTGACGTTCGAGGCGTCCACGACCTCGCGCCGGGAGAGCTTCCAGATGGCCACGCTGGAGCCGATCAGGAAGACGGCGACCAGGGCCGTGCCCCATGTGCCGAAGCCCGTCACGTACTCCGCCAGCGCGCCGACCAGTGCCGCGGCGGGCAGGGTCAGGCCCCAGGCCACGAACATGCGGGTCGCCGTGGACCAGCGGACCACACCGCCCTTGCGGCCCAGGCCCGCGCCCATCACCGAACCGGAGACCGAGTGCGTGGTGGAGAGGGAGAAGCCGAGGTGGGAGGAGGCCAGGATGACCGTCGCCGCGCTGGTCTGGGCGGCGAAGCCCTGCTGCGGTTGGAGCTCGGTCAGGCCCTTGCCCATGGTGCGGATGATGCGCCAGCCGCCGAGGTAGGTGCCGAGCGCGATGGCCAGGCCCGCCGAGAGGATGACCCAGGTGGGCGGGTCGGAGTCGGGGGCGACGGCGCCGCCGGCGACCAGGGCGAGGGTGATGATGCCCATCGTCTTCTGCGCGTCGTTGGTGCCGTGGGCCAGGGAGACCAGTCCGGCGGAGGCGATCTGGCCGGTGCGGTAGCCCTTCGCGGCGGCCTTGCCGTCGGCCTTCTTGCCGAGGGAGTAGGACAGGCGGGTGGCGAACATCGCCGCCAGGCCCGCGACCAGCGGGGCCGCGATCGCCGGGATCAGCACCTTGGTGACCAGGGCGTCACCGTGCACCGCGCCCATACCGGCCGAGGCGATGGTGGCGCCGATCAGACCGCCCATGAGGGCGTGCGAGGAACTGGACGGAAGCCCGACCAGCCAGGTCAGCAGGTTCCAGAGGATCGCGCCGACCAGGGCGGCGAAAATGACCTCGGGACGGATGCCGGTCTCATCGACGAGACCCTTGGAGATCGTGTTGGCGACCTCCACGGAGAGGAAGGCGCCTACAAGGTTCAGTACGGCGGACATGGCCACCGCGACCTTGGGCTTGAGGGCACCGGTCGAGATGGTGGTGGCCATCGCGTTGGCGGTGTCGTGGAAACCGTTCGTGAAATCGAACGCGAGTGCGGTTACGACCACAATCGCGAGGATCAGCGAGAAGTTTTCCATTTACCCAGGCAATCGTTCGAGGTCATTGGCCGGACGAACGTAGGTAACCTGAGTGAACGGAAGATGAACTGGGGCAGGCCGCACGGTGTCCGGAGTCGACGGTTCTGGCACCGCTGTACCCCGCCCGCTCCGTGCGGCCCGGGCGCCGCACGACTAGTGCCCCCTGGCGAACTTCCTCAGCTGGGTCATCGACCCGTTGTAGAGATTCTGGTCACCCGGCAGACTGCCGCTGCCGTTGTCGTGTTGCCAGAGCGTCCAGAACGACCACCCGGCCGGCAGCGCACCCGCGTCCGCCGAGTCGTAACGGGCCACCCACAGCGCGTGGTTCGAGGCGAAGGCGCGGCTGCCGCCGGTGCAGGTGTTCCACCAGTGGGCGGTCGTGTAGATGACCGGTCTGCGGCCGGTGAGCCGCTTGGCCTCGTCGCTGAACGACTTGATCCAGCTGACCATGTTCGCCTTGCTCAGGCCGTAGCACTTCTTCTCGCCGTACGGGTTGTACTCGATGTCGAGCGCGGGCGGCAGCGTCCAGCCGTCGGCACTCCAACTGCCGCCGTTGCGCACGAAATGCGAGGCCTGGGCCTTGCCCGACGACCTGTTCGGCAGCGCGAAGTGGTACGCCCCGCGGATGATGCCCACGTCGCGCGCCCCGTTGTACTGCTGGCCGAAGTACGGGTTGCGGTAGGTGGTGGACTCGGTCGCCTTGATGTAGACGAACCTGGCGCCCTTGGACTTGGCCTTGCGCCAGTCGACGTTCTTCTGGTGGGAAGAGACGTCGTGTCCTTTCGGCCGGCTCGCCGCCGAGGCCGGCGTCTCGGTGAGCGCCAGCCCCCCGACAAAGAGCGCCGCCACGGAGGCCGCCAGGGCGCGGCTGCGGCGACGGGACGGTGTGCGATCACGGGCCATATGTCCCCCCGGAATGGCGACGTGCACGACAAATCCACCAGAGATTACTGGAAGATCATCGAATCCTCGGCGATCTCCGGCCAAGCGATCGAAGAAGGCTATGTATGCCCATATGCGCTCTTCCGGAAGCTGGGGTTCCGGCCTAAAGTGCCCCGGCCCGGGGGCGGGTTGACGCCATGCCTGGCAGGATCACCGCATGACCGAGCAGCAGCGGGACCCACGGGGCGCACGGGGTGACCAGGAGGGCGCACAGGTGCGCCCCGAGCCGTCGGGGAGGAGCGTGCGCGCCGAGGAGGCGGACGCCTGGGAGGCGCTCGTCGCGACGGCCCGCCGCACCGTGTCCGAGGGACTGGTCGTCGGCACCTCCGGCAACGTCTCGGTGCGCGTCGGGGACACCGTCCTGGTCACGCCGTCGGGCGTGCCCTACGACCGGCTCGCGCCGAAGGACGTGACCGGCGTCGACCTCGACGGCCGGCAGGTCCTCGGCACCCTCGGCCCCACGAGCGAACTGCCCATGCATCTCGCCGTCTACCGCACCACCGACGCCCTCGCCGTCGTCCACACCCACGCCGTGCACGCCACGGCCGTCTCGACGCTCGTCCCCGAGCTCCCGTTGATCCACTACATGGCCGGCGCGCTCGGCGGCCCCGTCCGAGTTGCGCCGTATGCCACATACGGCACCGACGAGTTGGCCGAGAACATGCTCCACGCCCTCGCCGACCGCTCCGGCTGCCTCCTCCAGAACCACGGCACCCTCACCTACGGCGCCACCCTGGACCAGGCCTACGACCGCACGGCCCAGCTGGAGTGGATGTGCCGCCTGTGGCTGACGGCGTCCTCGGTACCGGGCCTGACTCCGACCCTGCTGTCCGAAGAGCAGCTGGCGCAGGCGGCGGAGCGGCTGCGGGGGTATGGGCAGCGGGAGTAAGCGGGGGTAGTCGACAGGGCGCGTCACTCCGGGCCGTCCTCCCGCTGGCCGCCACCCCGTTCCGCCAGGACACTGGACGCGTGCGCACTGTCAAAGCAACGGCCGCCGCCGCCACCGCAGCCCTGGCCGCCGGCGCGGCCGGTATCGCCGTCGGCCGGCTCGCCAGCGACGCCGCGCTCAAGGCACCGCCGGGCCGGCCCCTGCCCACCGAACCCCGCCTCACCGTGCACGCGACGGCCGCCGGGCGCATCGCCCTCAGCCGTGACCTGGCCGCCCTGCGCCCCGGCACCTACGGCCTCCGCGGTGACGACTCGCACGCGGTCGTCGGCCCCGTCCTCGGGACGGAGCCCCACTCCGCCGACACCGTCGTCCGCCGCCTGGAACGCGTCACGCACGGCACCCTGAAACCCGGCGACAAGGTCTGGCTCACCCCGAACGTGCACGCCGGCAACCCCAGCACCGCCCTCGGCCTGGACCACGCCGACATGGACATCCCCGGCGAACTGGGCACCCTGCCCGCCTGGTTCCTGCCCGGCACGCGCGACACCTGGGTGATCACGGTGCACGGCCTGGGCGCCACCCGCGAACACCCCCTGAACATCATGGAGTTCCTGCACCGCCAGCGCTTCCCGGTGCTCGCCCTCGCCTACCGCGGCGACCACGGCGCCCCGCGCCCGCCGGACGGCCTGAACCACCTCGGCGAGACCGAGTGGCGCGACCTGGACGCGGCGATCCGCCATGCCGTCCGCCACGGCGCCCGGCAGGTCATCCTGCACGGCTGGTCCACCGGCGCCACCATGGCGCTGCGCGCCGCCGAGCACTCGGGGCTGCACGAGCGGATCTCGGGACTCGTCCTGGACTCCCCGGTCCTCAGCTGGGAGACCACGCTGCGCGCCCTCGTCTCGGCCCGCCGCACACCGGGCGTCCTGCTGCCGCTCGCGGTGCGCGCCGCGCAGGGCCGCACCGGCATGTACGGCGACCGCCTCGCCGCCGCCGGCACCGCCGGCCCCGATCTGCCCCTGGCGCCGACCCTGATCTTCCACGGCCCGGACGACAGGGTGGCCCCCTGGGACCATTCCCGCCGCTTCGCCGCCGACCACCCCGGCCGGGTGACCCTGCACACGGTCCGCCACGCCCCCCACGCGGCCATGTGGAACGCCGACCCGAAGGACTACGAAGAAAAGCTGCGCCGCTTCCTGACTCCGCTGATGTGACACGACCTCCTCAGCACTGTGGCAAGCACTGTGGCACTCGCAGTGGCAACGGTGCTCGGCCACGATGCCCGTCCTCCTCTTGCGGTCCCACAGATTCCGTTTAACGCCGTACCACTGGCTTGATCTCGGCCAACAGCCTTTCGTGCGGGCCCGGCGTCGGTTCCCCCGTCGCCCGCCGTGCCATTCCGTTTGGGTTTTCGGACCGTCAACCGGAAGACTGCACCCGTGACGTCCCGTATCCCGCGCGACTCCAGGCTTCGACTCGTCCGTCCGCGACCCCTGGCCGCCGCCCCCACAGCTGTGAACCAACGCCGCCCGCCCCGCCCCGCACCGCGCCCCCCGGAGGGCACCCCGGCCCGCGCGGAGCTGGCCAGAATGGCGCGCTCCGGTCTTGCCGCCGCGGCCCGCGTCGCCCACTGGGCCGACGCCGCCCTCCGCCCCGGCCGGGACGGCGCGAGCCCCGACGGCAAGGGCGCCCTCTCCGACGGAACCGCCGAACAGGCCGCCGCCGACCTGGGCCTGACCCCGGCTCAGATCCGCGCCGACTGGGACACCGCCCGCCTCGCCGGACTCATCGAGGTGCACGGCGACACCGCCCGCCCCGGCTGGCGGCTGCGCGCCTGGAACCGCGACGACAGCGCCGTACTGCGCGGCTGGGTCGCCCTCTTCGACGCCTGGTCGATCGCCTCCCCGGAGCCCGCCGACCACGAGCCGGCCGCCGTCGCCGAGGTCGTCTCGGCCATGCCGCAGGTGCTCTCCTTCCTCCAGCTGTCCGCCGGACCCGTCCCCGTCGAGCAGCTCCTCGACCTCCTGGAACAGCGGGTCACCGAACTGCGCACCGAGCGCTGCGAAATCCCGTACGGCCCGCAGCCCGAACCGGTACGCCGCGAGCCGGCGCAGCCCGACCCCGCAGACGCCCCCCTCGCACCCCTCGCCCCCCTCTTCGAATGGGCCCTGCGTGCCGTGGCGTCCGTCGGCGCGCTCACCTACGGCGGCGGACAGGCCACGCTCACCCCGCTCGGCAGCTGGGCGGTCTGGGTCAAGCTGGAGCAGATCTGCGTCGCCGCCCAGAGCCCCGCCGGGAACATCGAGCAGGCGGCCGAGGACATGCTCCGCGGCTGCGCGCAGCTGCGCCCGAACGCGGCCCGCGCCGAGTACCGCGCCTGGCTCGCCGCCCGCCCCGTCGGCAGCGCCGTCACCGAACTCCTGGCCGCCGCCCGCGGTGAGGACGCCCTGCTGCGCGGCCTCGCCTTCGAGGCGCTGCGCGTCGTCGGCGCCCCCGCCGAGCCCGACGTCCGCTCCGTGGCCGACGAGCCGACGCTGCGGCCGTACGCCCTGCTGTGGCTCGCCGAGCACGACGGGTACGACGCGGAGGACGCCCACGAGGTCCTCACCCGGGAAGAGGCCACGTGGCTGTGGGTCGACACCGCCGCCGCCGTCGCCGACCACGGCGAGGCCCCGATGCTCGTACGGCACCTGGAGTCCGCCGTGCAGCCGACCGTCCCCGCGCTGCTCGACGAGGTGCGCGCCGTCGGTCACCCCCGCACCGTGCAGGTCCTGGTCGCGCTCGCCGCCGCGCACCCGGACCCGGCCCTGGCCAAGGCCGTGCGCCGCGCCGCCTTCCAGGTGCACACCGGGGGCAGTTGAGCGCCCGGCCCTCAGCTTCCTATCTCGGGGGCGTAGGTGCCGAAGCTCCAGATGTTGCCCTCGGCATCCCGGGCCATGTAGTCCCTGGAGCCGTAGTCCTGATCCGTCGGGGGCATCAGGATCTCCGCGCCGTGGTCGACGGCGCGCTGGTGGTGTGCGTCGACGTCGTCCACCACCACGTACACCCCGGCCGGGCCCGCGTCCTTCATCGCCGTGTCGAAGACGCCGCCGCTGCCCTTGGAGCCGAGCATCACCCCGCCGTTGCCCTGCACCAGCTCGGCGTGCAGGACCGCGCCGTCCTCGCCCTCGTACACCGAGAGTTCCGTGAAGCCGAAGGCCTCGGTGAGCTGCCGGATCGCCGTCTTCGCGTCCGCGTACACCAGGGTCGGGAAGATGCTGGGACGCCCGCCGCTCGTGCCTGCCATACCGATCACTCCCTTGTGATCACCGCCGGAAATATCACCTGCTGCCCAGTCTCGCAGCGACCACTGACAACGGCCCGCGGACCGTGCCTCGCCCCGCGGCGGAAGGGGCCGCACCCCCGGAACCGCTTCTGGATCCCGCACCATTCCGCACCCGGGCGGAACACCGGCCGCTCACCCGAACGAGGGATCACGGACGACGGCCTCGTCACCGACACCGCAAGGGCCGCGCCCTCGAGCCCGGGCAGTGCCGTACGTCACGGCGCGGCACCGTTCCCCGCCCGGCCCCGCGCACCGGCGGAAGCGGAAGCGGCCTCGACCGCCCAGCTCATCGCCCTCGACGGCCCGGCCCGGAGCACCCGGCACCGCACGCCTCTCGGCAACGACATCCCCGCCAGGCGTCCCGAACACCCGAACGCAGAAAAAGTGGTTGCACGGCCCCGTTAGACTGGCCCCATGGCCATTCTCCTCGCGCATTAGACGGCGGGAACGTCCTCAGCCGCCCCTTCCCGTCATCCCATCCGCCCTGGAGTCTGTCCGTGATCTCCGCCTCCGGTATCGAGCTGCGCGCCGGTTCCCGCATCCTCATCGAGTCCGCCACCTTCCGCATCACCAAGGGCGACCGCATCGGCCTGGTCGGTCGCAACGGCGCCGGCAAGACCACCCTCACCAAATGCCTCGCCGGCGAGGGCATCCCCGCGGGCGGCACCATCACCCGCTCCGGCGAGGTCGGCTACCTCCCGCAGGACCCCCGCACCGGCGACCTCGACGTGCTCGCCGGCGACCGCATCCTCTCCGCGCGCGGACTGGACACCCTCATCCGCAAGATGCGGGAGAACGAGCAGCGCATCGCGAACGGCTCGGGCGCCACCCGGGAGAAGGCGCTGCGGCAGTACGAGCGCCAGGAGACCGAGTTCCTCACCAAGGGCGGGTACTCCGCCGAGGCCGAGGCCGCCACCATCGCCGCCGCGCTGAATCTGCCCGACCGCGTGCTCGGCCAGCCCCTCCATACGCTCTCCGGCGGTCAGCGCCGCCGTATCGAGCTGGCCCGCATCCTGTTCTCCGACGCGGACACCCTGCTCCTGGACGAGCCGACGAACCACCTCGACGCCGACTCGATCGTCTGGCTGCGCGACTACCTGAAGACCTACCGCGGCGGCTTCATCGTGATCTCCCACGACGAAGACCTCGTCAAGACGGTCGTCAACAAGGTCTTCTACCTGGACGCCAACCGCTCCCAGATCGACGTCTACAACATGGGCTGGAAGCTCTACCAGCAGCAGCGCGAGGCCGACGAGAAGCGCCGCAAGCGCGAGCGCCAGAACGCCGAGAAGAAGGCCGCCGCGCTGCACACGCAGGCCGACAAGATGCGCGCCAAGGCCACCAAGACCGTCGCCGCGCAGAACATGGCCAAGCGTGCCGACCGGCTGCTCGCCGGCCTCGAAGCGGTACGGGTCTCCGACAAGGTCGCCAAGCTGCGCTTCCCCGAGCCCGCGCCCTGCGGCAAGACGCCGCTCACGGCCGAGGGCCTGTCGAAGTCGTACGGGTCGCTGGAGATCTTCACCGGCGTCGACCTGGCCATCGACAAGGGCTCCCGCGTGGTCATCCTCGGTCTCAACGGCGCCGGCAAGACCACCCTGCTGCGGCTCCTCGGCGGCGTGGAGACGCCCGACACCGGCGAGGTCGTGCAGGGCCACGGTCTCAAGCTCGGCTACTACGCGCAGGAGCACGAGACCCTCGACCCGGAGCGCACGGTCCTGGAGAACATGCGCTCCGCCAATCCCGACCTGGACCTGGTCGAGGTTCGCAAGACGCTCGGCTCGTTCCTGTTCTCCGGCGACGACGTCGACAAGCCGGCCGGTGTCCTCTCCGGCGGCGAGAAGACCCGCCTGGCGCTGGCGACCCTGGTGGTGTCGTCGGCGAACGTCCTGCTCCTTGACGAGCCGACCAACAACCTCGACCCCGCCAGCCGTGAGGAGATCCTCGGCGCGCTGCGCACCTACAAGGGCGCGGTCGTCCTGGTCACCCACGACGAGGGCGCCGTCGAGGCGCTCCAGCCGGAGCGGATCATCCTGCTGCCGGACGGCGTCGAGGACCTGTGGGGCGCGGACTACGCGGACCTCGTCGCCCTCGCCTGAGGGTCGGCTGGGGGTCAGCTGAGGGTCAGCGCCGCTTGATCGAAGGCGTGATCCACTGCGTATGGATCATTCGGCCCATCGGTGATCCATCATCTGTGTGAGATCTCCTCGTACCGAGGTGTGTCCTACATCGATTTCACGGCCGAGCCCTTTACCCACCGGGGCTCGGCCGTCGCGCGTCCCTGACCTGGCACTTCGCGGAAGAACCCGTTCGGCGGTACGAACGCCAACGCGTGGAATTGCAGATTCCGTATGTGGGGACGCGCCCCTGTCGTCAAAACCGTCTCTCACGGACCTTGCCGAATGGGTGGCCATGAAGCCCGAGAGGGGTGATCATGAGGAGACCAGAGCGCACTTCCCATGAGGAGGCACGGGTGGCCGAGACTCTGAAGAAGGGCAGCCGGGTAACCGGCGCCGCGCGCGACAAGCTCGCGGCAGACCTGAAGAAGAAGTACGACTCCGGTGCGAGCATTCGGGCACTGGCCGAGGAAACCGGCCGCTCGTATGGCTTCGTCCACCGGATGCTCAGCGAGTCGGGCGTCACGCTTCGTGGGCGTGGCGGGGCGACGCGTGGCAAGAAGGCCGCCTCGTCCTGAACCCGGGCGGCCCGTCTCTTCGATGGTGACCACCCGGTCGGTCGGTTGATCGGCCGGGTGGTTACTGTGCAGTCACTTAGCATCGCTCTGTCGACCGCACGCATCGGAGGCACTCCATGGCTTCGCCCGACCAGGACCTCGGTCCGGTACTCGACAAGGACGGCGTACGGCTCACCGTGGACGACGCGCTCGCCACGGTGACGCTGACCAACCCGGCCAAGCGCAACGCGCAAAGCCCCGCTCTGTGGCGCGCGTTGGGCGAAGCCGGGAGGCTCCTTCCGGGGTCGGTCCGGGTCGTCGTGCTGCGTGCCGAGGGCAAGTCCTTCTCGGCCGGGCTCGACCGGCAGGCGTTCACGCCCGAGGGTTTCGACGGCGAGCCGTCGTTCATCGACCTCGCGCGTGGCAGCGACGCCGAGCTGGACGCGGCCATCGCCGAGTACCAGGAGGGCTTCACCTGGTGGCGGCGGAGCGACATCGTGTCCATCGCCGTGGTGCAGGGGCATGCCGTCGGGGCGGGCTTCCAGCTCGCACTCGCCTGTGACCTGCGCGTCGTCGCTGACGACGTGCAGTTCGCCATGCGCGAGACCAGCCTGGGACTGGTGCCGGACCTGACCGGTACCCATCCACTGACGGGGCTGGTCGGCTATGCCCGGGCGCTGGAGATCTGCGCCACCGGGCGCTTCGTGCTGGCCGAGGAAGCGGTGAGCACGGGGCTGGCGAACCTCGCGGTGCCCTCGGACCAGCTCGAGGACGCGGTACGGGACCTGGCCTCGGCGATCCTGGCCGCGCCCCGGGACGCGGTGATCGAGACCAAGGCGTTGCTGCAGGGTGCGCAGGACCGTACCTACGAGGAGCAGCGCAGCGCCGAACGGGCGGCCCAGGCGCGGCGGTTGCGGGACTTGGCCGGCCTCGGCGAATGAGCCCAATGAGCCCTCAGCCGACCGCGGTCACCAGCACCGCCACCGTCGGGTGATCCGGTAGCGCCTTCTCCACCTTCACGCGGACCGCTCGGGCCACATCCAAGGCCCGGTGGTCCGCGCCCACCGCCAGCTCCAGGCGCACGTGCCGGCGTGGCAGGGCGCCGGTCGCGTCCTGCCGTTCCTCGATGTGCACCGGCCTGCCCAGGATGCCCGTCAGACGGGACACGCCCGGGACGCTCAGCGCCGCGCCTGCCGCCCGGCCCTCGTCGCTGTCGCCGTCGCCCCGCGGCTCGGCGGGGGCCGGCTCCGGGGGCCGTACGGGAAGGGACCCCGGCTCCCCCTCGTCTTCGTCCGGTTCTTCGTCCAGCAGAGCCGTCACCCGCAGGTCGACCTCCGCCACGGCCAGTCCGAGGCCGTCCGCCGCAGTCGCCACAAGCGCACGCAGTCGCTCCGCCGTCGTGGGCAGCGGCTCGGACGCCGTGGCGGCGAACTCCGCCGTCACCCGCAGCGGGCCCGGGGGCAGGGCGCTCGGCGGAGGCGGTACGGCGGGGTCGTGCGCGTCCTGAGGATCCGCGAGCCCGATCCGCAACCGGCCCAGGCGCGCACCCCGCATGTCCCCGGCCGCGCGCCGCAGCACCGAGCCGGCCGCCTCCTCCGTGATCCACGCCCCGTCGCGCGCGCCGCCCAGCGGCAGGAATCTGCCGAGCCCCAGCTGATGCCGTACGGCCTGCGTCCACCGGTCCACCGTCATTCCTCCAGCCTGCCGCATCGCGGGCGCGCGATCGCGCAACCCCGCTTACCTTGGTCGAAGGACGACGATGCGAAGGGACGTAGAGCCATGAGCGACGTGACGGATCGGAACCGGACGAGGAGCCCCGAGGGCGAGATCGAGACGCCGGTGCAGACCCGCAAGGCCGTCAAGCGCGGCAGCGGCGACCCGGCCGGCCGGGGGCGGACGACCATTGCCGACGGAGTCGTGGAGAAGATCGCCGGGATGGCCGCCCGGGACGTCGTCGGCGTGCACGCGATGGGCAGTGGGCTCAGCCGCACCTTCGGAGCCGTGCGGGACCGCGTCCCGGGCGGGGCGAAGTCGGTGACGCGCGGGGTCAAGGTCGAGGTCGGTGAGGTGCAGACCGCGCTCGACCTGGAGATCGTCGTCGACTACGGCGTGGCGATCGCCGATGTGGCCCAAGCTGTGCGGGAGAACGTCATCGCGGCGGTGGAGCGGATGACCGGCCTCGAAGTCGTCGAGGTCAACATCGCGGTGAGTGATGTGAAGCTGCCGGAGGAAGAGGACGAGGAGCCGGAGACCCGGCTCCAGTGACGCGCACCACACCGAAGATCTGATGAGCTGAGGAGCGCACCATGAGCAGGGCCGTGGTCGGCATGATCGCCGGAATGGCGCTGGGCTTCGCCGGGTATTTCGGCGGGTTCGGCGCCTTCCTGCTGGTGGCCGCCCTGGGAGCCGTCGGGTTCGTCGTCGGCCGGTTCCTGGAGGGGGACCTGGAGCTCGGCGACCTCTTCCGTACCCGTGACGACCGGCGTGACCGGCGGCGATGACGTCCGTGAGCAGCGGGGCCGAGGAGCTCCGCAGACCGCCGCCTGTCGTTGCGCCGGGCGAGCGCGGCGCAACGCGGATCGCCGACCGGGTCGTCGCGAAGATCGCCGGACAGGCGGCGCGCGAGGCCGTCGGTGAGCTGCCCGCCGAGGCCGCGTCCCCGCACGCCACCGTCGTCGTACACCACGAGACCGCCAGGGTCCGCGTGCACCTGGAACTCGACTATCCCTGCGACATCGGCGCCCGGTGCCGTCGGGTGCGTCGTCATGTCGTCGAGCGGGTAGGCGCGTTGGTGGGCATGGAGGTGCTGGAGGTCGCCGTTCAGGTGGAGCGGCTGCATCCGGCACAGGCGCACGGTGTGGCACAGGGGAGGACGCGATGAGCGAGTCCCAGGATTCCGAGGGCGCCGAGCGCGCCGAGGGCACCACACAGCGACTGCCGGTCATCGAGAAGGCGGCCGACACCGGCGGGGGCACCGGCGGTGAGACAGCCGGGGAGACAGGCGGGGCGTACGAGGCTCCACCTGTCCCGGCCGGCGAAGAAGACGCGGCCGGCGGCAGCGGCCGTTTCTGGTCGGCGCGCCGCGTCCCCGCGGGCATCGTGGCGCTGCTGCTCCTGCTCGTCGCGGGCGCCTTCCTGTACGACGTCGCCGCCGTGCGCGCGGACCGGGACGCCCTGGCCTGGCGCCGGGAACTGGCCCGGCAGCTCGCCGAGCGGCCCCTCGACGACATCTGGGTGCTCGTCGGCGCGGGCGTAGCCGCGGCCCTCGGCCTGTGGCTGATCGTGCTGGCCGTCACGCCCGGCCTGCGGGCCGTACTGCCGATGCGGCGCACCCACGCCGACGTCCGCGCCGGGCTGCATCGGGAGGCGGCCGCCATGGTGCTGCGCGACCGGGCCATGGAGGTGGCCGGCGTGCAGTCCGTACGGGTGCGGATGGGCCGCGCGCGGGCCGAGGTCCGCGCGCTCTCGCACTTCCGCGCACCGGACGACGTACGCGCCGACCTGGACGCCACGCTCGCCGAGGCGGTCAGCGGGCTGGGGCTGGCCCGGCCGCCCGCGCTCACGGTGCGTGTGGCACGGCCCGACCGGAAGGGGTGACTGCGATGCTCAGGACCGTCAACCGTGTGCTTCTCGGAGCAGTCGGCCTCGTGCTCGTCGTCCTCGGTGGCTCCGTGCTCGCCGTGGGGCTGGGCGCCGCGGCACCCTCGTGGTGGATCCACGACGGACGGCACGACGTGCTGCTCTCCGATGCCGAGCGGACCCGGTGGCGGGACGACGGCTGGTGGTGGCCGACCGTGCTCGCCGTGCTCGCGGTCCTCGTGCTGCTCGCCCTGTGGTGGCTGACGGCGGTCCTGCGCAGGCACCGACTCGCCGAGGTACTCGTCGACACCGGCGACGGCGCGGGCGCACTGCTGCGGGGGCGGGCACTGGAGGACGTACTGGCCCGGCAGGCGGGCGAGTTGGACGGCGTCGCCCACGCTCACGTACTGCTCACCGGCCGGACCGGCGCCCCCGAGACCCGGGTACGGCTCCGGCTGCAACCGCACGTGGATCCCGGAACGGCGCTGCACGACCTCGCGACGGTGGCGCTGGCCCACGCCCGCGATTCGGCGGGACTGGCGTCACTTCCGGCGGAGGTCCGACTGCACGAGGTCAAGCACCGCGCGGAGAGGGTGAGTTGAGGCGTTCGGGCCGCCTGATGCCCCTGGTCCGTCCGGCCGCCTGGTCCGTCCGGTCCGCCGGTGCGCCTGGTCCGTCCGGCCCGCTTGGTCTGACCGACCGCCCGATTCGTTCGGCCCGGCCAACCGGCCCCGCCCGGCCCGCCTGGCCTGCCCGGTCCGCCCAAGCGCCCCCCCGCCCGGTCCGCCCAATTGCCCCCGCCCGGCCCGTCCGACCGCCCGACCGTCCGGTCCGCTGGTCTGCCTGGTCTGCCTGGTCTGCCCGACCGCCTGGGCCGGCTGGTCCGTCCGGTGCGCCGGTGCGCCTGGTCCGTCCGGTGCGCCTGGTCTGTCCGACCGCCCGATTCGTTCGGCCCGTCCGACCGCCCCCGCCCGGTCCGCCTGGCCTGCCCGGTCCGCCCAAGCGCCCTCCGCCCGGTCCGCCCAATTGCCCCCGCCCGGCCCGTCCGACCGCCCGACCGTCCGGTCCGCTGGTCTGCCTGGTCCGCCCAACCGCCCGGTCCGCCGGTGCGCCGGTGCGCCTGGTCCGTCCGGTCCGCTGGTCTACCCGACCGCCCGATCCGTCCGACCGCCCGATCCGTCCGACCGCCCGATCCGCCCGACCGCCCGGCCCGCCCCCGCCCAACCGCCCCGACCGCCCCGTCAGCCCGACCGCCCCGCCGATCCGCCCGGCCCGCAGGTCAGAACCCGTGCCGTATCCCACCGTCCACCGGCACCATGATCCCCGTCAGATAAGAAGCCGCCGGCGACAACAAGAACGCGGCCGTTCGCCCGAACTCCTCCGGCAGCCCATACCGCCGCAACGGAATCCGCGCCACGTACGCGGCCCGAGTCGCCTCAGGATCGGCGGACAGCCGGTCCAGCTCCCGCACGCGATCCGTGTCGATCCGGGCCGGCAGCAGCCCCACGACCCGGATCCCCCGCGGCCCCAACTCGTCCGCCAGCGACTTCGCGAACCCGGCAAGCCCCGGGCGCAGCCCGTTGGAGATGGTCAGCCCCGGAATCGGCTCGTGCACCGACCCGGACAGCACGAACCCGATGACCCCGCCCGCCTCCAGCTCGGCCGCCGCCGCCCGCGCGAGCCGAACCGCACCCAGGAACACCGAGTCGAACGCCGCCTGCCACTGCTCGTCCGTGTTGTCGGCGACGAACCCGGGCGTCGGCCCGCCGACGCTGACGAGGATGCCGTCGAAACCCCCGAAGTGCTCTCGCGCGGCGGCGATCAGGCGCGCGGGCGACGCGGCGTCGGCGTTGTCCGCGGCCACCCCGACCGCGTTCGCGCCCAGCGCGGAGGCCGCTTCGGTGACGCTCTTCTCGTCCCGCCCCGTGATGATCACCTTCGCGCCGTCGGCGACGAGCTCACGCGCGGCGGCGTTGCCCAGTCCGCGCGTGGCGCCGGTGACGACGTACACCTGGTCCCTCAGTCCAAGATCCATGGCCCCTATCCTGCCTCGTCGTCCCCGAACAGGGCGAGGGCCGTGTTCACCAGACCGATGTGACTGAACGCCTGCGGGACGTTGCCCAGCTGGACGCCCGCCCCGGGGTCGTACTCCTCGGACAGCAGCCCCACGTCGTTGGCGAGGCCGACCAGCCGTTCGAACAACTCCCGTGCCTCCTTCGTACGGCCCGTCATGTGCAGCGCGTTCGCGAGCCAGAACGAGCACGCCAGGAAGGTGCCCTCGCCGCCCGGCAGCCCGTCGACGTCGGTCTCCTCGGCGCTGTAGCGGTGCACCAGGCCGCCGTGGCCCAGCTCGTCGCGGACCGCGTCGATGGTGCCCACCACGCGCGGGTCGTCGGGCGGCAGGAAGCCGACGCGGGGGATGAGCAGCAGCGAGGCGTCGAGCTCGCGCGAGCCGTAGTACTGCGTGAAGGTGTTCCGCTCGGCGTCGTAGCCCTTCTCGCACACCTCCTGGTGCACCTCGTCGCGCATCGCGCGCCAGCCCTCCAGGTCGCCGCGCAGCTTCGGGTGCGTCTCCAGCGTGCGTACGGCCCGGTCGGCGGCCACCCACACCATCACCTTCGAGTGGACGAAGTGCCGGCGGCCCCCGCGCACCTCCCACAGTCCCTCGTCCGGTTGCCGCCAGGCCGACCGCAGGAACTTCATCAGAGCGACCTGCAACGCCCAGATGTGCGGCTCGGCGGACAGGCCCGCCTTCCGGGCCAGCGACAGCGAGTCCATGACCTCGCCGTACACGTCCAGTTGGAGCTGTTTCACCGCCGCGTTGCCGATCCGTACGGGCGTCGAGCCGGCGAAGCCGGACAGCCACGGCACCTCGGACTCGGGCAGCCGCCGCTCGCCCGCCAGGCCGTACATGATCTGGAGGTCGGCCGGGTCGCCGGCGACCGCGCGCACCAGCCAGTTCCGCCAGGCCTCGGCCTCCTCGTCATAGCCGCACGACAACAGCGCGCCCAGGGTGAGGGTGGAGTCGCGCAGCCAGCAGTAGCGGTAGTCCCAGTTGCGCACCCCGCCGATCTCCTCGGGCAGCGAGGTGGTCGCGGCGGCCACGATGCCGCCGGTGGGCGCGTAGGTGAGGGCCTTGAGAGTGATCAGGGAGCGCACGACGGCGTCCCGATGCGGGCCGTCGTAACGGCAACGGGACGCCCACGCCTGCCAGTCTCCGACGCTGGTCTCCAGTGCCTCGTACGGGTCGACCAGCGGCGGGCGTGGCTCGTGCGACGGGTGCCAGGTGAGCACGAACGCGACCTTCTCGCCCTCTGCCACGGTGAACTCCGAGTGCGTGCCCATGTCCTTGCCCCAGGTGCGCACCTCGGGCTCGCTGCGCAGCCACGCCGAGTCGGGTCCCGCGACGGCCACCCGGTGGCCGTCGGTTCTGCGCACCCACGGCACGACCGAGCCGTAGTCGAAACGCAGCCGGAGTGTGCTGCGCACGGTGACCCGGCCGCCGAGGCCTGCCACGACGCGTACGAGGTCGGGGGCGCGGTCGCGCTGCGGCATCAGGTCGGTGACGCGCACGCTGCCCTCGGCGGTCTCCCAGTCGGTGTCGAGGACGAGCGTGTCGGGGCGGTAGGCGCGGCGGGTGCAGGGGCCCGCGGCGCCCTTGGGGGCGATCCGCCAGTGGCCGTTCTCCTCGTCGCCGAGGAGCCGGGCGAAGCAGGCGGCCGAGTCGAAGCGGGGCAGGCAGAGCCAGTCGACGGAGCCGTCGCGGCCGACCAGGGCCGCGGTCTGTTCGTCGCCGATGAGGGCGTAGTCCTCGATACGGGGATGCACCCAGAGCGGGTTCCCTGCGGGCCGACGGGGCAATCAGGGGTGGGGCCGGGCGAGTGACGCATGGCTCACGCCGCCGCCGGCGCCCGAGAAGATCACGCCCGGATCCGACGGGGCCTGGTTGAGGACCCACAGGCCGATCAGCGTGGCCAGGGCGAAGACGACGGTGATCAGCACGGCGAGGACGAGCCGGCGCCGGCGTTCACGGCGCAGCCACTCGCCACGGGCCGTGCGATAGGCGTCGGGGGCGGCCCGCACCCCGCCGGCCAGCGCCTCCAGGGCTTCGCGCAGCTCCCGTTCCGTGCGTTGCGGACTGGTGCCACGCGACCCAGTCACATCTCGATGCGTCATCGCCGGGCCTCCATCGCCTGAGTGAGAGCGGCGAGGCCGCGTGCCGTATGGGTTTTGACGGAACCAGAGGAGATGCCCATCGCGGCGGCGATCTCGCTCTCCTTCAGTCCGAGCCAGTGCCGCAGCACGAGCGCCTCGCGCTGCCGGGCCGGCAGATGCTGGAGCGCGCCGATCAGCACGCGCTGGTCGTCGCGGAGCAAGGCCGTGCTCTCGGCTGAGGCCACGGCCTCGTCGGGGAGCATCGGCGGGTTCTCCACGTGTCTGCGGGCGACTTGGAGGTGGCGTATCCGCATCCGGGTCAGATTGCACACGGTGGAGCGCAGATAGGCCTCCGCCGCCTGAACGTCCCGCAGCCGCCGCCACTTGCGGTAGATCTGGTAGTACGCCTCGGCCACCACGTTCTCCGGGTCGTCGGCACCGAGCAGCACGGCCAGCCGCAGCATCGAGGAGTAGTGCAGCTCGAAGAGGCGGGCGAGGCCGGCCTCCCGCTCCAGGTCGGCCGGGTCGCTCACCGCGGGGGCGAGCGGCTCGGCTCGGGCGAGCGGCTCGGCCGGGCCGGCGGGCAGCGGCACCGGTGGCAGCGGCACCGGTGGCAGTGGGGTCGGTGGCAGTGGGGCCGGAGTGTTCGGTCTGCGTCTCACGGGTGGTTCGCTCCCGTCTCGGGGCGTCGTCTCACGGTCAGACGCGGCGGCAGGTCGGTCGTGTCGGCGCCGCGCGGGACGCCGAGGCGTTCGAAGGCCGCGGTGCAGGCCACCGCGACGGTCAGATTGAGCAGCAGGGCGGCGAGCCCGGCGTAGATCTCCAGCGGTCCGGCGCCGGTGTCGAGGGGCACGATCGACGAGAACCCCTCGCGCACCACCAGGAACGTCCCGGCCACCATGCCCACGGCCCATCCGGCGAGCAGCGCCCGGGGGTGCAGCCGCCCGGTGAACAGCCCGACGGCCACGGCGGGGAAGATCTGCAGGATCCACACCCCGCCCAGCAGCTGGAGGTTGACGGCGTCCTGGTCGCGCAGCCCGAACACGAACGCCACCGCCCCCACCTTCGCGGTGAGCGACACCGCCTTGGCGATGCGCACCTGCCGCTTGGGGGTGGCCGTCGGGTGGACGTACTCGACGTATACGTTCCGTACGAAACTCGTCGCCGCGGCGATCGACATCACGGCGGCCGGAACGAGCGCGCCGACGGTGATCGCGGCGAACACCAGCCCGGCCAGCGGCGCCGGCATGAGCCGGTCGACCAGCATCGGCACGGCGGCCTCGGCGCTTCCCCGCGGGGCCCGCACCCCGGTGGCGAGTGCCGCGATGCCGAGGAAGCCGAACAGCGCCAGCAGTGCCGTCCAGGCGGGCAGGGCCACGGAGACCTTGCGCAGGGTGCGCGGACCGTCGGCGGCGAAGCCTGCGGTGAGCACGTGCGGGTACATCAGGAGGGCGAGCGCGGAGCCGAATGCGAGCGTGGCGTACGCGGGCTGCTGCGCAGGGGACAGGAGCAAGGGGGAGTGGGCCGCGTCCGTGCCGCCGAGGCGCCGGGCCGCGCCGTCGAACACGGCCCCGGGCCCGCCGAGCCGCTGAAGGACCAGCCAGCACACGGCGGTCAGCGACACGAAGACCGCGACCGCCTTCAGCGCCGAGATGACCGCGGGCGCGCGCAGCCCGTGGCGGTACGTCGCCACCGCGAGCCCCGCGAACAGCGCCACCATCACCAGATCACCGGCGGCGCCCCGCGGGTACATGCCCCCGGCCGTCAGCACCGCCCGTATGCCGAGCAGTTGCAGCGCCAGATACGGCATCGTCGCGAGGATCCCGGTCAGGGCGACCACCAGGGCCAGCGGCGGCGACCCGTACCGTCCGCGCACGAAGTCGGCGGCGGTGATGTAGCCGTGCCGGCGGGCCACGGCCCACAGCCGGCTCAGCAGGACGAAGGCCAGCGGACAGACGATCACCGTGTACGGCACCGCGAAGAAGGCGGCCCCGCCGTTGCCGTACGCCAGCCCCGGTACGGCGGTGAAGGTGTACGCGGTGAAGATCGTGCCGCCGAGCAGCAACCAGGTCCACACCGGGCCGAGGCTGCGGTCGGCCAGCGCCCAGCCCTCCAACGAGGGCAGCCGGTCGTTCGGACGCAGGCGGCGTGCGGTCACGGCGAGCAGCGACGCCCCGCCGATCACGGCGAGGAACGTCGCGGTCATGGCGCCGTCGGCCATGGGTCACCGTCCTTGGTGTGTGCCCTCGACCGTTGGTTGCGCGGGCGGCCGGATCGGAGGACAGAGAACCGGCGGGAAATCCTCTGGAAATTCCCTGTCAACCAGTCCCGGCGGGTGGGCAACTCTTGCACAGACCACCAGCGAGCGGGAGAGGAGCGCAGGTCATGGCACGGACGGGACACCCCCGGCTACGGCGCGTCGCCGTCGCCCTGCTGCTCCTGGCGCCCGCGGCGGGGCTGCTGTGGGTCCCCCTGTACGCCGGTGCGGGTCCGCGACTTGCGGGGACGCCGTTCTTCTACTGGTACCAGCTGGCCTGGGTACCGGGCTGCGGTCTGTGCCTGCTCGCCGCGTACGCGCTGACGCGCGACCACCCTCACCGCTGATCCACGCGCACGTCCGTCACACACCACCCGTCACAGCACCTGTCACAGCACCAGTCACAGCACCTGTCACAGCACCTGTCACACAGTCGAGGTGAAGAGCCGTCATGCCCACATCCGTGTTGCCCGAATCCGGTCTCCCGGCGCCACAGAAGCCCCGGACCTCCCCACGGTCGGTCCTGTTGTGGACCGCCGTCGCCCTGCTCGGCGCGATCGCCTGGGGCGTCCTGGCGCTCGCCCGAGGGGAGAAGATCTCCGCGGTCTGGCTGGTGGTGGCCGCGCTCGGCTCGTACGCCATCGCCTACCGCTTCTACTCCCGCTTCGTCGTCCGGCGCGTGCTGCAGCCCGACGACCGCCGAGCCACCCCCGCCGAACGGCTGGAGGACGGCGTCGACTTCCAGCCCACCGACCGGCGGGTGCTGCTCGGTCACCACTTCGCCGCGATCGCCGGCGCGGGACCGCTGGTGGGACCGGTGCTGGCGGCCCAGATGGGATACCTGCCCGGCACTCTGTGGATCGTCGCCGGGGTGATCTTCGCCGGGGCCGTGCAGGACATGGTCGTGCTGTTCCTGTCGATGCGGCGGGACGGCAAGTCGCTCGGGCAGATGGCCCGCGACGAGATCGGCCGGGCGGGCGGCGCGGCGGCCCTGATCGCGGTCTTCGCCATCATGATCATCCTGCTGGGCGTGCTGGCTCTGGTTGTCGTCAACGCGCTGGCCCACTCCCCGTGGGGCACCTTCTCGGTCGCGATGACCGTGCCCATCGCCCTGTTCATGGGCTTCTGGCTGCACCGCATCCGGCCCGGCCGGGTCGTCGAGACCAGTCTCATCGGCGTGGCGCTGCTGCTGCTGGCGATCGTCGGCGGCAGCTGGGTCCAGAACTCCTCGCTGGCCGACACCTTCACCCTGAGCCCGACGACCCTCGTCTTCTGTCTGATCGGCTACGGCTTCGTCGCCTCCGTCCTGCCGGTGTGGATGCTGCTCGCGCCGCGCGACTACCTCTCCACCTTCATGAAGATCGGCACCATCGCGCTGCTCGCGGTCGGAGTGGTCGTGGCCGCCCCGGTGCTCAGGGCAGACGCGGTGAGCGACTTCGCCTCCTCAGGCGCGGGCCCCGTCTTCGCCGGCTCCCTGTTCCCCTTCCTCTTCATCACCATCGCCTGCGGCGCGCTGTCCGGCTTCCACGCCCTGGTCTCCTCCGGCACCACCCCGAAGCTGATCCAGAAGGAATCCCAGGTCCGGATGATCGGCTACGGCGCGATGCTGATGGAGTCGTTCGTCGCGATCATGGCGCTGATCGCCGCGGCCACCCTGGAGCCGGGCCTGTACTACGCGATGAACGCGCCGGCGGGTCTCCTGGGTGCGACGGCGGAGTCGGCGTCCCACGCGGTCGCCGGCCTCGGCTTCACCATCACCCCCGATCAGTTGACGCACGCGGCCCGGGCGGTGGAGGAGCAGAGCCTCATCGCCCGCTCCGGCGGCGCCCCGACCCTGGCCGTCGGCATGTCGGAGATCTTCTCCGGGGTCTTCGGCGGCACCGCGATGAAGGCCTTCTGGTACCACTTCGCGATCATGTTCGAGGCGCTGTTCATCCTGACGACCGTCGACGCCGGCACCCGGGTCGGACGGTTCATGCTCCAGGACATGCTCGGCAACGTCTGGAAGCCGGTCGGCCGGGTCAACTGGAAGCCCGGCATCTGGCTGTGCAGCGGACTCGTCGTCGCGGCCTGGGGCTACTTCCTCCACTCCGGCGCCACCGACCCCCTCGGCGGAATCAACCAGCTCTTCCCGCTGTTCGGCATCGCCAACCAGCTGCTCGCCGCCATCGCCCTGGCCGTGTGCACGACCGTCCTGGTCAAGTCCGGGCGGCTGCGCTGGGCGTGGGTGACGGGCCTCCCGCTGGCCTGGGTGGTCGCGGTCACCTTCACCGCGGGCTGGCTGAAGATCTTCTCCGACGATCCCAAGGTCGGCTTCTTCGCCCAGCGGACGCGGTACGCCGACGCCCTCGACGCCGGACAGGTCCTGCCGCCCGCGAAGTCGCTGGACGACATGCGCACCGTGGTGACCAACTCGACGGTCGACGGCGTGCTCATCGCCGTGTTCCTGCTGCTGGTCGCCGTGGTGATCGTCAACGCGGCGGTCGTGTGCGTGCGGGCCGTCCGTTCGCCGGGCGGGTCGGCGACCACCGAGGCACCGTACGTCGAGTCCCGCATCGAACTGTCCGAGCAGCCCGGGCAGTCGGGCGAACCCCTGGTGGGAGCCCGCTCGTGAGGACGGCTTTGCGCTGGCCTCGGGCCGTGGGCTGGGCCAGGGCCGTGCGCTGGTACCTGCGCGAGCTGACCGGGGAGGCGGAGTACGACCGTCACTGCGAGCGGCACCGGCGCCACCATCCGCAGACCCCGGTACCGACCCGGGGGGAGTACCAGGTGCTGCGCACCCGGCACCGGGAGACCCACCCGCAGAGCCGCTGCTGCTGACACGGGTCCGTCGGTCCGCCGCCGCGGGGCGGGCGCGCCTGCCGGCCTTGACGCCGCCGCCCGCCCCGCACCCCCTGTGAGACCGAGCCGTGAGAACGAGCCGTGAGAATGAGCCGTGAGAATGAGCCGTGAGACCGAGCCGTGAGACCGAGCCGTGAGAACGAGATGCTCAGACGCCGTACCGCCCTGTTGATCCGCCCCGAACTCGACGATCACGCACTGCACTCGACCCTCACCGAACTCCGCCCCGCACCACAGCTCCACGGCCTCGGCGGGGGCCGCAGCCGCCCCCAGTGGGAGCCGGCCGCCGCACTGCTGCGCACCACGGGCCGAGACTGGGACCGCCGGGTGCACCGGGTCTCCGTACTGGCACGGCAGCTGCCGGTCGCCGTCTGTGAACGGTGGGCCGCCGACCGGCCCGGCGACGGAGACGCTCTGGTGCTGCGCGCCTTCGTCCAGTCGGTCCGCGCCGCGGCCCAGGGGCGGGCGGCGGCGCGGCGGGCCGAGCAGGCGTGTCTGCGTGCCGCTGACGCCTGTCCCGAGGACCCGACCCCGTGGCTGGCGCTTCTGGAACTCATGCGTTCCTTCGCCGTGCCGGTCGGGGAGGCCGTGCCCGTGTGGACCGAGGCCGTCACCCGCGCCCCGGGCAACCGAACCGCCTACCACGACCTGCTGCGCTACCTGTCCCCGCGCGGGCACGGAACGCTCGCCGACATGATGGACTTCGCCCTGCAGGGCGCCGACCGGGCGCCGCACGGGTCACCTCTTGCCCTGCTGCCCGTGGCGGCTCGCGTGGAACTCGTCGCCCACCGCCTGGGGCAGACGAACGTCGGGCGCCTGGGGCAGACGAACGTCGGGGCGCGCGGCCACTGGAACGAGCCGCGGGCCGCCGACGAGATCGACGCGGCTCTGAGCGGCTGGTTCCACGCCGGCACCGCGCCGCACGCCGAGGCACTCCTCGACCTCAACGTCCTCGCCTACGCCCTGATCCAGGCCTACCGCCCGGTTGAGGCCGCCCCCGTCTTCGGGCGCATCGGCCGCCACATGACGCCCCGCCCCTGGGACCTCCTGCCCGAGCCGGAGCGCACCTTCCGCTACTGGAGCGGCCGGAGCGACCGCCCGAGCGGCCGGTGGACCTGAGGGGGCGCCGCTACACGGTTACACGGTCGCCGGTTCGTTCTGAGACGTTTCCTTCTCGGCAGCCGCGGCCCTCCGGTCGCGGAGCTCCCGCCGGACCAGGACCACCCAGCCGACCGGGACGGCCGCGGAGAACAGCCACCACTGGATGGCATACGCGTAGTTCAGCGCCGCGTCCTCACTGCCGGGATCGTTGCCGACCAGCTCCGGGACGTCGCCCTTCGGCTCGGGCGCCGTCTGCGCGATGTAGCCGCCGAGCACCCGGGCGTCCAGGCGCCGCGCCTCCTGCGCACTGTTGATCAGCATGACCTGCCGGTCCGGCAGTCCCTTGAGGTTCTTGATGCCGCTCGCTGCGGTCGTCTCGTCGGGCATGAGCCGCCCGGAGACGGTGATCTCGCCGCGGGGCGGGGCGGGGATCTTGGGGAACGCGGTCTGGCTCGGGCCGTCCGAGGCGATCCAGCCCCGGTTGACCAGCAGCACCTTGCCGTCCGTCAGGACGAACGGGGTCAGGACGTGGTAGCCGACCTCGTCGTCGGAGTTGGTGCGGCGGCGGACGACGACCTCGTCGGCGGTGTCGAAACGGCCCTTCGCGGTCACGGTGCGGTACCGCTCGGTGTTGGTGACGGTGTTTCCGGGGGAGGTCAGCGTCTCCACCGGTACCGGCTTGGCCGTCAGCGCCTCGGTGACCAGCTGGTTCCGGGCGGTGCGCAGCTCGTAGCGATGCATCTGCCAGATGCCCAGCCTGATCATCGTGGGGATGAGAAGGAGGGCGACCAGCGTGAGGATCACCCACTGCCGGGACAACAGGAAGCGGTACACCCCACGACGGTACCTCTCACTGAACCGGCCCTCGGCGGGAGGGTCCTGCCGAGGGCCAAACCCCCGCAGCGGCGGGGAGCACACAGCCGAGTTGTACGGGCGTGGGGTCTACCGCGGATCACCCCCGCGTCGACGGGGACCAATGGTTGTGCTGTCGCGGCACCAAGTGCAACGAGCGGTTGGCCTCCGTGGTCACGGTTCGGCTCACACCTTGTCGACGATCCCCACCTGCCCCTCCGCGCGGGCGCAGTGCGCGCCGCAGTACCAGTGGCCCTCGACCTCGACGCCCTGGCCGATGATCTGCACCCGGCAGTGCTCGCAGATCGGTGCCATGCGGTGGATCGCGCACGAGAAGCAGTCGAAGACGTGCACCGCGCCCTGCGCGTGCACCTCGAAGGTCATTCCGTAGTTGTTGCCACATACTTCGCAGGTCGCCATGCGCCACAGGGTGGGCCGTCGGCCCGGTGCGGGCGAGGCGCTGCCGGGCGAGTCGCCCGGCAATCACCCGTCCGTACGTTCAGCCCTCCGACGCCGGCTCCACGTCCCCGAGGAGCTGCCCGAACGCCGCCTCGTCGACGACCGGCGTCCCGAACTGCCGGGCCTTGACCACCTTCGAGGTGCCCGATTCCGGGTCGTTGGTGACGAGCAGGCTGGTCAGCCGGGAGATGCTGGTGGCGACATGCAGGCCGGCTTCGACCGCGCGGTCCTCCAGCAGGTCGCGCTCGACGGACGTGTCCCCGGAGAACGCGACGCGCATGCCCTGTTTGAGTTGTCTGCCCTCTTCGTACCGCCCCGGGTTGGGATAAGGGCACGCGGGCCTTCTGCGGGAGGGGCGCCAGTTGGTCGCCCGATAGCTGCCGTAGCCGCCCGACTGCTGTCCGATCCGGGGCGTGGCGGCCTGGTCCGTCCACTCGGTCAGCGGCCGGCACTCGTGCAGCGGCAGCCGTACGCCCTCCGCCGCCGCGGCCCGCAGACTCGGCCGGAACGCCTCCGCGAGCACGCGCGCGTCGTCCAGCGCGTGGTGTGCCCGCTGCTGTACGACGCCGAAGTGCGCCGCCAGGGTCTCCAGCTTGTGGTTGGGCAGCGGCAGGCCCAACTCCTTGGAGAGCGCGATGGTGCACAGCCGCTGCCGCACGGGCGCCTCGCACTCCGCGCGCGCGTACTCCCGGGCGATCATCTGCCAGTCGAAGACCGCGTTGTGCGCGACGAGCACGCGGCCCTCCAGGCGGGCCGAGAACTCCTCGGCGATGTCCTTGAAGAGGGGCGCGCCTTCCAGTACGTCGCTCGTCAGACCGTGGATCCACACCGGGCCCGGGTCCCGCTCCGGGTTGACCAGCGTGTACCAGTGGTCCTCGACCTCGCCGCGCGCGTCAAGTCGGTACACGCCCGCGGAGATTATCCGGTCGTCCCGGGCCAGGCCCGTGGTCTCCACGTCAACGACCGCGTATCCCTGGGGATACGCGGCCGGCCACGCGGTGGGGGAGGACGCTGCGGTCGCGAGGTCTTCGAGCATGGTCATTGAGGATACGGGCCGCGACTGACAGTCCCGTCCTGCACCCTTGAAGTAGCCCTTGAAGGCGGCCTTGAAGTCACTCTTTGAAGTTCTCCCCGCCGAAGTTCCCTCGGCCGGTGCGGGGTTCGGGCTCGGGACGCTCTCACCAGCGGATCGGCAGCGGCAGCGCGGTCAGCAGTCCCGACGCCGCGACCACCACTCCCAGCGCGAGGACCTCCGCCCGTGCGGGGGAGCAGGCGGTCAGCGGGTCGGCCGCCCGGCAGAGCCGGATCCGTGCCCACAGGGCCAGCGCGGCGACAGCGGCCACGAGGAGCACCTTGGCGAGCAGGACCCGCCCGTACGCCGTCGTCGTCAGCTGTTCCAGGACCGTGTCCGAGGGCATGCGGCGCAGCGAACTCCACACCCCGGTCGCGGTGATGGCGGCGAACAGAACGGCCGCCACGCGCGCGTAGAGCCCGAGCAGGGCCACGCCCGCCTCCGCGCGGCCCCAGTGCCGCAGCGTGCGCAGCGCGTGGAGGAGGCCGCCCGTCCACAGTGCCGCGCACGTCAGGTGAACCAGCGTCAGCCCGGAGCCGAGCAGCGCGCCGGGCTCGGTCGCGGGATGCGCCCGCAGGGCTTCCGCCACGATCACCGCGGCCAGGGGCCACAACTGAGTGGCCGGACGGCGTGAGAGGGCGCACAGACCGGCCGCGAGGAACGCGTTGACCTCCAGCAGCGCGAGTTTGCCCTCGCGGGACTCGGAGAGGCCGCCGACGTCGATCTCGGCGACGCTGCCCGGCACCAGATTGCCGGTCGCCACGATCGAAGCGAGCCCGAGGGCGGCGACGAATCCGGCGGTGGCCGCGTACGGAGCCCAACCGCGGGGCGCGGCCGGGGGAGCGCCGGGCACGGAACGGGCCAGCCGGCGCACGAACAGCTCGCCCACCGGGACGCACAGCGCCGCGAACAGCGCCGCGCGCAGCAGGGCGATGACGCCGGCGCCGGGCGGGGCGGCCTCCCCGGTGTCGTGCAGCGCGGCGGACGGCCCGAGCAGCGGTATCAGCGCGGCCGGCCCCACCAGGACCAGGACCAGGACGACGACGGCCCGCCCGGGACCGGGACGCGGTACGGGCTCGCTCGCGTCGGACATCCCGGGTGTGGGACTTGTCAAGGTCACCCCAAGGCCTTCACCGGCCTTCACGGAACCGGGCAAGTCCAGGAAACCAGCGGGCGGTAGCGCAATCTGCCCATAGGTATGTTTCCGGCCTGATCCGTGACTCAGATCCAGCGCGCGGAGTCCGACCCCCAAGGCCCTGGTGCTCGTGTCCAGTCGACCGGGCCGCCCGCGAAGGAGACCGGCGGCAGGGCGTACCGCAGGCGCCCGAGCGCGCTGTCCGTCTCGGACAGCCAGGGACCGGGCTCGTCGTACGCCGTGTCACCCGCGCCGCCCGAGTCGCCCGCGCCGCCACGCTCGATCCCGTTGATCAGCCACTCCGCCGTCCGAGCCAGCGCCAGCCGTACGAACCGGCTGCCCTCTTCGTACGACTGCTCGGTCAGGGCCCGCAGGACCGCCGCCGCCAGCAGGTACCCCGTCCCGTGGTCCAGGGCCTGCGCGGGCAGCGCACCCGGCAGCTGCGCCGTCCCCTCGACCGAGGCGATCCCGGTGGCTGCCTGCACCAGGCTGTCGAAACCGCGTCGCTCGGCCCACGGGCCGTACGCGCCCCACGCCGACAACTGCGCCACGACCACCCCGGGCCGCCGCTCGGCCAGCGCCTCGGGCGACAACCCGAACCGGTCCAGGGCGCCCGGCCGGTACCCGGTGACGACCACGTCCGCCGCCGCGAGCAGTTCCTCGAAGGCGCGCCGGTCGGCCACCAGGTCGAGGGTCGTCGACCGCTTCCCGAAGCCCGTGTCGGCGTGCTGGTCGGGGAGTTCGGGCAGCCGCGGGGCGTCCACGCGCAGCACGTCCGCGCCCAGCAGGGCGAGCGTGCGGGTGGCGACCGGGCCCGCGATGACCCGGGTCAGATCCAGGACGCGCAGTCCGGCGGCGGGCAGCAGAGGGGCACGGTCACAGTCCAGCGGGGCGCGCACGCGCGCGTGCGCGGAATCCAGCCGCCCGCGCTCCACCAGCGGCCGTCCGGCCACCGCCGCCCCCTGCTCGTGCGCGGCCCACTCCTTGGGCGTGCGCAGCGCGACGGCGAGGCCGCCGGCTGCGTACACGGCCGCCTCGACCTCGAGGGCGGACCGCTCGGCGAGTGCCGCCTCCACCGATGCGGGATCCTCCGGTACGCCCAACGCGCCCACCAGTCGCGCCCGGTGATGGGGATAGTTCGCGTGGGTACGCAGCCACCCGTCCGCCGTCCGCCAGAACCGGGACAGCGGTGCGAAGGTGACCGGCGCCCGCCCGTCGATCAACAGATGCCGTTCACTGACGAATGCCGTGGCGACGGACCCGTCGTCCACTCGGACGGCGGGCACGTCGGTCAGTCCGGCCCGCCGCGCTCCCAGCTCGGCGGCGGCCAGCGCGCACGCGCCCACGCAGGCGCGCGCCAACTCCCGTACGGGAAGGCGCCCCTGAAGAGCGCCCTCCCGCACCACGGTCGACACACGAGGGAGAAGGGCGGGATCGCCGCCCAACGCGGACCAGGCGAACTTGATGTCAGTCATGACTGCACTATGCGGTATTGACTGAATCAAGATACTGGTCGGCGGTGTTGACCTACTTGGTCACCGCGTCCAGTGCGTCCACCATGCCCCAGCCGTAGAAGCCGTTGCGGTTCTTCGACCCCTCGCACACCGCGTCGACCTTGCCGTCGCCGTTGATGTCGTAGGGGTCCGTGCACGGCGTGGCGTCTGCCTCGGCGTACAGCAGGGCCTTCACCGTGCTCGGCGAGGCGTACGGGTGCGTCGACTTGATCAGGGCGGCGACGGCCGCGACGTGCGGACTCGCCATCGACGTACCGGCCATGTAGCCCCACTTGCCGCCGGGCAGTGTGCCCAGGATCCGGCCGTCCGTCGCGGGCGCCTGTGGCTTCTGGTAGGTCGTCGAGTCGCCGCCGGGCGCCGCGACGTCGATGACTCCCAGACCCTGGTTGGAGAAGGACGACTTGATGCCCTTCGCGCCGGTCGCCGCGACCGTCACGACACCCGGCAGCTGGGTCGGTATGTCGTAGCACTTGGACGGGTCGATCACCCGGTCCGAGGGCGTCCCGTCGTTCGGCGAGACCGGGTCGGTGATCTCGTCGGCGGCGAGGTCGTAGTTCTCGTTGCCGGCCGCCGCGACGTTGACCGTGCCCTTCTTCTCCGCGTACCGCGTGGCCCGGGTGATGGCGTCCACGAGCGCCTTCTGGTCCGGGTCGGCCTTGCAGTTGAAGTACCAGGGGTCGGTGTAATAGCTGTTGTTGGTGACGTCGACGCCGTGCGTGGCCGCCCACATGAAGCCGCAGACCACGGCCTCGGTGTAGAAGTAGCCCTCGGTGGTCGACACCTTGATGCCGGAGACCTTCACGCCGGGCGCGACACCGGTCATGCCGACGCCGTTCTTGGCGGCCGCGATCTCACCGGCCACGTGCGTGCCGTGCGGGCTCTCCGACGCGCTCGGCCGCCACGCCCCGTCGGCCGTGTCCGGCTTGCCCGTGACGCAGTTGACCGACGCGGCACGGTCGAAGTTCGGCGCGATGTCGGGGTGGGTGTCGTCGACGCCGGTGTCGATGACACCGACGGTCACCTTGCTGCTGCCGAGGGACTTCTCGTGCGCCTTGTCCGCCTTGATCGCGGGCAGGTCCCACTGCTGGGACTCCAGGGGATCCTGCCCGGCGGAGGACTTGGCCTCGGCGGCGGCGACCTCCGTCGCGCTGAGCGCCTTCGGCGTGCCCAGGTCGGTCGTCGACTGCGCGGGCAGCGGAGCGTTACGGGTGTTGCCGGCCGAGTCGACCCCGGGCACCTTGCGGACGGTCTTGGCGAAGTCCGGGTTCGACGCGTGGACGACGATCACGCCGATCTGGTCGTACGACGTCACGATCGTGCCGCCGGCCTCGGCGATGGCCTTCTTGATCTGGGCGGAAGGCGCGTGCCCGGGGCGGACGTTGACGACGTAGCTCAGCGCGGTGGCGTCCTGCGCCGTGGCGGAGCCGAGCAGGTCGTTCACCGCGCCGGTGACTCCGGCCAGGGTGCCGGGCACGTCGGCCGCGGGGGCCGCGGACGCCGTGGAGGTGGGCAGGAACGCCAGGGCCGTGGCCATGGCCATTCCGAGCGGGATCGCGACCGCGCGGCGGTAGCGCGGGTGAGGCGCTGTCATGGTGTCAGTGTCTCCAGTTCGTTCGTGTGGCGAGCAGTCCGTGCGGGAAGTTCAAAAAGGGCGGTCGGGCCCGAAATGCCCTGCGCCACAGGGCTACTTCACCGCGCGTAGCGCGTTGACGATGCCTGCCCCGTAGAAGCCGTTCACACGCTTGTCGCCCTCGCACACCGCGTCCTGCGTACCGTCGCCGTCCTGGTCGTACGACGCCGGGCAAGCGGTGCTGTCCGCCTGGGCCTTGAGCATGGTCTGCAACTGGTAACCGCTGGCCCACGGGTGCTTCGACTTCAGCAGCGCGGCGACACCCGCGGCGTGCGGCGAGGCCATCGACGTGCCTTGGAGGAAGCCGTACTCGCCGTTCGGCATGGTCGACAGGATGCGGCCGTTCTGCGACGGGGTGTCCGGGATCTGGTAGAGCCGGTCACCGCCCGGCGCGGCCACGTCGATGACGCCCTTGCCGTACGAGGAGTAGTACGACTTGAGGTTCTTGACGCCCGTCGCGCTGACCGTGACGACACCCGGCAGCTGGGTCGGCACGTCGAAGCACTCGTGCGGGTCGACGGTCCGCTCGACCGGCGTGGAGTCGTCCGGGCTGGAGTCGTCGACGAGGGAGTCGGAGTCCAGGTCGTGGTTGGAGTTGCCGGCCGACGCGACGTTGAGCAGGCCCTTCTTCTGTGCATACAGCTGCGCCCTGTTGACCGCGTCGACGATCGCCCTCTGATCTGGATCGTCCATGCAGTTGTACAGCCACGGGTCAACGTAATAACTGTTGTTCGTGATCTCGACACCGTGGTCGGCGGCGAACACGAAGGCACACACGACGCTCTCCGGGTAGAAGAGGCCGTTGTCCGGGTCGCTCACCTTGATGCCGGAGACCTTGACGCCCGGGGCGACACCGGCGACCCCGATGCCGTTGCGCGCGGCGGCGATCTCGCCGGCCACGTGCGTGCCGTGGTAGTCCTCCGCGGTGTACGGGCGCCAGGCGCCCGCGCTGGTGTCCGGGATGCCGCCGACGCAGTTGGCCGACTGGGAGGCGGAGAAGTTCGGGGCGAGATCGGGGTGGGTGTCGTCGACGCCGGTGTCGATCACGGCGACGGTCACCTTGCTGCTGCCCGGGTTGATCTTCGCGGCCTTGTCGGCGCCGATCGCGCGCAGGTCCCACTGGTCGGCCTCGAGGGGCTCGCTGCCGGGCGTGGCGGCGGAGACACCGGCGGCCTTCGCGGCCTGCTCCTTGGACAGGACCTGGGCTGTGCCCTCGTCCGTCGTCCCGGCGGCGGTCAGCGGCGTGGTGCGCGTGGCACCCGCCGACTGCACTCCGCGGACCGCGCGTATCTCCTTGCCGAAGTCGGGGTTCGACGAGTGGACGACGATCACGCCGATCTTCTCGTACGTGGTCACCACCGTGCCGCCGGCCGCGGGGATCGCCTTCTTCACCGCCTCGATGGTGCGGTGGTCGAGCTTGGTGTTGACGACGTACGCCAGGCTGGGCGCGTCCGCGGAGGGCGCGGCGCTTTCGACGCGCGGGGCGGCCGACGCGGCCGTCGGGAGGAAGCCGAGCGACGCGGTCAGCGACAGCACGACCGGCACGGCGAGGGCGAGGCGGCGTCTGGAACGCAGATGAGGCATGGGGTCTCCACATCATCCGGAAACGAAACCGGCCCGAGGCACAGATGGTGCTCGGGCAGGTACATGACTAGTAGTGCAGGCCCGAAGCTATCTCCCGCAGTCGCTGGCCAGCAATGACTTACCCGAGGTGACTTCGGAAAGAAGCAGGCGGAGTTGAACCGCTCGTCGCGTGGCGCCGTGACCTTGGACAGGGAGCGCGAGGACACTCGCCTCCATCCCCATGCCCAACCGCATCCGCAACGCGAGGAGACTCCGTGGCTACCGACGCACCGCCCCCCTCGAAAGGGCAACACAAACTCCCCTCCCCCGAGGAGTTCACCGAGGTGCAGGAGAGCGCGGAGTTCGCTGAACTGCGCCGCTCCTACCGCTCGTTCGCCTTTCCGCTGACCATCGGCTTCATCGTCTGGTACCTGCTGTACGTCCTGCTGTCGAACTACGCCGGCGACTTCATGGGCACCAAGGTCGTCGGCAACATCAACATCGCCTTCGTCTTCGGTCTGGCCCAGTTCCTGTCCACGTTCCTCATCGCCTGGTGGTACTCGCACGTCGCCGCCGCCAAGTTCGACCCCAAGGCCGAGGCGATCAAGTCGAAGATGGAGGGCGGCGCATGAGCCCCGCACACACGATCCTGGCCGCCGGCGAGGCGAGCGAGCACCGGCCGCTGATCATCAGCCTGTTCGCCGTGTTCGTCCTCGCGACCCTGGTCATCACGGTCTGGGCGGGCCGGCAGACCAAGGACGCCGCCGACTTCTACGCGGGCGGACGGCAGTTCACCGGCTTCCAGAACGGACTCGCCGTCTCCGGCGACTACATGTCCGCCGCGTCCTTCCTCGGCATCGCCGGCGCCATCGCCCTCTTCGGCTACGACGGCTTCCTCTACTCCATCGGCTTCCTGGTCGCCTGGCTCATCGCCCTCCTCCTGGTCGCCGAACCGCTGCGCAACTCCGGCCGCTACACGATGGGCGACGTCCTCGCCTACCGGATGCGCCAGCGCCCGGTCCGCACGGCGGCCGGCACGTCGACGATCGTCGTGTCGATCTTCTACCTGCTGGCGCAGATGGCGGGCGCGGGCGTCCTGGTCTCGCTGCTGCTCGGCATCACCAGCGACAGCGGCAAGATCGGCATCGTCGCCCTGGTCGGCGTCCTGATGATCGTGTACGTCACCATCGGCGGCATGAAGGGCACTACCTGGGTGCAGATGGTCAAGGCCGTACTGCTCATGACCGGCGCCCTGTTGCTCACCTTCCTGGTCCTGCTGAAGTTCGACTTCAACATCTCGGATCTGCTCGGCAGCGCGGCCGACCAGAGCGGCAAGGGCGCGGCCTTCCTGGAGCCCGGCCTGAAGTACGGC
This sequence comes from Streptomyces sp. NPDC050619, assembly GCF_040654815.1. NCBI lineage: Bacteria > Bacillati > Actinomycetota > Actinomycetes > Kitasatosporales > Streptomycetaceae > Streptomyces > Streptomyces sp. NPDC050619. The sequence continues at coordinate 39,188 of NZ_JBFAIR010000005.1, read as the reverse complement.
GCCACCGGCACCACCAAGCTGGACTTCATCTCGCTCGGCATCGCCCTGGTCCTCGGCACCGCGGGCCTGCCGCACATCCTGATCCGCTTCTACACGGTCCCCACCGCGCAGGCCGCCCGTAAGTCGGTTCTCTGGGCCATCGGCCTCATCGGCGCCTTCTACCTGATGACCCTCGCCCTCGGCTTCGGCGCCGCCGCGCTCATCACACCGAAGGAGATCACCGACTCCAACCCGGCGGGCAATACGGCCGCCCCCCTGCTCGCCCTGCACCTGGGCGGCGTCGACTCCAACTGGGGCGCCATCCTGCTCGCCACCATCTCGGCGGTCGCCTTCGCCACGATCCTCGCGGTCGTCGCCGGTCTGACCCTGGCCTCCTCCTCGTCGTTCGCCCACGACATCTACGCGAACGTCATCAAGCGGGGCCAGGCGACCGAGAAGGAGGAGATCAGCGCGGCCCGTTACGCGACCATCGGCATCGGCGCCGTCTCCATCCTCCTGGGCGCCCTCGCCCGTGACCTGAACGTCGCCGGCCTGGTGGCCCTGGCCTTCGCGGTCGCCGCCTCCGCCAACCTGCCCACGATCCTCTACAGCCTCTTCTGGAAGCGGTTCACCACCCAGGGCGCCCTGTGGTCGATCTACGGCGGCCTGGTCAGCGCGGTCGGCCTGGTGCTGTTCTCGCCGGTCGTCTCGGGCAAGGCGACCTCGATGTTCCCGGACGTCGACTTCCACTGGTTCCCGCTGGAGAACCCGGGCATCATCTCGATCCCGGTCGGCTTCCTGCTCGGCATCGTCGGCACCTACCTGTCCAAGGAGGAGCCGGACACCGCCAAGTACGCGGAGCTGGAGGTCCGGTCCATGACCGGCACCGGAGCGCACTGACAAGCGCCCGAAGTACGCCCTCCCGCGCGGCCGCGTCGTAGATCCCCACGACGCGGCCGCGTCGCGCATGGTGGGATCGGGCCCTGTTGTTGTCAGTGGCGTCACGTAGGCTCGCAGGAGATGGAAAGAGTAAAGAGTCTGGTCCGTACGAGGGAGGGGGCCCACGTGCTCATCGACACCTACGGCCGAGTGGCCACCGACCTGAGGGTCTCGCTGACCGACCGGTGCAATCTGCGCTGCACCTACTGCATGCCCGAGGAAGGCCTGCAGTGGCTGGCCAAGCCCGACCTGCTGACGGACGACGAGATCGTTCGCCTGATCGACATCGCCGTGACCTCCCTCGGCATCGAGGAGGTCCGCTTCACCGGCGGCGAACCCCTGCTGCGCCCCGGCCTGGTCGGCATCGTCGAGCGGGTCGCCGCGCTCCAGCCGCGCCCCCAGATGTCCCTCACCACCAACGGCATCGGCCTCAAGCGCACGGCGACGGCCCTGAAGGCGGCCGGCCTGGACCGCGTCAATGTCTCCCTCGACACCCTCCGCCCGGATGCCTTCAAGACCCTCACCCGCCGGGACCGCCACAAGGACGTCGTCGCCGGCCTGGAAGCCGCCCGCGACGCGGGCCTGACCCCGGTCAAGGTGAACTCGGTCCTGATGCCGGGGCTGAACGAGGACGAGGCCCCCGACCTGCTGGCCTGGGCCGTGGAACACGACTACGAACTGCGCTTCATCGAGCAGATGCCCCTGGACGCCCAGCACGGCTGGAAGCGCGAGGGCATGGTCACGGCGGGAGACATCCTGGCCTCCCTGCGCACCCGCTTCGAGCTGACCCCCGAGGGCTCCACCGAGCGCGGCTCCGCCCCCGCCGAGCGCTGGCTCGTCGACGGCGGCCCGCACCGCGTCGGCGTCATCGCCTCCGTCACCCGCCCGTTCTGCGCGGCCTGCGACCGCACCCGCCTCACCGCCGACGGCCAGATACGCACCTGCCTGTTCGCGACGGAGGAGACCGACCTGCGCGCGGCCCTGCGCTCCGGCGCACCCGACGAGGAGATCGCCCGCATCTGGCGCCTGGCCATGTGGGGCAAGAAGGCGGGCGCGGGCCTGGACGACCCGTCATTCGTCCAGCCGGACCGGCCGATGTCCGCGATCGGAGGCTAGGGCACGGCCAAGCCACGTCTAAGCCACGGCTAGGCCCCTTCGGGAGCTTCCCAGTCCTCGAACTTCACGACGTCCTTGAGGAACCCCCGCACACCCAGGAACTGGGACAGGTGCTCCCGGTGTTCCTCACAGGCGAGCCAGGTCTTGCGCCGCTCCGGCGTGTGGATCTTCGGGTTGTTCCACGCGAGGACCCACTCGGCGTCGGCGCGGCAGCCCTTGGCGGAACAGATCGGGGTCTCGTCACTCACAGGTTCGTCTCACAAGCGCGGTGAACGCGGCGGAAAGAGTCGGCAAACAAGGCGACGCCGAGCAGCCACGGGGGGAGCTGCCCGGCGTCGGTCCGTCGCTCCGACGGGGGATGCGGAGCGCCTACGAAGTATGTCACGGGTAACCCGCCGCCTGGCACCGGAACAACATGATTGATCTGAGCTTTTCTTGAGCTTGGTGAGGGGGTGACTTCCGGTTGTGAGGCGCCCACCGGGGCCGCGTCATGATCACGCCCGGTCGCGCGGCTCGCTCCGTGCGCCCGGCGCGGGATCGCCCACGACGTCGTCCGGGACGGGTTGCGCGAAGCCGTCCTCGGCAAGCGGCGGCGTGATCATCGGCCGGGTCGGCGCGGTGACGAACGTCGACGGCAGTGACGGTGCGTTCTCGCGCCCCGCGTTGGCGATCACCACGGCGATGTAGGGGATGACCGCGCCGAGCACCAGGGCGACGATCGCGACGTGCCGTTCGACGTTCCACAGCGTGGCCGCGAGAATCACGGCCACCGTCCGGATTGTCATCGAGATGATGTACCGGCGCTGCCGCCCGCGTACATCCTCCTGGAGGCCCGTCCGGGCTCCGGTGATCCGGAACACCTGGGCGCTGCCGTCGGCATGCTGCTTCCGCATCACATTCCACCATCCGCCCGCATCGGACCATCCCCGCCCCGTACCAGATCCGCCCCCCGGTCGGGGACGGGACCCGGACAGCTCCCACGGTACGCCGCGCCTGCGCCGCCTACGAGACCGGGGCACCTCCAACCTGGACGAACGGCCTCGGCCGCGGCGCGTACCGCCACAGCGCGGACGGCCGTACCCGGCATGCGTCGCACCGTGGACGAACCGACACTGGGCGTAATGCTCACGTCGGAGCCGTACGAGGAGGCAGCCATGGGCTGGTTGTGGGCGATCATCGTGGGATTCGTGCTGGGTCTGCTCGCGAAGGCGGTCATCCCCGGCAAGCAGCACAGCCCTCTCTGGCTGACCACCATCTTCGGCATGCTCGGCGCCATCGTCGGCAACGCCCTGGCCCGCGCGTTCGGCGTGGACGCGACCTCGGGCATCGACTGGACGCGGCACGTGTTCCAGCTGGGGGCCGCGATCGTCATCGTCCTCGTGGGCGACATGGCGTACACGGCGGTCCGGAGCGACAAGCAGCGAGCCTGAGGGCGGTCAGAGCGGTCAGAGCGGTCAGAGCGGTCAGAGCGGTCAGAGCGGTCAGGGCGAAGAGGGCGGCCTCCCGGGATGGGAGACCGCCCCCTTCGGCGTGCCTACGTCCGCTCAGCCGCCCGTGACCTCGACCGCCGCCAGGTTCTTCTTCCCCCGGCGCAGCACCAGCCAGCGCCCGTGCAGCAGATCCTCCTTGGCGGGGACCGCGTCCTCGGCGGCGACCTTCGCGTTGTTCACGTAGGCGCCGCCCTCCTTGACCGTGCGGCGCGCGGCCGACTTGCTGGCCACCAGGCCGACCTCGGCGAACAGGTCGACGGCCGGAGCGAGCTCCGCGACCTGGATGTGCGGCACCTCGGTCAGGGCCGCGGCCAGCGTCTTCTCGTCCAGATCGGCCAGCTCGCCCTGGCCGAAGAGGGCCTTGGACGCGGCGATCACGGCGGCGGTCTGCTCGGCGCCGTGCACCAGCGTCGTCAGCTCCTCCGCCAGCGCGCGCTGCGCTGCACGGGCCTGGGGGCGCTCCTCGGTCTGCCGCTCCAGCTCTTCCAGTTCTTCGCGGGACTGGAAGGACAGGATGCGCATGTACGTCGAGATGTCCCGGTCGTCCACGTTCAGCCAGAACTGGTAGAACGCGTACGGCGTCGTCATCTCCGGGTCGAGCCAGACGGCGCCGCCCTCGGTCTTGCCGAACTTGGTGCCGTCCGCCTTGACCATCAGCGGCGTCGCCAGACAGTGCACCTCCGCGTCGGGCTCCAGCTTGTGGATCAGGTCCAGTCCCGCCGTGAGGTTGCCCCACTGGTCGCTGCCGCCCTGCTGGAGCGTGCAGCCGTACCGGCGGTACAGCTCCAGGAAGTCCATGCCCTGGAGCAGCTGGTAGCTGAACTCGGTGTAGCTGATGCCTTCCTGGGACTCGAGCCGCCTGGCGACCGAGTCCTTGGTCAGCATCTTGTTGACGCGGAAGTGCTTGCCGATGTCCCGCAGGAACTCGATGGCCGACAGGCCGGCCGTCCAGTCCAGGTTGTTCACCATGACCGCGGCGTTCTCGCCCTCGAAGGACAGGAACGGCTCGATCTGCGCACGCAGCCTGTTCACCCAGTTCGCGACCGTCTCCGGGTCGTTCAGCGTGCGCTCGGCCGTGGGGCGCGGGTCGCCGATCTGGCCGGTCGCCCCGCCCACCAGGGCCAGCGGACGCAGGCCCGCCCGCTGGAGGCGGCTCATGGTGAGGACCTGCACCAAGTGGCCGACGTGCAGACTGGCCGCCGTCGGGTCGAAACCGCAATAGAACGTGACGGGACCGTCCGCGAGCGCCTTGCGCAAAGCGTCCTCGTCAGTGGACAGGGCGAACAGCCCCCGCCACTTCAGCTCGTCGACGATGTCCGTCACGGTTCTCGTATCTCCTTGGATGATCTTCGGGTAGTCGAGTGACTATCGGCTACGAGGTTATACGCCCTGACTGACAGAGCTCATATTGAAGTCCGGCACCCGCAGCGTCGGCATCGCGGCCCTGGTGAACCAGTCGCTCCACTCCCTCGGCAGCGTCTTCTCCGTGCGCCCGGCCTCCGTCGCCCGGCCCAGCAGGTCGACCGGCGACTCGTTGAACCGGAAGTTGTTGACCTCGCCGCTCACCTCGCCGTTCTCGACGAGGTAGACGCCGTCCCTGGTCAGCCCGGTGAGCAGCAGCGTCGCCGGATCGACCTCGCGGATGTACCACAGGCAGGTCAGCAGCAGTCCGCGCTCGGTGTTCGCGACCATCTCCTCCAGGGTGCGGTCCTCGCCCCCGTCCAGGATCAGGTTGTCGATCCCCGGCGCGACCGGCAGCCCGGTCAGGTCCGCGCTGTGCCGGCTGGTCAGCAGGTGACTCAGCTCGCCCTGGCGGACCCACTCGGTGGAGGCCAGCGGCAGCCCGTTGTCGAACACCGACTGATCGCCCCCGGAGGAGTGCACGAGCACGAACGGCGTGGACTCCAGACCCGGTTCGTTCGGATCGCTGCGCAGGGTCAGCGGCAGTTCGGTGAGCTTCTCGCCCACGCGCGTGCCGCCGCCCGGCTTGGAGAACACCGTGCGGCCCTCGACCGCGTCCCGGCCCGAGGCCGACCACATCTGGTAGATCAGCAGGTCCGCGACGGCGGTCGGCGGCAGCAGCGTCTCGTACCGCCCTGCGGGCAGCTCGATCCGCCGCTGGGCCCACCCGAGGCGTACGGCGAGTTCGGCGTCCAGCGCGGCGGGGTCGACGTCCTTGAAGTCCCGCGTCGAGCGCCCCGCCCACGCCGAGCGCGTACGGTCCGGCGACTTGGCGTTGAGCTCCAGCGTCCCGTTGGGCTGGTCGTGGCGCAGCCGCAGCCCCGTCGACGTACCGAGATAGCTGGTGACCAGTTCGTGGTTGGCGAAGCCGTACAGTTCGCGGCCGCCCGCACGCGCGCGTGCGAACGCCTCCCCGAGCGCCGGCGCGAAGTCGGAGAACACGGCGGACGAGGTCTCGGCGGGCGCGTCCGTGAAGTCGGGCGACTGAGGTACGTCCGTGACCAGCGGCCGTGCGTCCTCGGCGGACCCGGCACCGCGCGCGGCGGCCTCGGCGGCCCGGACCAGCGGCTCCAGTTCCTCCGGCGTCACGGCGGACCTCGACACGACACCGGAGGCCGTGCCCTCCTGCCCGTCGACGGTCGCGACGACCGTGAGCGTACGGCCGCGTGTGACGCCGTTCGTGGTGAGCGCGTTGCCCGCCCAGCGCAGATTGGCGGTCGACTGCTCGTCGGCGATCACGACGCAGCCGTCGGCCCGGGACAGTTCGAGAGCACGCTCGACGATCTCGTGCGGCTTGTTCGTACGAGGACTCATCGACCGGCCTCCTGGGTCGTGTTGAGGATGTTGACGCCCCTGAAGAGAGCGGTCGGGCAGCCGTGCGAGACCGACGCGACCTGCCCCGGCTGGGCCTTGCCGCAGTTGAAGGCGCCGCCCAGGACGTACGTCTGCGGACCGCCCACCGCGGCCATCGAGCCCCAGAAGTCGGTGGTCGTCGCCTGGTAGGCGACGTCCCGCAGCTGCCCGGTGATCCGCCCGTTCTCGATCTTGAAGAACCGCTGCCCGGTGAACTGGAAGTTCTCCGTAGGGTCAGGGGGCATGCCTCTCTGATCGGCGTTTGTGCAGGTCAGGCGGTTATTCACGGTCTACCCTCAATCCCTGTTCACACGGGTTGAAACCGGACGGTACGGGGTCTGGTGATGACCTGGTGTCGACCTCCGGGACCCGCCTCGGGGCTACCTGGGGCGGGTCCCGGAGACTGGCTCCAGATCGCATCAGAGACTACCCATCGGCGGTCCGGACTTGGATGCGGATATCGCCCTGACCTCAGACTCTCCAGCCGCATGACAAGGCAGCCTGCGGGAGTGACGAGCGGTGAAGGCTGCCCGGACGGACGGCGGGCGCCGTACGCTCGAATCATGAGTGCCGAGATTGGCAAGCGGCTTCAGGATGTACGCAAGCGGCGCGGCATGACGCAGCGTCAGCTAGCGAGCGAGTCAGGCGTGTCCCTGTCCTTGATTCGGAAGCTGGAGCAAGGGGAGCGGGCTGACACGCGCCTGGAGACTGCGCGTCGGCTGGCGCAGACCCTGCGGGTGCCGACGACGAACCTCATTGCTGATCATGAGGACGATCCCGAGACGGCGCCTGGCGCTGATGATCGTTGGGAGGCTGTCCGGCGTGCGCTCGTGGCGCCGGTACGGGCGGACGGTGCGACGGAAGAGCCGACCGTGGGCGGTGTTCGGGACGCGCTGGATTCAGCCCTGCCGCTCTTCTCCGGTGATCGTTTCGCAGAGCTGAGCGTGATCCTTCCGCCCTTGCTGCGGGACGCTGATCTGATCGCCGAGAGTGGTCCGGAGGGGCGGGCCTTGCGCGTCCGGCTCTCACAGCTCACAGGCTGGCTGCTCACACAGACTCGGCAGTTCGAGGCGGCCGACATCGCCCTGTCCCGGTCGCTAGAGGAGTCGTCGGATCGGCTTCAGGCGGCGGCGACGGTAAGCACACAGTGCTGGCTCTTGCTGCGGCGCGGTCGGCTGTCTGAGGCGCGGGAGCTGGCGACGCGGTGGGCGGATGAGGTCGAGCCTCGCATTTCGCGGGCGACCCCGGCGGAGCTGAGCGCCTGGGGCTGGCTGCTGCTGCGGGCCTCCGCTGCTGCGATCCGGGACAACCGGTCTGGGGAGGCCGAAGACGCGTTGCGGTACGCCAACTCGGCGGCGGTCGCGATGGGCCGGGAGTTCGCTCCGCGCGACGACTTCTTGCAGGCGTTCGGGCCGGTCACGGTGGCTCTGAAGCGGGCTGAGAATGCCATGATCGTCGATAAGCCTGACCTGGTACTCAAGCTCTCGAAGCGCATCCCGACCAGCGGTATGCGGCCCACCTCCAACAACCGCAACCGTCACCTCCTGGACGTGGCAGAGGCGCATGCCCGCTCGCGTGACTACGCGAAGACGGTTGAGGTCTTGCAGGGCATCCGCGCGGACGCTCCACAGTGGCTGCCCAACCAACGCTACGCGCGGGACATCTTCGGCCGAGTGATCGCGCGTCGGCGCACCCTCACGCAGGAGATGCGGGACCTGGCTGACGCGATCGGCGTACCGGTGTGACTCGGTGTGGCACTTCGGGTTGGTCATCCATCGAAGTGCCATTGAGGTGTGTTCCTGCCGTTACATAGCGTCATATGCATGGCGACCCAAGGTAGAGCAGCAGAGACAGCTGTCCGTGAGCGCATGACCACGGTCGATGCCGACGCGCGTCAGTGGGAGTACACGACCTACGCCCCGGCCGGTGAAACGTGCCCGGCATGCGGTGTGCCGATCAAGTCCCTTGAGAGCTGTCGTAGGGGGATGCTGGCTCGTCGGGACTCGTCTCCGGTCGTGGCCTACTGGCACACGGCCTGCGCCCCCAAGGAGGGGGGCAGTGATCCCCATGGAGATCTACAGGAGCAGCAAGAAGGCCGCTGCTGACGCGCACGAGGTGCTGTGTCAGGCGCTGCTGGCGATCGGGATTCCGAGGCGGGATCTTGGCTGGCTGGCTCCGCGTGTTGCGCCGGACGGGCGTCCGATGGTGGCCTTGGGAACGTGGAACGCTGACGTGGTGCAGAAGGTAGCGGCGCATCTGATGGCGTCACCTGCGCACGTTCAGACCGTGCCGGACGGCCGTGCCGTGGCCGATCACGCTCATGTGACACGGGACGAATGACCCCGGCTCACTGAGCGACGGCGAATCAAGGCTCAGCGAGTCGGCTGCCCCGTCCATGGCTCCTCCCCCTCCCTCTGGGGCCATGGACGGGGCTCACTGCTGTCTGGGCCTGTGGTGCGGTGATGGCGCGCTGTGGGCACGCCGCCGACCGGAGAGGATTTTGGGCTGGAGCTGCCATGGGGCGAGTGAACAGGGGGCCTTACGCTCGCCAGCGGATCGGGCAGTCTTTGGGACCTGCCCGCAATAGCTCGATCGGCCCCCTGTTCTTCGAGGCTCGCCCCATGGTGGCTGCCTAAAATCCTCGCAGGCCGTCGGCCCCAGCCCATGAGGGTGAACATCAGCCTCGTCTCTTCAGAACGGGGCCGAGCCGCCCGACAGTGCTCGGGACGGGCTCTTGGGCTGGCCGGTGTGGGGGTCGTGGTCCGGGTCGGTGGCTGAGCTGCTGGAGGCCGTGAGCCTCGGGCCACAGTCCTCGGGATCGGGGCGGGCAAGGTGGGTCGTGCTGGAGCTGGCGCACGTCTCCGGTGTCGCCTGGTGTGCGCCGGGGCGGCGGCGCCCCGGACCGGACCGGCCGAAGGCCGCATGCCGGGCCGGGGTGCGGCAAGCCGCATCCGGCGGCGCGCCGAAGGCGCGCCCTGGAAAAAGTAAAGCCAGATTACGCCACGCCCCCAACCGATGACCGCCCCCGCTCTCCCGATGGGCGCATGGCACGTTGCCCAACCGGCCGGACAGACAAGCTCAGTTCACCGCTACCGGAGCCGCGCGACTGCCGCCCTCCGGACACGCCCTCAGATGCCCTTCCTCCGACGGCAATTCGGTTGACAAGCTGCCCCCGCCCTGAATGGGCACATGCTGATGCGGTTCCAACTCCGGCCGGTTTCGGCGCGGTTTTCGCGAAGTTCCCAGTGAGCCGGTGGTATTTATCACGGATAAATCACAGGCCGCTGTTGGCGTCAACTCATATGATTCAAAGGCAAGTTGGATGCGCCTGACCAGGGCGTATGCAAGATACGCGCCCTGTAAGCGCAAAGGAGAGAAGCCCATGAACGCCCGTTACCTACTTCCTGATTCGAGGCTTTGGAGGCCGCGTCATGTCTGCCGAATACGGCAACAGCGCCACACGCACATTCAGCCCGTCCGCCGCGTCGTCCGCTCTGGCCGAGCGTTCCGGCGTGCTGGCACGCGAACTACGTCTACAAGCTCTCTCAGAGGCGGACCGTGACCTTATACGGCTCGTCAACGATCCGCTCTTCTCGCGCTGGAAGGAGCAGATCAAAGCCATCGGTGGCTGTGCAAATCCGATTTACCTGTCCGGTTCCACGGTCATCAGTGATGCCGCCACAGGTGAGGTGATCTCGTCTTACTCGACGGACGGGGAGCCGGGTGAGCGGCTGGCGGTGCGCTGCCGTAACCGGCGTGCCTCGGTGTGTGAGCCGTGCTCTCGCCTGCATGCCGGGGACACGTTCCAGCTCGTCCGTGCGGGCCTGTCGGGCGGCAAGGGTGTGCCCGAGTCGGTGAAGGATCATCCCCGGCTGTTCGCCACTTTGACCGCTCCGTCGTTCGGGCCGGTGCACCGTGTGCTGGACGGGGAGCGGTGCCGTCCTCGCCGGGATGATCCGCGTTGCGACCATGGGCGGCGCCTCGGCTGCGGCCTGGTGCACACCGAGGATGACCCGCAAGTGGGTCTGCCGCTGTGCCCGGACTGCTACGACTACGTGGGCCATGTGCTGTGGCACGCGCACGCCGGGCGGCTGTGGAACCGGTTCACGACCGCCGTACGGCGTCACCTTGCCTCGGCTGGTGGGATACCGCGTTCCAGGCTCGGTGAGCACCTGGTGGTGTCGTTCGCCAAGGTCGCCGAGTTCCAGCGGCGCGCGGCCATCCACTTCCATGCCGTCGTGCGCCTGGACGGCCCGGACGGTCCCGGCTCGTCTGCCCCGGCCTGGGCGACAGAAGGTGCGCTGTTGGATGCGGTCGAGCATGCCGCCGCGTCCAGCTTCGCCACGGTGCCCGAATCCGAGGCGTACGGCACGGAACGAGTCGGCTGGGGAGGGCAGTTCGACGCCCACCCCATCCATCCCCTCCCCGAGAGTGACGTTCCGTCAGGTTCGGCCGTCGCCGGGTACGTGGCCAAGTACGTCACCAAGGGCGCGGCCGACACGGGCGCCGGACAGGACTACCGGGTCACCAGCCTGGAGGACATCCGCGCGGCGGTCGTCAACAGTCACGTACGTGCCCTGATGGGTACCTGCTGGCGCCTGGGCGGCCTCGCCGAACTGGAACACCTCCGGCTCCGCCCTTGGGCTCACAACCTCGGCTACCGGGGCCACATCCTCACCAAATCCCGCCGCTACTCCACCACGTACGGCGCACTTCGCGAGGAACGGGCCGACTACCGCCAGGGCGACAGCAAGCCCACGGACGGCCCGGACGTGGTCACGGAATCGACCTGGCGTTACGTCGGCTCCGGCTACACCCCCGCCGAGGCTGACCTTGTCCTCGGTATCGCCGAAGATCACGCCATGAGTCGCCAACTGGCCAGGGAGGCGCGGGAGGACGCGGCGCAGTGGGGTGAGTGGCTGTGAGGGGTGGCAGCAACCTGCTCATGACGCCGGATGAGGCAGCCGCAGAGCTCGGTGTCACGAAGCGGGTCCTCATGGACTCGTACCGACGCTGGGGCATCCCGTACCTCAAGGTCGGCAAGCACGTCCGTTTCCGAACTCGCGATCTGCACAACTGGGTTGAGGCGCGTATGCAGCACGACTAGGCTGACGATCAGTCATTAACCAATCAACATGTGGAGGGTTAACAAGCGTGGCGACCATCAAGAAGGAAGACTGCTCCTGCCCCCGGCGCAAGAAACCCACGTGCCCTCACAAGCCGTACCGGGTGACGTACCGGGAGCCCGGGGGCAGGGCAGGCAAGCCTCGACAGGTGTCCTTCAAGAAGCTCGAAGACGCGGAGGCGTTCGCGGTCAAGGTCGAGCGGGACAAGGACTTGGGGACGTACATCAACCCCAAGGCGGGGCAGCGGACGTTCGCCGAGATCTGGAACGAGTGGGTTGAGGCGGGGACGCTCGAAGAGTCCTCGAAGAGGAACTACCAGAGCGTCTACGGCAACCACTACGGCCCGTTCTTCGGGGCCAAGCCGATCGCCAGCATCACCCCGACGACCATCCAGGAATGGGAGGCGGACCAGAAGGAACGAGGCTACAAGGAGACCGGCATCAACGGACGTAAGAACGTCCTCTCGTCCGTCTTCAACTACGCGGTGGCGGCCGAGATCATCGGCCGTAATCCTTGCAAGAAGGCGAACCCCCGGAGGCGTTCGGGCCAGCAACTCACCCCGGTCGCCAACGATGACATTCCGACCATGGAAGAGGTGCTAGGGATCATCGCGGAAGCCCCCAAGCTGATCCGCGCTGGCTTCTGGGCCATGGCGGGCTGTGGGACACGCCCGGGGGAGTCCTTGGCGCTGGCCGACGAGTCCATGGACTGGGAGCGCAGCATCCTCGCCGTGGATCACCAGGTCTCGGCCTACGGCTGTCAGGAGATCTCCGGCTACCGGCGCGGAGTGAAGCGGGGTACGAAGCACCGGACGTTCGATCAGGCGCGGCGTACGCCAGTGCCCGAGTCGATCAACGAGATTTTCAACGATCACATCGACGCGTTCGGCACCTGGGGGGACCGGGGGTGGTTCTTCGAGTCACCTCGGTTGAACGACCGCCACCCGTCCTATGACTGGTTCCTGGACCAGTTCAAGGCGGCGGCCAAGCTGGCGGGCACTCCGCAGTACACCCCGAAGAGCTTCCGGCACTTCTTCGTCTCCGAAGCGATCCACGCCGACATCCCGCTCTTCGAGATCGCGGCGTGGGTCGGGCACCGGACCACCAGGACGACAGAGCTGGTCTACGGGCACCTCGTCCGCCGGGCCATGGACCGAGGCGCCCGCACCATGCACAACCGCCTGGGCCTGAAGCTGGAGCCCTTCAAGGGCCTCATCGTCCCGCCCTCGTTGACGCCTTCCGAGGACGACATCGAGGACTGGGACGACGTGGCGTAGGAGGTTCGCTGTGATCGCGTGTCGACCTGGTGCAGACTTCGAGTCGGAACGACCGCCCTCTCAGGCGCGGCCGGACTCGTTTGCAGTGTTCAGGATATTTACACCTCGAAACAGTGCGGACGGACACCCGTGAGACACGGAAGCGACCTGCCCCGGCTGGGCTTTTCCGCAGTTGAAAGCCCCTCCTAGCACGTAGGTCTGGGGTCCTCCCACAGCCTCCATGGAGCCCCAGAACTGGGGCGTGACCCCCTGATATGCAAAGTCCCGGAGCTGCCCCGTAAGGCGACCGTTCCGGATCGTGTATGCCCTCTGACCCGTAAACTGGAAGTTGTAGCGCTGCATGTCGATCGACCAGGAGCGGTCGCCGACGACGTAGATCCCGCGGTCGACCCCGCCGATCAGGTCCTCCGTCGACATCCCGGCCGGGTCCGGCCGCAGTGACACGTTGGCCATGCGCTGCACGGGCACATGCCCGGGGGAGTCGGCGAACGCGCACCCGTTGGACCGCTCGAAGCCGGTCAGCCGCGCGATCCGCCGGTCCAGCTGGTAGCCGACCAGCGTGCCGTTCTTCACCAGGTCCCAGGACTGGCCCTCGACGCCCTCGTCGTCGTACCCGATGGTCGCCAGGCCGTGCTCGGCGGTGCGGTCGCCGGTGACGTTCATCAGCTCGGAGCCGTAGCGGAGCTTGCCCAGCTGGTCGAAGGTGGCGAAGGAGGTGCCGGCGTAGGCGGCCTCGTAGCCCAGCGCGCGGTCCAGCTCGGTGGCGTGGCCGATGGACTCGTGGATGGTCAGCCACAGGTTGGAGGGGTCGACGACCAGGTCGTAGACGCCCGCCTCGACGCTCGGCGCCCGCATCTTCTCGGCGAGCAGCTCCGGGATCCGCGCCAGCTCCGCGGCCCAGTCCCAGCCGGTGCCGGTGAGGTACTCCCAGCCGCGCCCCACGGGCGGCGCTACGGTCCGCATGGAGTCGAACTCGCCGCTCGACTCGTCGACGGACACGGCGGTCAGCTGCGGGTGCAGCCGGACGCGCTGCTGCGTGGTCACCGTCCCGGCCGTATCGGCGTAGAACTTGTTCTCGTGGACGGTGAGCAGTGAGGCGTCGACGTGGTTGACGCCGTCGGCCGCCAGCAGGCGTGTGCTCCAGTCCGCCAGCAGTCCCGACTTCTCCTCGTCGGGCACGGAGAACGGATCGATCTCGTACGAGGAGATCCACGTCTTCTCGGCGTGCACGGGCTCGTCCGCGAGCTCCACTCGCTCGTCCGATCCCGCCGCCTTGATCACCTGGGCGGAGAGCTTGGCCATCTGGACGGCCTGCGACGCGACCCTGGCGGCGGCGTCGAGGTTCAGATCCACCCCGGACGCGAACCCCCACGTCCCGCCGTGCACGACCCGCACCGCGTACCCGAGGTCGGTGGTGTCCGACGACCCGGAGGGCTTGGCGTCCCGCAGCCGCCAGGACGCACTGCGGACCCGCTCGAACCGGAAGTCCGCGTGCTCGGCGCCGAGGGCACGCGCGCGTGCGAGCGCGGCGTCCGCCAGGGCGCGTAGGGGAAGCGCCGTAAAGGCTTCGTCGATCGTATGAGGCACCGAGGTCTCTCCTTGTTGTCCCTTGTTGTCGTGACCCGTTGTCGTGACCCTTGGTTGCTCCGATCATGTCGCGCGAGCCGGTCCGACGACCACACGTTTCCGCCTGGAGTCCGCATCTTTCTGTAGGGACCCGACAGTCAGCCCCGTAAGCCACTGTGGGTGCCCGATTGTCCGCACACGGGCCGGGACCGATAGGTTTTCGGGGAAGCCGCCTGTCATCCAGGTGTTCGGGCGGGTGTGTCATACCGCTATCGAAAGGGTGATCCGTTGAGCCGCTCGGTTCTCGTCACCGGAGGCAACCGGGGCATCGGCCTCGCCATCGCCCGCGCATTCGCCGACACCGGCGACAAGGTCGCGATCACGTACCGCTCGGGTGAGCCGCCGGCCGGCTTCCTGGCCGTCAAGTGCGACATCACCGACCCCGAGCAGGTGGAGCAGGCCTACAAGGAGATCGAGGCCGAGCACGGCCCGGTGGAGGTGCTGATCGCCAACGCCGGCATCACCAAGGACCAGCTCCTGATGCGCATGTCCGAGGAGGACTTCACCTCGGTGGTCGACACCAACCTCACGGGCACCTTCCGGGTCGTCAAGCGCGCCAACCGCGGCATGCTGCGCGCCAGGAAGGGCCGGGTCGTCCTCATCTCGTCGGTCGTCGGTCTGTACGGCGGTCCCGGCCAGGCGAACTACGCCGCCTCCAAGGCCGGCCTGGTCGGCTTCGCCCGCTCCCTCGCCCGCGAGCTGGGCTCGCGCAACATCACCTTCAACGTCGTCGCACCCGGCTTCGTCGACACCGACATGACCAAGGTGCTCACCGACGAGCAGCGCGAGAGCATCGTGAAGCAGGTGCCGCTCGGCCGGTACGCGCAGCCCGAGGAGGTCGCCGCGACGGTGCGGTTCCTCGCCTCGGAAGACGCCTCGTACATCACTGGAGCCGTCATTCCCGTTGACGGCGGACTGGGAATGGGTCACTGATCACCATGAGCGGAATTCTCGAGGGCAAGCGCGTCCTGATCTCCGGTGTGCTGATGGAGTCCTCCATCGCCTTCCACGCCGCCAAGCTGGCCCAGGAGCAGGGCGCCGAGATCATCCTGACCGCGTTCCCGCGGCCCACGCTGACCGAGCGCATCGCCAAGAAGCTCCCGAAGCCCACCAAGGTCATCGAGCTGGACGTGACCAACGACGAGCACCTCGGCCGCCTCGCCGACATCGTCGGCGAGGAGCTCGGCGGCCTCGACGGCGTCGTCCACTCCATCGGCTTCGCGCCGCAGGATGCCATGGGCGGCAACTTCCTCAACACGTCGTTCGAGTCCGTGGCCACGGCCATGCACGTCTCGGCGTACTCCCTGAAGTCGCTCACCATGGCCTGCCTGCCGCTGATGCAGAACGGCGGCTCCGTCGTCGGCCTCACCTTCGACGCCCAGTTCGCCTGGCCGCAGTACGACTGGATGGGCCCGGCCAAGGCCGCCCTGGAGGCCACCAGCCGCTACATGGCGCGCGACCTGGGCAAGCAGAACATCCGCTGCAACCTCGTCTCCGCGGGCCCCATCGGCTCCATGGCCGCCAAGTCCATCCCGGGCTTCAGCGAGCTGGCCTCCGTCTGGGACGACCGCGCCCCCCTGGAGTGGGACCTCAAGGACCCCGAGCCGGCCGGCCGCGGCATCGTCGCCCTGCTGAGCGACTGGTTCCCGAAGACCACGGGCGAGATCATCCACGTGGACGGTGGTCTGCACGCCATCGGCGCGTGATCTTCCCGCGCTTCCCGCGCTTCCCGTACTTCCGGTACGTCGTCGGCGCCCCGTTTCCCGCAGTGTGCGGGGAGCGGGGCGTCGCCCGTTCGGCCTATCCGGCCGGGCGGAGCGAAGCCACAACCGCGCACTCTGGAGTACGCGTTCACCACGCGCTTCCCTCCCCAGCCCGGCCGAGGAGGTCCCCTTGTGCGCCTGTCCCGCTGCCTGGCCTCAGTGACCGTCGCGGTCTCTCTCGTGCTGTCCCTGCCGTACGAGGCGACGCCGCACACGCGCGTGGAGCCACGGAAGGAACGGCAGGCCGGCGAGCCGGAGCTCTTCGGTGCCACGTGTCGCAGCAGAATCACCGGCTCCCATGTGACGGCGTACTGCCACAACCCGTATCCGCGGACCGACGGCGTCAGCCTGCACATCGAGTGCGCCCGCTGGTGGGACGTCGACAGTGACGGCGCCCCGGTCGAGGCCGGTCCCGCGCAGACGGTGCGCCTGACCGGCCGCTGCTGGAAAGAGGTCCGCTCGGTGTGGGTCAGCCACCGGAAGCGGGATCTCTAAGGGAGCGGGATCTCTAAGGGAAGCGGGATCTTCAGGAATGGGGCACGGGGCCACCGGCGGTAGGGGCGGTGGGAGCGGCAGGGGCGGCAGAGGTGTCGAACCGGCCCGGACGGCACAGGAAGGGATAGCTGGCGGCTTCCGTGGCCGCCGCCGTCGCGTCGCCCGCGCGGATCGCGTCGACGAGCCGCGCGTGGTCCATGTGCGTCTCCGGCGTCAGCTCTCCGCCGACGTCGTCGCGCAGCCAGTCCCGCAGCACCTCGCCCAGATCGGCGTACATCGCGGTCATCACGTCGTTGTGCGAGGCGGCCACCACCGCCAGGTGGAAGGTCGCGTCCGCCGTCACGAAGGCCTCCGCGTCGCCCGACTCCCAGACCTCCTCACGCCGGACCAGGAGCGCGTCGAGCTGCTTGAGGTCCTTCTCCGTGCGCCGCTCGGCGGCCAGCCGGGCGGCGGCCGACTCCAGTGTGGCGCGCAGCTCGGCGATGTGCCGCGGGTCTGCGTCGGCGAAGCGGCGGTGCATCACGCCCGCCAGCTCGCTGGTCGCCACGACGTAGGTGCCCGAGCCCTGGCGGATGTCCAGCAGGCCGTTGTGCGCGAGCGCGCGCACGGCCTCGCGGACGGTGTTGCGGGCGACACCGAGCTGTTCGACCAGCTCGGGTTCCGTGGGGATCCGGGAGCCGACCGGCCACTCGCCCGAGGTGATCTGGTTGCGCAGTGCGGCGATGACCTGCTCGGACAGTGCCGACCGGCGGGGATGGCTCAGGGGCATGGCACACCTTCGCACGGCCGGGCTGGAAGCGAGCCCCCAGGGGATGGACAGCCAATCATCCTATGATTCTATGATGGTCCGCATGGCGCGTGAGGAAACCCGGACGACGAAGTCCACGACCGCACGAGGTTCGACCGCGACCGACTCACAGGGAGCGGTGGTTCCCCGGGTACCCGCCACGCGCGCGTGGGCGACACGACTCGTCGTCGTCGGCATCGTGCTGTCCGCCCTCAACCTCCGCCCCGCCATCACCAGCCTCGGCGCCCTCCTCGAAGAGGTGCGCGACGGCCTCGGCATGAGCGGCAGCGTGGCCGGGCTCCTCACCTCGGTACCCCCGCTCTGTTTCGCCGTCTTCGGCGTCATGGCCCCCCGTCTGGCCCGCCGCTTCGGACCCGGCGCGGTGGTCTGCGCCGGCATGGTCGCCATCGCCGCGGGCCTGTTCATACGGCCGTACGCGGGCGACACAGTCGGCACGGCAGGCTTCCTGGCCGCCAGCGCCCTCGCGCTCATGGGCATCGCGGTCAGCAACGTCCTGATGCCGGTCATCGTCAAGCGCTGGTTCCCCGACCGGGTCGGCTCCATGACCGGCCTGTACTCGATGGCAATGGCCCTCGGCACCGCGGCCGCGGCGGCCGTGACCGTGCCCATGGCGAACGTGCTGGGCGGGAGCTGGCAGTCCGGGCTCGCGGCGTGGTCCGTGCCGGCGGCGGCGGCCGTGCTCCCGTGGATCCCGCATGTACGGGACCGGGGCACTGCGGACCCAGGCGTTGCGGACCCGGGCGCTGTGGATCGAGGTGCTGCGGATCGGGATACGGCGGACAGGGGCGCTGTGGATCGAGGTGCTGTGGACGGGGATACGGCGGACAGGGGCGCTGTGGATCGAGGCGCTGCGGACCGTGACACGGCAGACCGGGGGGCTGCGGACCGTGACACGGCAGACCGGGGCGCTGCGGACGGGGATACGGCAGACCGGGGCGCTGCGGACCGGAGCGGCGCGCCGATCGGCGCGTCCCGTCGGGAAGGGGAAGCCGCGCGCGAGGAGCCGTCGGCTGCCTTGCGGATCACCCGGAGCCGTATCGCCTGGGCGCTCGCCGTCTTCTTCGGGCTCCAGGCCACCGCCGCCTACATCACGATGGGCTGGATGGCGCAGATCTTCCGCGACGCGGGCGTTGCCGCCGACACGGCCGGGCTGCTGCTCGCCGTCATCATGGTGTTGGGCGTGCCGCTGGCCTTCGTCATCCCGCGCGTCGCCAGCCGGCTGCCGCACCAGGGCCCGATCGTGATCGCGCTCGGCGTCTGCGGCCTGGCGGGATACGCCGGCATTTACTTCGCCCCGGCCGGTGGCGCCTGGGCCTGGGCCGTGCTGCTCGGCGTCTCCAACTGCGCCTTCCCGCTCGCCCTCACGATGGTCGGAATGCGGGCCAGGACCGGCGCCGGCGTCGCCCAGCTGTCGGCCTTCGCGCAGAGCACCGGCTATCTGATCTCCATCCCGGGCCCGCTCCTGGTAGGCGTGCTCTACCAGAGCAGCGGCGGCTGGGGCCTGCCGATCGCCCTGATGACCTGCCTGATGATCCCCCAGATGGTGGTGGGCGTCCTGGCCGGACGCGACCGCACCGTGGAGGACGAGGCGGCCCGCTGACTCCGGGGATCCGGCGGATCCGGGGGGTCCGGTGGACCCGGCGGATTCGGGGGATCCGTCGACCTCACCCCGGCGGATCCGCTGCCGGCGACGGGTGCGAGACTTGCCGCATGCCAGTGCTCGATCCGAACCCCCAGAACGGCCAGAGGAAGATGCTGCTCGTCTTCGGCTCGTTCTTCGCCATTTTCGTGGTCATCGCCATCATCGCGACGATCGCCTCGCCGTGACCTCGCCCCGCGCGCTCTTCCGCCGGGTGCGTGGTGGGGCTACCACCACCATCCCCTAGGGGGCGAGTGTCAGGGTCAACTGGGTGGATCACCGGATGGGTTGAGGGCCGAGAATTCCGTAACTTCGAGATGTGACCGCAAGAGGGCGGACCACGGACCACTCGAAGACCCGCGGAGGCATCCATGTCGGCCCCTACATACCCCCGCCCCCGCCCGGCGACCCGGGGCCGCATCGACATCCGGCTGCCCTGGTGGGCGCTCGCCCTGCCGACGCTCGCCTTCATCGTGCTCCTGGCCTTGATTCTCAACCCGACGGACGCGCAGGCGGCGGCCGGTGACCCCGCCGTCACCCGTCTCTTCGAGCACATACAGCAGCTGACAGGCCTCTGAACACGTGCGGAGCCGCCCGTCAACTCCCTGCGCCCCATGGCCTGTTTCATGCGAAGCTGGATCCTATGAGCGTCGCAGAACCCCGCAGGATTGTCCTCTTCCGGCATGCGAAAGCCGACTGGCCACAGGTAGCCGACCACGAGCGGCCGCTCGCTGAGCGGGGCCGCAAGGACGCCGCAGTCGCCGGACGCAAGCTCGCCGACACCGGCCTCCCCTTCGACCTGGCCCTGTGCTCCACCGCGGTCCGGACCCGCGAGACCTGGAAGCTCGCCGTCCAGGAATTCCCACAGCGGCCGAAAACGGTCTACGAGGAGCGGGTCTACGAGGCCTCACCCGGCGAACTGATCGCCGTGCTCAACGAAACCCCCGACGAGGCGCAGAACGTCGTGCTCATCGGCCACAACCCGGGCGTCCAGGGACTCGCCGACATCCTGGCCGGCTCGGCCGAGGGCGATGCCCGCGACCGGATGAGCCGCCGCGGCTTCCCGGCCGCCGCCTTCGTCGTCCTGTCGTACGACGGCTCCTGGAAGGCCCTGGAGCCGGGCGTGGCCACCCTGCTCGACTACTGGGCACCGACCGAGTGATCCGGCCCGCGTGACAAGGGCCCGGCACCGCAGCGGTGCCGGGCCCTTCCTTCCGGACGGCTCAGTTCTCGTCGTGCGTGTCCGCCGCCTCGACCTCTTCGCGGGTGACGCCCAGCAGATACAGGACCGTGTCCAGGAAGGGGAAGTTCACCGCGGTGTGCGCGGCCTCGCGCACCACCGGCTTGGCGTTGAAGGCGACCCCGAGCCCGGCCGCGTTGAGCATGTCCAGGTCATTGGCGCCGTCGCCGATCGCCACCGTCTGGGCCAGCGGTACGCCCGCCTCGGCGGCGAACCGGCGCAGCAGCCGCGCCTTGCCCGCCCGGTCCACGATCTCGCCGGTGACCCGGCCCGTCAGCTTCCCGTCGACGATCTCCAGCGTGTTGGCCTGGGCGAAGTCCAGCCCCAACCGCTCCTTCAGATCATCCGTGACCTGCGTGAATCCGCCCGAGACGACGCCCACTTGATAGCCGAGCCGCTTCAGCGTGCGGATCAGCGTGCGCGCGCCCGGCGTCAGCCGCACCTCGGCGCGCACCTTGTCCACCACCGAGGCGTCCAGCCCCTCGAGCAGCGCCACGCGCGCGTGCAGCGACTGCTCGAAGTCCAGCTCCCCGCGCATCGCGGCCGCCGTCACCTCAGCGACCTCGGCCTCACAGCCGGCGTGGGCGGCGAAGAGCTCGATCACCTCGTCCTGGATGAGCGTCGAGTCGACGTCCATGACGATCAGGCGCTGGGCGCGCCGGTGCAGTCCGGCCGCGACGACGGCGACGTCGACACCGAGTGCCGCCGCCTCGGTCACCAGGGCGGTGCGCAGGGGTTCGGTCTCCACGCCGGACACCGCGAACTCGACCGCCGTCACGGGGTACTTGGCCAGCCGGAAGATACGGTCGATGTTGCCGCCGGTCCCGGTGATACGGGCGGCGATCGCCGCCGTCGCCTGTGCGGTGAGCGGATGCCCGAGCACGGTGACGAGGGAGCGCCCCAGCCCGCGCGGCCTGTTGTCACCGAGGCCGGAGATGATCTCCGCCTGCATTTTCATCGACTCCGCCCAGCTGTGGACGGTCGCCCGGAGATTTCCGTCCAGCCCGCGGGGCGGCACGGTCACGAGCGCGCACAGGACGATCCGGCCACGGGTGACGACCTGCTCGATGTCGACCACCTCGACGGAGTAGGCGGCGAGGGTGTCGAAGAGTCCGGCCGTGATGCCCGGCCTGTCCTTCCCGAAGATCTTGACGAGAAGGGTGGGGACGTCAGAGGTCGAGGTCTGCGAAGCGCTCATGGTGTTCCCACCGTATCCGGCACGCCGTGCCCTCTGCTCCTGCGGTCCGACTAGCGGACAGGAAACACTGGGCGGCGGGCCGATGACATGGGCCCTACGAGCGGAACACGTCTTCTCCGATTCTCCGAGATGGGGCCCGAGCGGATCACCGCCGCCGTTTCGGCCTCCCGGGCGGAGGGGGCGGGGGCGGAGGCGGCGGTGGGGGCGGAGGCCCCTCGTCCGGTCCGGAGGGCGGCCGGTTTCCGGGCCGTGACCTGGGCGGTGGGCCGATCGGGCGGGCCACCGTGGGGGCGCCGTACACGTCGTCGCCGGGCGACCGCGGACCACCGGGCTCCCCCACCTCGTCGGCCGACCGCGCACCCTCCGCCGTCCCCGCTCCTTCCCCCGGCGACCTTCCACCAGCCGATCGCCCACCTCCGGCCGCCGCCCCCGCACCAGCGGGCCCAGCGTCCTCCGGCACCCGCAGGTACGGATTGGTGTCCGGGTTCGGCGGTCGGTACGACGCACCGGGGGAGTAGGGCCCGGCTTCGCCCGTGTGCGGCTTCCCGGTCTGGCCGCGGTAGGGCGGCGGTTCTCCGGTTTCCGCGGGGGAGGGCTCACGGGTTTGGCCTGCGTGTGGGCCTGCGGCAGGCGCTCCCGCCTCGCCGGCGTGGGGTCCGTCGGTTTGCCGCGTGTAGGGTCCTCCGGTTTCGCGGGCGTAGGGTCCTTGGGTCTGGCTCGGGTAGCGTGCTCCCGCCTCGCCGGCGTAGGGCCCCTCGCTCTGGTCCCCGTACGGTCCTCCGGCTCCACCAGCGAAGGGCACCTCGCCCTGGTCCCCGTACGGTCCTCCCGCCCCGTCGCTGTACGGCGATCCCTCCGCCGAGCCGGTATACGGCCTTCCCGCTTCACCGGTATACGGCCCTTCCGCCGAGTCGGCATACGGCCCTCCCGCCATGCCCGCATACCGCGGATCCCCGGCACCTCGCGCCGTCGCCGCCCCCGTGCTCCGCATCCCCGTCGCGTCACCGAGTGCCAGTGGTGCCGCCGCTCGTCCCGCCGCCCCGGTCGCTCGGGCGAGCAGCGCGCCGACCGCACCCGCTCCCGCACCCCACAGCGCGCCGAGCAGTAGCGCCATGCCGACGTGCCCGTGCAAGTCGATTCCGGCGCCGAACGCGTCGAAGCCGAGCACGGACAGCGAGGCGTCCACCGACACCTCCGTCAGCCAGGCGAGCAGCGGCAGTGTCAGCGCCGTCGCGACCCCGAGCCGCAGCGCACAGCGCCCGGCGAAACCGAGGGCACCTGGATCTCGTACGAACCCGGAATCCCCGCCTTGCCCACCCCCGGAACCCTCGCCCCTCACGCCCGCCACGCCCCTAGCTCCCGCACTCCCAGCTCCCGCACCCCGCCCATATCCAGCACTGCCCCGAGCCCCGGTACCCCCACCCCCGGTACCTCCAGCCCCGGTACCCCCACCCCCAGCACCGCCACCCCCCGCCCCGCCAGCCCCCAACCCCGCCCCCAGCCCACGCCCCCCATAACCCCCGCCACCCCCATAACCCAAGCCCCCCGAATAGCCCAAGCCCCCCGAATAACCCAAGCCCCCCGAATAACCCAAGCCCCCCAAAGCACCCAAGCCCCCCAAAGCACCCCCGCCACCCCCCGCCCCCCAACCCCCCACAGGCGTCCGCACGGCCATCAACACCCCCGCCAGCAGCATCATCAGCCCCGCCGCAACCCCCAGCAGCCACACCCGCCCGTCCAGCTCGGCCAGCCGTCCCAGCGTCACCGGCTGGTCGGAGTCGGCCCTCAGCAGGTCGTCCAACGGGTCCGGGAGCAGCTGCCCCAGCTCGCCGGTCGCCTTGCCGTCCCATGGGACGAACAGGCCGATCGGAATGCCCAGCCACGTCCCGTTGGGGGCGCCGAGCAGCGCCGCGCCCGCGATCCGCTTGGGATGGTCGTCGCCGATCGCCGCGTACCCCGCCGCGGCGAACCCCGCGGCCACCGCCACCAGCAGAACCGTGACGAGGGCGGACGCGGCCGGCCGTACCACCCGGTGCACGGCCTCCCAGCCCCGCGGCAGCGGCGTGCGGCGCGAGGCCAGCAGCGCGATCAGCAGGATCCCGGCCGACCAGCCGAGGCCGCCGAGCAGCGTCGGCGCGGTGTCCACCGTGAAGCCGACCGCCGCCCGCGCGTCGACGAGGTCACCGATCTGGTCGGGCAGCAGCCCCCCGATGTCCCCGATATCCCCGATGTCACCTACCCCGGGAATCTCGATGCCACCGCCCCCACCACCGCCGGGCAGGACGTCGAGCCCGAGCGAGCTCCCGTCGATCGTGATGACGTCGTGCCCCGCCCACACCAGCCCGCCCAGCATCGCCACGAACAACGCGACCACCGCGCCTGCCCGCGCGAGGAGTTCGGACGGCGCGATCACAACTCCGGCCGCGCGCAGGGACCGTAAGAAGAACCACGACAACAGCAGTGCTCCGACGAGGCTCACGCCGAGTGGCGTGATCTCGACGGCGGTCGCCACCTCCGCGCCCGTGAGCCCGAACGCGGACACATCGCCGGACGGTGTGACCGAACCACCCGCCCCAAGAGCCACCACCGCCGCGGTCATCGGCCCGAGCGAGCCCGCCGCGTCCGCCTCCAGCAGATGCAGACCGAGCGCCGCCGTGCCGGCCATCCCGATCAACGCCCAGCTCACGGAGGCGATCGCGGACAGCAGGATGTCGCCCCACGGCAGCCTCGTGCCGTGTTTCGCGGTCTCGACGCTCATGGACGCACTCATGGCAGACCCCCCGATCCGCGGCGCGGCTCAGTCGCCGCGCATGTCCCCCTCACGTGATTTACCACTCTCCGGCCCGATTTCAACCCCGTCAACGGAAACAGCCGAAGCGGGCGAACGCCTTCTTCACAAGGCCCGACTTTCGGTCAGAGGGCCGAGCCTGAAATAGTTCCCGACGATGTTCGACATCCCTAGACTCCCTGTGATGGGGGTAACTCGGGGGACTACTCAGTGGGGCTGGAGTGCCGGAACTCGTACTGGAATTGAACGGACGTACCTGGACGATCGACCCGTCCAGGTCATACACCCTCGGACGGGATCCGCAGGGAGACATCGTGCTCGACGACGCCAGGGTGTCCTGGCGTCACGCCACGATCAGCTGGAGCGGCCGCGGTTGGGTCATCGAGGACCACGGCAGCACCAACGGCACATTCATGCAGGGGCAGCGGATCCATCAGATGGAGATCGGCCCCGGCTCGGCCGTACACCTCGGCAACGCGACCGACGGACCGCGCCTCGCCGTCGCCGGCGCCGCGGCCGCCGTCGCCACACCGCAGGCTCAGCCACAGCAGCAGCCGTACGCGGCCCAGGGCGCGAGCCCCGGCTGGGCAGCGGCCCAACAGGCCCCGCAGGCCCCGCAACAGCAGGCCCCGCAGGCCGGCTGGCAGCAGCCGCAGCAGGCCGCACCGCAGATTCCGCAGCAGCACGGCCCCGGTGGTGGCGCGGGGGCGCCGCCGGTCTACGGCGACCGCAGTCCGACCACGTTCCACCAGTTCTCCCTCGGCCGCGTCATGCGCATCGGTCGCGCGCTGGAGAACGAGCTGGTCGTCTCCGACCTTCAGGTCTCCCGGCACCACGCCGAGTTCCACGCCACGCCCGACGGCCGCTACGAGATCCGCGACCTCGGTTCGCACAACGGCACGTACGTCAACGGTCAGCCGATCGTCAAGGGCGGCTCGGCGCTGCTCGGCCCGAACGACATCGTCGGCGTCGGCCACTCGACGTTCCGCCTGGTCGGCGACCGCCTCGAGGAGTTCGTCGACACCGGCGAGATCTCCTTCTCGGCCCGTCACCTGACGGTCACGGTCGACGGCGGCAAGCAGATCCTCAAGGACGTCTCCTTCGGCGTCCCGGAGAAGTCGCTGATCGCGGTCATCGGCCCGTCCGGTTCCGGCAAGTCGACCCTGCTCAAGGCGCTCACCGGCTACCGGCCCGCCAACCAGGGCGACGTCCTCTACGACAACCGGAACCTCTACAAGCAGTTCGCCGAGCTGCGCCAGCGCATCGGTCTGGTCCCGCAGGACGACATCCTGCACAAGGAACTGACCGTCAAGAAGGCCCTCAAGTACGCGGCCAAGCTGCGCTTCCCCTCGGACACCAGCACCGAGGAGCGCGACCAGCGCATCGACGAGGTGCTGCGTGAGCTGAAGCTGGACATCCACAAGGAGAAGAAGGTCACCTCCCTCTCCGGCGGCCAGCGCAAGCGCGTCTCCGTGGCCCTGGAGCTGCTGACCAAGCCGTCGCTGATCTTCCTGGACGAGCCGACCTCGGGCCTTGACCCGGGCATGGACCGCGACGTCATGCAGCTGCTGCGCGGCCTCGCCGACGACGGCCGTACGGTCCTGGTCGTCACCCACTCCGTGGCCGAACTGGCGATCTGCGACAAGCTCCTGGTGATGGCGCCGGGCGGCGCGGTCGCCTACTTCGGTCCGCCGGAGGAGGCGCTGAACTTCTTCGGCTACGACACCTGGGCCGACGTCTTCTCCGCCTTCGAGAACTACCGCGACTACGACTGGGCGGGCCGCTGGAAGGGCTCGCAGCACTACCAGATGTACGCCGCGGACATCGACGCCGTTGCGCCGCAGTCCGTACACATGCCTCCGCCGCATTCGATGCGTCCGCCCAAGCCGCAGGGCTGGATGTCGCAGTTCGTCACGCTGGTGCGCCGCTACACGTCGGTGATCGCCTCCGACAAGGGCTTCCTGGCTCTGACGGTGATCCTGCCGGCCGTCCTGGGCGCGGTGAGCCTGCTCATCGACTCGGGCAACAGCCTGCTGCCCAACCCGGCCAACCCGAAGACCGGCCGGATCATCCCGAACGGCACCGCCACCACGGTCCTGCTGATCCTCGCGGTCGGCGCCTGCTTCGCCGGCGCGGCCAACTCGGTCCGCGAGCTGATCAAGGAACGGGTCATCTACGAGCGGGAGCGCGCGACCGGCCTGTCCCGCTCCGCGTACCTGATGTCCAAGGTGTTCGTGCTCGGCGTGATCACCGTGCTTCAGGGCCTGATGGTCGGCGTCATCGGGTTCGCGAGCCGGGAGATCCCGAAGGAGGGCCTGGTCCTCGGCAGCGCGACGCTGATCGAGCTCTCCATCCCGATCATGGCGCTGGGCTTCACCTCGATGATGTTCGGCCTGGTCATCTCCTCGCTGGTGAAGACGGCCGAGAAGACCATGCCGCTGCTGGTCATGTTCGCGATCATCCAGGTCGTGTTCACCGGCTGCCTGTTCGCGCTGAACGGCGCGGTCGGGGTCAACGAGTTCTCGTACCTGATGCCGTCCCGATGGGCGGTCGCCGCCGCGGGCGCCACGCTGGACTTCAACAAGATCAGCCCGCCCAAGGACGGCGGCGGCACCGACCCGCTGTGGGAGCACACGGTCGGCACCTGGGGCATGGACATGGCCGCCCTGATCGTCCTCGGAGTGATCTGCGGCTTCTTCGTGGCCCGCTTCCTGCGCCGCCACGAGCCCGAGGTCATGCGCAAGTGATCACTCTCGTACGACGGACTCTCGTACGACGGTGAAGGGCGGCACCCCGGTGAGGGTGCCGCCCTTCGGCGTAGGAATCGGCGTAGGAAGAGGTCCGCGCGGCCTCAGTACGCGCTGTTGACGTTGTCCATAGAGCCGTACTTGTCGGCCGCGTAGTTGGCGGCGGCGGTGATGTTGGCGACCGGGTCGTAGATGTTCCAGGACGTGCCCGGGACGTGGTACGCCTTGAAGGTCGGCGGGATGACCTGGAGCAGCCCCTTCGAGGGGATGCCGTTGATGGCGTTGATGTCCCAGTTGTTGATGGCGTTCGGGTTGCCCGAGGACTCCCGGATGATGTTGCGGTGCAGGCCGTTGTAGCTGCCCGGGATGCCCTTGGCCTTCATGATGTCGAGCGAGTGCTTGATCCAGCCGTCGAGGTTGTTGGTGTAGGTCTTCGCGGCGGCGGCCTTGACCGGGGTGCGCTTGGCGGACCTGCTGGCGGCCTCCTTCGCCTCGCGCGCCTGCTGGGCCTTCTTCTTCGCGGCGGCTGCGGCGGCGGCCTTCTTCTTGGCGGCGGTTTCGGCGGCGGCCTTCTTCTTCGCCGCCGCCTCGGCCTTGGCCTTCGCTTCGGCGGCCTTGGCCTTCTCCTGAACCGCGGTGGCCTTGCTCTGGAGGCTGTCACCGGCGAGCTGCTCGGAGACGCCCGACTGGAGGCCCTTGAGCTGCCCGGAGCCGTAGGCCACCGGGGCCGAGGCGCCGGCCGCCTGGGACGTGGTCGTCTGCCCGCCAGGGACGGCGGAGAACGCGACGGCGGCGGCGCCGAGCGTGGCGACACCCGCGATGGCGATCTTGTGCGTTCGGGTCAGGGCGCGACTACGTTCACGAAACTTGATGTTCTTGGGCATGGCGAATGGACCTCTTCGAATAGCGCGGAGGTCGCTCTTCGTCCGTGGGGACTGCCGTATTTCCGGCACAAACGCCGCGGTCGGAACCCGCGGCGCTGAGCGACGAGAGCCATTCTTAGCGGCCGCAAAATGCCCAGGCAAAGGTGTGACGTACGAAGCTGGGTAGTGGATCAGGGAAGGGCAAAACGGGACAGACCGGAACGTCTGCCCCGTTCAGGGTGGGACCCTTTGTCTCCTATCTCCCTTCGTACGTGATCTGCGCCCTATGTGCGGGCTCACATCCGGCGGGTGCTGGTCTCACCAACAGTTGCTGGCGCAATGCTCTGTGTGAGGCCCCTTCTCCGGGAGGACGAGGTGCACGTCCCCGAACTCGTGCCACAGGTAGAGCCCGCGCAGCGCCTCCTCGTAGCTGCGGTCGATAGCCGCCCGCCCCGCGATCGCCTCCAGCATCAGCAGATGCGAGGCCTCCGGCTCGTGCAGCCCCGTCAGCAGCCCGTCGACCACACGTACACCCCTCTCCGGCGTGACCACGAGACCGGTCCAGCCGTCGGCCGCCCGCACCACCCCGTCGTCCCCCGTCGCCGACTCCACGGCCCGCACGGCCGTCGTACCGACGGCGATGACCCGCCTTGCCTGATCGGCCCTGACCGCGTTGATCAGCCGAGCCGACGCCTCCGGCACCGCGAACCGCTCCGGATACGGCGGCTCGTGCGCCTCAGCCGAGGCCACCCCCGTGTGCAGCGTGATCGGCGCGAACTGCACCCCCCGGCTCACCAGCTCCGCCACCAGCCGCGCGGTGAAGGGCCGGCCCGCACTCGGCATCTCCGCGCTGCCCGCCCCGTCAGGCGTCGGCAGTGCGAACACCGTCTGGTACACGGACAACGGCTGGTCCCGCTCCGTATAGGAGTAGCGAATCGGCCGCCCGTACGCCCGCAGCATCCCGAGGACTCCCGCCCCGGGCACTCGCGCCCACCACAGCCGCTCGCTCCCCGCGCTCACCGGCTCCTCCAGAACCAGCCGCCCCCTTCCCGGCAGCCGCACTTCCGTCCCCGCGGGACCGCCCGCACGCGCGCGCGTGGTGCCCTCCCCGTCGGGATCCCGCAGCTCGACCGCCCACCGCCCGTCGTCCCCGCGCGTGGAGAAGTGCACCACCACGCGCGCGTGCCCGATCCGCCCGTCGACCGCGGCGGCCAGCGTGGGAGACGTATTGACGACCAGCAGGTCCCCCGCCCGCAGCAGCCGGGGCAGCTCGACGAACGCGTGGTGTGACACCTCCGTGCCACGCGACACCAGCAGCCGTACGGCATCCCGGTCGAGCCCGGGCCCGCGCTGCTCGGCCGGTACGCGCGCGGACAGCTCCTCAGATACGCGCACTGCCAGCGTCATCGCGACTCCAGCAGGGAAGGCGCCCCGTAGCGCCCGCTCACGGGACGCTCGTCCAGCAGCCGCAGGAACGCGGGGACCACACCGGCCGGCTCCGGCCGCGGATCGTCGTCCTCCGGTACGGCCGCCGCGTACAGCTCCGTCGCCATGTCCCCGGGGTCGACCGCCCAGACCCGCAGCCCGGGCTCCTCCGCGGCGAACACCGCCGTCAGGTGGTCCAGGGCGGCCTTGGACGCCCCGTAGCCGCCCCACGTCTCGTACGCCTCGGCGGCCGCGTCCGAGCTGACCGCGATCACCGTGCCCGCCTCCGAGGCCCGCAACAGCGGCAGCGCCTCCTGGACCAGGCCCAGCGCGGCCACCACATTGACCTCCAGCGCCCGCCTGAGCCCCTCCAGGGGCAGCTTCTCCAGCCGGACCAGCGGCTCGGCGCCCAGCGCGCTCGCGTTGTTCACCAGCAGGTCGATCCCGCCGAGCCGCCACGCGGCCGCCACCAGCTCGCTCCGGTGCCCGGCGTCCGTGACGTCCCCCGGCAACGCCGTCACACGCGTGCCGTGCGCCGACACGACCGCCGCCGCCTCCGTGAGGGCCTGAGCGCCTCTGGCGTCCAGCACCAGATCCCAGCCGCGGGCGGCCAGCGCCTCGGCCAGCGCCCGCCCCAGTCCTTTGGAGGCCCCAGTGATGATCGCTACCGGCATGACACACGTCCCCTCGTCCTCGACGCCTCGATCGGCGTGCCACCAACGTAGGAACACGGCTGCCCGCGGCGCCTCGGACGCGGGCCGCAAAGAGGCGAGGCCCTTCGTCCTAGGCCCACCGGCCTAGGAGAGGGCCCTCACTGGTCGGATCCGCGTTGTCACACCCCGCCGGTAACGTGAGGGCATGAGTCAAGGCCCCCGGTCCGGCCTCGCCGCGGTGAGCTCCGCGCTGCTGGCCATGAGCAGGCACCTGGAGGTGCGCGACGTCCTCAAGACGATCGTCGCCTCCGCCCGCGAGCTGCTCGACGCGCGGTACGCCGCCCTCGGTGTCCCGGACGACCACGGCGGCTTCGCCCAGTTCGTGGTCGACGGCGTCAGCGAAGCGCAGTGGAAGGCCATCGGCCCGCTCCCGCGCCAGCACGGCATCCTCGCCGCGATGCTGCGCGAGGCCAGGGTCGAGCGCCTCGCCGACGTGCGCCAGGACCCCCGCTTCGAGGGCTGGCCCTCCGCCCACCCCGACATGTCCGACTTCCTGGGCCTGCCGATCCGCGACGGCGACGAGGTCATCGGCGCGCTGTTCCTCGCGAACAAGAACTGCCCCAAGCCCGAGGGCACCTGCGGCTTCACCGAGGACGACGAGGAACTGCTCTCGATCCTCGCCCAGCACGCCGCGATCGCCCTCACCAACGCCCGCCTCTACGAACGCAGCCGCGAGCTGACGATCGCCGAGGAGCGCTCCCGCCTCGCGCACGAGCTGCACGACGCGGTCAGCCAGAAGCTCTTCTCGCTGCGCCTGACCGCCCAGGCCGCCGCCACCCTGGTGGACCGCGACCCGTCCCGCGCCAAGGGCGAACTCCAGCAGGTGGCCGCGCTCGCCGCCGAGGCCGCCGATGAACTGCGCGCGGCAGTCGTCGAGTTGCGCCCCGCGGCACTGGACGAGGACGGCCTGGTCGCGACCCTCCGCACCCAGATCCAGGTCCTCGACCGCGCCCACAGCGCGCGCGTGACCTTCGCCGGCCGTGGCGTCCGCGCCCTGCCCGCCTCCCAGGAGGAGGCCGTGCTGCGCGTCGCCCAGGAGGCCCTGCACAATGCTCTGCGCCACTCGGGCGCGCAGCACGTCGAGGTGACCCTGGACCGGCGCGGCAGCGGAGCCGTCCTGCGGGTGACGGACGACGGCAGCGGCTTCGACCCCCAGTCGATACGCCGCGCGGGACGCCACCTGGGCCTGGTCTCCATGCGGGACCGGACGAACGGGGTCGGCGGCACGCTGACCGTGGAATCGGCGCCCGCCAAGGGCACCACGATCGAGATGGAGGTCCCCGGTGGCTGACGCAATCAAGGTGCTGCTCGTCGACGACCACCAGGTGGTCCGCCGGGGACTGCGCACGTTCCTCGAAGTCCAGGACGACATCGAGGTCGTGGGCGAGGCGGCCGACGGCGCCGAAGGCGTCGCCCGCGCCGAGGAACTGAAGCCCGACGTCGTCCTGATGGACGTCAAGATGCCGGGCATGGACGGCGTCGACGCCCTGCGCAAGCTCCGGGAACTGAACAACCCCGCGCGCGTGCTCATCGTCACCAGCTTCACCGAGCAGCGCACGGTCGTCCCGGCCCTGCGCGCGGGCGCCGCCGGATACGTCTACAAGGACGTCGACCCGGACGCGCTGGCCGGCGCCATCCGTTCCGTCCACGCGGGGCACATCCTGCTCCAAGCCGAGGTCGCGGGCGCCCTGTTGTCCCAGGAGATGACCAACTCCGGGCAGGGAAGAGGCGGTTCGCTCACCGAGCGGGAGCGCGAGGTGCTCGGACTGATAGCGGACGGCCGCTCCAACCGATAGATCGCCCGCGCGCTGGTGCTCTCCGAGAAGACCGTCAAGACGCACGTCTCGAACATCCTGATGAAGCTCGACCTCGCCGACCGCACCCAGGCCGCCCTGTGGGCCGTACGCCATGGCGTGACGGGCTGACAGGCCTTGGCCCTCGGCAATACGGAGCGTTCCGCTCCGGACTGAGATTCATACCGTCGTGGGAATGTCCCCCGGATGGCGCATCCTTTGTGGCCCTCCGCCGTTCTCCAGTGCGTGCTGCGGCGACTGCCGCGGCAATCGCTAGGAGGGCTCAGAAGTGAACAAGCTGAAGAAGGCAGCGGCCGTGACGATGGTGGCCGGCGGGCTGGTCGCCGCCGGTGCCGGGATGGCCTCTGCCACCGACGGTGCGCACGCCGACGGCAAGGCCGTGGGCTCGCCGGGCGTCGTCTCGGGCAACGTCACCCAGGTCCCGGTGCACGTCCCGATCAACGACGTCGGCAACAGCGTGAACGTCATCGGCGTGCTGAACCCCGCCTTCGGCAACCTCGGCATCAACCACTGACACCGGTCGCCCAGCGGGCACTGACCTCCGGCCTCCCGGGCCCCCACTCGGGAGGCCGGTCGGCGTCTTGGTGAACATTTCAGCGCCGGTCCAGGCAATCTCAGCCCGTCCGGCGTTTGAGGACGAGGCCGTTCAGGCCGAAACGGGGGTCTGGGGGCAGAGCCCCCAGGCACGCCCCCACCCACACCGTCCACCACCACAACCGACGCTCACCGCACCCCCCTCTCCTGCTCCTCCACAACGGAGTTGTACGCAGCCACCTGCGCCCGCCGAGCCGTCCGCTCCACCGGCCGCAACGCCTGCCCCCGGGCCGCCATCTCAGCGGAACTCACCGCACCCCCGTGCCCGTTCTCGTACGCCAGGGAAACCAGCAGCCGCACCCGCTGCGCCAGCTCCAGCACCCGCACCGCCCGCGGCGGATACCCCGGAGCCAACACCTCCTGCCCCCGCTCGGCCCGCGCCCGGTACGCATCGATCGCCGCCTGAGCCACCGGCCCCGACCCGGCCACGTCCAGCCGCGTGAGCACCTCGGTCGCGTCCCGGAGCGCCTCCGCCAGCTCCCGCTCGGCCTCCCCGAGCGAGGGCACATCGGCGGGCGGCGCCTCCCGCACCGCCAGGCAGTGCCACACCACCTCGACATGCACATCGCCGTCCGGCCCGGCCTCGTACACCTCGGGCACCAACCCGAGCGCGGCGCCGTAACAGATCACGGCCTCCTCGGCGTCCAGCGCCCGCGCGTTGAACTCCGGCGGCCCGCTCAGCCCCAGCGGGTGCCCGGGCGCGGGCAGCGCGACCCGCAGCCCCGTCACCCCGAGCGACCGCAGCCGCCCCAGCGCGAGCGTGAGACCGACGGGCGCCGACTCACCCGGCAGCCCCTCCACCCGGTGCAGCACGTCGTCCCCGACTATCGAGAGCACGGCGTCGTCCGGCGAGACAAGTCCGACCAACAGGGCATTTCCCCAGGCGGCAAGGCGTCCTGAACGTGGTTCCGAAAGCATGCCTCCACCCTAAGGACCGGACCGATGGAATGGAGCGGGCGACCGGTGGCGTAGATTTCCTTGAGGGCTGCGCCCACCGGCGCGGCGGATCGAGCCACCGGCGAACGCGACACCGAGACCGGCCAGACTGCAAGGGGAGACAACGCGCTCATGAGCGATGTTCTGGAGCTTCAGGACGTATCCGTGGTCCGGGAGGGCCGGGCTCTGGTGGACCAGGTCTCCTGGTCGGTCAAGGAGGGCGAGCGCTGGGTCATCCTCGGCCCCAACGGCGCCGGCAAGACCACCCTCCTGAACGTCGCTTCCAGCTACCTCTACCCCAGCACGGGCACGGCCACGATCCTCGGCGAGACCCTCGGCAAGCCCGGCACCGACGTCTTCGAGCTGCGCCCCCGTATCGGCATGGCCGGCATCGCCATGGCCGACAAGCTCCCCAAGCGCCAGACCGTCCTACAGACGGTACTCACCGCCGCGTACGGCATGACCGCCGGCTGGCAGGAGGAGTACGAGGAGGTCGACGAGCAGCGCGCCCGCGCCTTCCTCGACCGCCTCGGCATGAGCGACTACCTGGAGCGCAAGTTCGGCACGCTCTCCGAGGGCGAGCGCAAGCGCACCCTCATCGCCCGCGCCCTGATGACCGACCCCGAGCTGCTGCTCCTCGACGAGCCCGCCGCCGGCCTCGACCTCGGCGGCCGCGAGGACCTCGTACGCCGCCTCGGCCGCCTCGCCCGCGACCCCATCGCCCCCTCGATGATCATGGTCACCCACCATGTCGAGGAGATCGCCCCCGGCTTCACCCACGTCCTGATGATCCGCCAGGGCAAGGTCATGGCCGCCGGTCCGCTGGAGCTCGAACTCACCTCCCGCAACCTCTCCCTCTGCTTCGGCCTCCCGCTCGTCGTCGAACAGAACGGCGAGCGCTGGACCGCACAGGGCCTGCCGCTGTCCTGAACTTGCCGAACTCCCGGGCAAGAAGGCCGTTTCCAGGCTCGGCGCCCTGTCGGAGGTGGTACCCGCGGACCTACCATGACCATGTGAACGACATCGACGCATGGGTGTGGTGGCTCGTCGGCGCGGCGGCGCTCGGAATCCCGCTCGTGGTGACCGCGATGCCGGAACTGGGCATGCTCGCGGTGGGCGCGCTGGCCGCCGCCCTCGCGGCCGCAATCGGCGGCGACCTCGTCGTCCAGGTGCTGGTCTTCGCCGTCGTCTCGGTCGCCCTCATCGCCGTCGTACGGCCCATCGCCGCCCGGCAGCGCTCGCAGCGACCCCAACTCCTTTCCGGCGTGGACGCCTTGAAGGGCAGACCAGCCGTCGTCCTGGAGCGCGTGGACGGCTCCGGCGGCCGGATCAAGCTCGCCGGAGAAGTCTGGTCGGCCCGCTCTCTCGACACCGACCACGCCTACGAAGTGGGCCAGGAAGTGGATGTTGTGGAGATCGAGGGAGCCACGGCGATCGTCATGTGACCTTGCCGGTTCGGGACATGACGTAACTGGACGGAACGCCCCACGAGCACGCGACGGTCTGTCACACTCGACCAGCAAGATCTTCAACAGGCATAAGATCTTCCGAAAGCGCCGAGGCGGAGAAGGGTACGGGGAGCACGATGGAACCGGTCATCATCGTCTTGATCATCCTGGTGGTGTTGGTCTTCATCGCCCTGATCAAGACGATCCAGGTCATCCCGCAGGCGAGCGCAGCCATCGTGGAGCGCTTCGGCCGCTACACGCGGACGCTCAACGCGGGCCTCAACATCGTCGTCCCGTTCATCGACACCATCCGCAACCGCATCGACCTGCGTGAACAGGTCGTGCCGTTCCCGCCGCAGCCGGTGATCACCCAGGACAACCTGGTCGTGAACATCGACACCGTCATCTACTACCAGGTGACCGACGCCCGGGCCGCGACCTACGAAGTCGCCAGCTACATCCAGGCGATCGAGCAGCTCACCGTCACCACGCTCCGCAACATCATCGGCGGCATGGACCTGGAGCGGACCCTGACCTCCCGCGAGGAGATCAACGCCGCCCTGCGTGGCGTCCTCGACGAAGCCACCGGCAAGTGGGGCATCCGCGTCAACCGCGTGGAACTGAAGGCCATCGAGCCGCCGACCTCCATCCAGGACTCGATGGAGAAGCAGATGCGCGCCGACCGCGACAAGCGCGCCGCGATCCTCACCGCCGAAGGTACGCGCCAGGCCGCCATCCTCACCGCCGAAGGTGAGAAGCAGTCGCAGATCCTCCGCGCCGAAGGTGAGGCCAAGGCCGCCGCCCTGCGCGCCGAGGGCGAAGCCCAGGCCATCCGTACGGTCTTCGAGTCCATCCACGCCGGAGACGCGGACCAGAAGCTCCTCGCCTACCAGTACCTCCAGATGCTCCCGAAGATCGCCGAGGGCGACGCCAACAAGCTCTGGATCGTGCCCAGCGAGATCGGCGACGCGCTCAAGGGACTGAGCGGCGCCATGGGCAACTTCGGCCCCATGGGCGGCAATTCGGGCGGCGGCACGGAGCGCCGCGAGAAGCCCTCCGTCACCGACTGACGGGATACGACGATGGGGCCCGCCTCCGCTCGGAGGTGGGCCCCATCGTCGTACGCACTAGGCGGCCGGCTGTGCCAGCCACTTGGGCAGGGCCTGGAAGTCGTCATTGCCCAGCGACAGCAGCATCGCGCCCGCCGGTGTCGGCTCGAACGGCTGCCGAAGCAGCGGCATGTCCGCCTGCTCCGGAGTCCGGTTCGCCTTGCGGTGGTTGTCCTGCGCGCACGAGGCCACCGTGTTCAGCCAGGTGTCCTGACCGCCCTGCGACCGCGGCACCACGTGGTCCACGGTCGTCGCCCGCCGGCCGCAGTACGCGCACCTGTGCCGGTCCCGCACCAGGACACCCCGCCTCGACCACGGGGCTTGTCTTCGGAAGGGCACCCGTACGTACCTGCACAGCCTGATCACCCGGGGCGCCGGTATGTCGACCGCGGCTCCGCGCATACGCAGTTCGGGGTGGGACTGCTCGACGACGGCCTTGTCCTGAAGCACCAGAACGACGGCTCGGTTCAACGTCACCGTGGACAGCGGCTCGAAGCTCGCGTTCAGTACCAGCGTGTCCCGCATGTCAGCCCACCTCCCGTGCGTACCGGCCCACCCCTGTGGCGGGCTGGATCAACTCTGGCCGGGCACGCCGAGATGGACAACGCAATAAAAATGCCCGCCCCTGATCAATTCCAAGACCAGAGGCGGGCAAACGTTCTATGAATGTCAGGCTTCGGCGGGCACCTCGTACTCACCGATCAGCTGGGCGCGCGCCAGCGTGTGGAACCGCAGGTTGAAGCCCACGTAGGCAGGGGTCGCATCGGAGTCTGGTCCGAGCTTCTCCTGGTCCACGGCGTACACCGTGAACACATACCGGTGCGGGCCGTCCCCGGGCGGCGGAGCGGCACCGCCGAACTCCTTCGACCCGTAGTCGTTGCGTGCCTGGACCGCGCCCTCCGGCAGCCCCTCGAACTTGCCGCTGCCCGCACCCACCGGCAGCTCGGTGACCGAGACCGGGATGTCGAACACCACCCAGTGCCAGAATCCACTGCCCGTCGGAGCATCGGGGTCATAGCAGGTCACGGCGAAGCTCTTGGTCTGAGGCGGGAAGCCCTCCCACCGCAGCTGCGGCGAGGTGTTGCCGGCCGCGTAGACCTGAGCGTCCTTGAGCGTCGCACCCTCCGCGACGTCCTCGCTCGTCACCGTGAACGACGGCACGGGCGGATGGAAGTCGTGCGGGAGCGGCCGCCGCTTGAGCTCGGTCACCTCGGTACCTCCTGGATCGGTTCTGGAGTCAGTGGTTCCGAGCCTAGAACCAGTTGCGCTTGCTGCCGACCTCGGACAGCCACTGGTTGAGGTAGGCCACCCAGTCGGTGCCCTGGAAGTCGTTCAGACCCACCTGGAACGAGCGGAAGGTGTCACTGCCCTCGCTGAACAGACCCGGCTTCTTGTCCATCTCCAGGATGACGTCCATCGCGTTCGCGTCGGCGACGAAGCTCAACTCGACCTGGTTCAGACCCCGGTACTGCTGCGGCGGCAGGAACTCGATCTCCTGGTAGAACGGCAGCTTCTGCCGTGTACCCCGGATGTGGCCGCGCTCCATGTCCGCGTTCTTGAACCGGAAGCCCAGCTGGATGAACGCGTCCAGGATCGCCTTCTGCGCGGGCAGCGGGTGCACGTTGACCGGGTCCAGATCGCCGGAGTCCACGGCCCGGGCGATCGCCAGCTCCGTGCTGACACCGATGTGCATCGAGGGCAGCGCGCGCCCGTCGATCATCGTGATCGGCGTCTCCCACGGGATCTCAAGACCGAACGGCACCGCGTGCACGGCATTCGCCTTCAACTCGAAGGCCCCACCGAGCGGCACCTTCGTGAACTCGATGTCCTGCTTGTACTCCTGGTCGCCGCTCTCGACCTCGACCTTGGCCTGAAGCCCGACCGACAGCGCCTCGATCTGCTGGTCGACGGACCCGCCCTGGATCCGCACCTCACCCTGGACGACACCACCCGGAACGACGTTGACCTCGGTCAGCACCGTCTCCACCGAAGCCCCGCCGGCCCCCAGGCTCGCGAGCAGCTTCTTGAACGCCATGTCTCTCCCTCTACCGATGGACCCTTGATCCCTACAAACGCGATCCGGCCCTGGCCGGTTCCGCGCCCTCACCCTGGCAAGCCGGAGGAAGCCTGACCACCCCTTGGTACGCACCCCTCTGGACTACGCTCGGACGCCATGATCGCGCCCCCGGACCGTATGCCACTCCCCAGGGACTTCTTCGACCGCCCCGTACTGGACGTAGCCCCCGACCTCCTCGGCCGCATCCTCGTCCGCACGACGCCGGACGGTCCGATCGCGGTGCGCCTCACGGAGGTCGAGGCCTACGACGGCCTGAACGACCCCGGCTCCCACGCCTATCGCGGCCGCACGGCCCGCAACAGCGTGATGTTCGGTCCGCCTGGGCACGTGTACGTCTACTTCACCTACGGCATGTGGTTCTGCATGAACCTGGTGTGCGGCCCGGAGGGCACGGCGAGCGCCGTCCTGCTCCGCGCCGGGGAGATCGTCGAAGGCGCCGAACTGGCCCGCAAACGTCGGCTCTCGGCCCGAAACGACAAGGAACTGGCCAAAGGCCCCGCCCGCCTGGCCACGGCCCTGGGCGTGGACCGGGCCCTGGACGGCACGGACGCCTGTACCGCCGAGGACACACCCCTACGGATCCTGACCGGCGAATCCGTGCCCTCCGACCTGGTGAACAACGGCCCACGCACCGGAGTGGCCGGCGACGGAGGCGTCCACCCATGGCGGTACTGGATCGCCAACGACCCGACGGTGAGCCCGTATCGGGCTCACGTACCCAGGCGTCGCTCAAGTTGACTCGCTCTTGGAAGATGCGTAACGTAGCCCGAGCCGCTTGAACCGGGTACGGCGTTCGCCAGCAGCCGGAAGCGGCCAAACCACTACCTACGACTTCCCCTCAGCGGGGGCTTATTCGGCGTGCTTGCATGTCTGAATTCGGAACTCGCGGGACTCGATTATGAGTTGGCGAGGGGAATCGGCTAACGTAGTGAATGTCGAAAGGCCGACAGGCGAAAGCCAAGGGTCTTCGGTATATCCCGCCGACAGGGAATCGGATCGGAAAAGGATCTGGTAGAGTCGGAAACGCAAGAACCGAAGGGAAGCGCCCGGAGGAAAGCCGCGAGAGAGTTTCTCGGGTGAGTACAAAGGAAGCGTCCGTTCCTTGAGAACTCAACAGCGTGCCAAAAGTCAACGCCAGATATGTTGATACCCCGTCTCTCCCGTC